>JBKOUV010000233.1:0-21770 GCA_046723555.1 Actinomycetota bacterium | reverse complement strand
CCCATCACATCATCGAGGCCACGTTCAAGGGGCACGCCCGCTGCCTCCGTGATGCTGTCCGCGTCGACGGCATGGGCGGCGTGCCGTCGACGAAGGGAGTCCTGTGACCGGACCGTTGATCGCGGTCTGCGACTACGGGATCGGCAACCTCCACTCGGCGCAGAAGGCGCTCGCCGCCCACGGCGCCGACGCCCGGCTGACCGCGGATCGAAGGCTCATCGCTGATGCCGCGGCGGTGGTCCTGCCCGGTGTCGGCGCGTTCGGCGCGTGCATGGGTGCGTTGCGGACGACCGGACTGGAGGATCCGGTCCTCGATGCGATCGGGTCCGGGCGACCGTTCCTCGGCATCTGCATCGGGACCCAGATGCTGTTCGACGCCAGCGAAGAGGCGCCCGGCTTGCGAGGTCTCGGCGTGATCCCGGGCACCGTCCGGCGGCTCGCGGTGGGTGTGAAGCACCCGCAGATGCAATGGAACCAGGTCGACGTCCTGGTCCCCGAGGAGCCGATGTTCGCCGGACTGCCGCGGAGGCCGTGGTTCTACTTCGTCCACTCCCTCCACGGTGTTCCACGCGACCCGGCGCTCGTCGTCGCGATGTGCGACTACGGCGGAGTGGTGAACGCGGCGTTCCGGCAGGGCAACGTGTTCGCCACCCAGTTCCACCCGGAGAAGTCGGCGGCGGACGGCAAGCGCTTGTTCGCCAACTTCCTCGCCACCGCCCGCACGGCATGACCACCCTGTACCCGGCGATCGACCTGCGCGACGGTCGTGTCGTGCGGTTGCTCCGGGGCGACTACTCGCTCGAGACCGTGTACTCCGACGACCCGGTGGACGTGGCGGCGCGCCTCTGCGCGGAGGGTGCCACCTGGATCCACGTCGTCGACCTCGACGCCGCCCTCACCGGCGAACGGAGCAACCGGGACGTCGTGGAGGCGATCGTCGATGTCGTGTCGCCGAGCTCGGCGGTGCAGGTCGGCGGCGGGGTCCGCTCGCTCGACGCGGCGAAAGCGCTGGCCGACGTCGGCGTCAGCCGCGTCGTGATGGGATCGGCGGCGGTGCGTGCCCCTGGGCTGGTCGACGAGGTCGCGGCCGTTGTGCCGGTCGCGATCGGCCTCGACCACCGCAGCGGCCTGCTCGCCGTGGACGGCTGGACGAAGTCCAGCGACGTCGCCCTGACCGACGCCCTCGGCGGGTTCCCGTCCGCGTCGGCGTTCGTCATCACCGACATCGAACGTGACGGCTCGCTGGCCGGGCCCGACGTGGCCGGGCTGGCCGCGGCCGTCGCGGCCTCCGCCGTGCCCGTCATCGCGAGCGGAGGCGTCGGCACGCTGGACGACCTGCGCGCGCTGTCGGCGATCGGCGGACTGCACGGGATCATCGTCGGTCGGGCGCTGTACGAGGGACGGTTCACGGTGGGCGAGGCCTTGGCGACCATGGCGGCGACGGCGTGAACGTCGCCCGGGTGATCGCGTGCCTCGACGTCACGGGCGGTCGGGTGGTCAAGGGCACCAACTTCGTCGACCTGCGTGACGCCGGTGATCCGGTCGAGCTCGCGGCCCGCTACGACGAGGAGGGGGCGGACGAGCTGGTGTTCCTGGACATCACCGCGTCCAGCGACGGGCGCGACACGATGGTCGACGTCGTCTACCGCACCGCCTCGGAGGTGTTCATCCCGCTCACCGTGGGCGGCGGCGTGCGCACCATCGAGGACGCCCGGCGGCTCCTGCGCGCCGGCGCGGACAAGGTCAGCGTCAACACCGCGGCCGTCGAGCGGCACCGGCTGCTCAGCGAGATCGCCGGCGAGTTCGGCACCCAGTGCGTCGTCTGTGCGATCGACGCCAAACGACGGCCGGGTGGGTTCGAGGTCTACATCCACGGCGGGCGCACACCGACCGGGAACGACGCGATCGAGTGGGCCGCCGACGCGGCCGCGCTCGGCGCCGGTGAGATCCTGCTCACGTCGATGGACCGCGACGGGACCGGGGACGGGTTCGACCTCGAACTGACGAGGGCGGTTGTCGGGGCCGTCGGTGTGCCGGTGATCGCCAGTGGGGGCGTTGGCACGCTCGAGCATCTCGTCGACGGGATCCTCGTCGGTGGCGCTGACGCCGTGCTGGCCGCCTCGATCTTCCACTTCGGTGACCACTCGATCGCCGCGGCCAAGGAGCTGATGGCCAGCCGCGGCATCACGGTCCGCCCCGCCTAGGGTTCCCGTCATGTCCGCTGAGATGACGTACCGCCGGCTCGGGCGCGCCGGCATCAAGGTGTCCGTGCTGTCGTTCGGTTCGTGGGTGACGTTCGATACCCAGATCAAGGACGACATGGCGATGGAGTGCATGCAGGCCGCGCGCGACGCCGGGTGCAACTTCTTCGACAACGCCGAGAGCTACGCCGGCGGCGAGAGCGAGGCGATCATGGGCCGCGCGCTCACCGAGCTGGGCTGGCCGCGGTGGTCGTACCTGCTCACCACCAAGGTGTACTGGGGCCTGCACGAGGGCCCGAACATGGAGAACACGCTCAACCGGAAGTACCTGATGCAGGCGATCGACGGCTCGCTCGAGCGGCTGCAACAGGACTTCGTCGACATCCTCTACTGCCACCGGTCGGATCCCGAGACGACCCTGGAGGAGACGGTGTGGGCGATGAGCGACATCGTGTCGTCCGGCAAGGCCCTCTACTGGGGTACGAGTGAGTGGGGCGCCGACGAGATCCGGGGCGCCATCGAGATCGCCGAGCGGCACCACCTGCACAAGCCGGTCACCGAGCAGTCGCAGTACAACCTGCTGTCCCGGCGCCGGGTCGAGCGCGAGTACGCCCGGCTCTTCTCCGAGGTCGGCTACGGGGAGACGACGTGGAGTCCGCTGGCCTCGGGTCTGCTCACGGGCAAGTACCGCGACGGGATCCCGGAGGACTCGCGCGGCGCGCTGGAGGGCTACGGCTGGCTCGCCAAGGAGCTCACCGACGAGCGGGCGCTCGCCCGGGTCGAGCGGCTTCGTCCGATCGCCGAGGAGCTCGGATGCACGATGGCGCAGCTGGCGATCGCCTGGTGCGCCAAGAACCCGAACGTGTCGACGGTGATCACCGGGGCCAGCCGGCCGAGCCAGGTGCCCGAGAACTTCGCCGCCCTCGACGTGATCCCGCTCCTCGACGACGAGCTGCTCGCCCGGATCGACACCGCGGTCAGCCGCTAGCGGCGACCTTCTCCACCGCGGCGAGGAGCCGGGCGACGTCGCCGTCGTCGATGTAGGCGACGACGCCGGCTCGAACGATCCCGCCCGACTCGCGCAGGCCGAGCTGGTCGACCGCTTCCAGCGCGTACGAGTGACCGGCCCACGTGGCGATCTGGTCGCGGGCGAGCGCCGTCGCCACCTCGTCGGGGTGCTTGCCGGCGACGGTGAACGCCGCCGTCGGGGTGCGCGGGGAGCCATCCGTCGGTCCCCACACGCGCACACCGTCGATGGCGGCGAGTCCGTCGATGAGCGGGGTGAACACCGCGGCCTCGGACGCGGAGAGTCGCTCCATCGACTGCTCGAGCAGGAACTCGGCGGCGGCGCCGACCGCGGCGATGGCTTCGAAGCTCGGCGTGCCGGTCTCCCAGCGGCGGGGGCCGTGGTCGGGGGCGGGTCGAACCTTCGCCACAGGTAACTCGTCGAGCAGTTGCGGACGGACGACGAGCACACCGGCGTGAGGCCCGTACCACTTGTACGGGCTGGTCACGAGGGCGTCGCACCCGAGGTGGGCGACGTCGATTCGGCGGTGCGGGGCGAGGTGCACGGCGTCGACGAACACCCGCGCCCCGGCATGGTGGGCGGCGGTGATGATCGGGCCGAGGTCGGGGATCGTGCCGAGGAGGTTCGACGCCCCGGTGACCGCCACCCACCGGGTGCGGCTGTCGATGAGGTCGGTGACCGCAGCGGGGTCCAGCACGCCGGTCGCCGGGTCGAACGGGGCGAGCACATGCTCGGCGCCGCTCGCCTCGCACGCCAGCCGCCACGGCGTGACGTTGGCGTCGTGGTCGAGGCGGGTGCCGACGACGCGATCGCCGGGCCGCAAGGTGACGGCGACGGCGCGGGTGAAGGCGAGCGTGAGGGTCGTCATGTTGGCCCCGAAGCAGACCGTGTCCGGAGTCGTTCCGAGCAGGTCCGCGACGGTCGCCCGGGTGCCCTCGAGGAGGGCGTCGGTCTCCTCGGCGGCGGCGAACGGGCCACCACTGTTGGCGTTGCGTCCGCTGGCCGCCCAGTCCGCCATGGCCGTGATCGCGGTGTCGACCATCTGGGTGCCGGCGGGGCCGTCGAAGCGGGCCCAGCCCTCGCCGACGCCGGGGAATCGGTCTCGCAGCGCGGGAATCGCCATCTCCCGAGTGTGCCAGGGCGCTACCGTCAGCGCGGGACGATGGAGGGATTGGAGCGGGCGATGACTGACATGACCGACGCGGTGGCGACTCGACGCGCGTTGCTGGCGGGTGCGCTCGGGGCGGGGGCGCTCGGGGCATTCGCCCCGGGGTTCGCCGGCGAAGCCGCGGCGCCGATTCCCACCAACCCCTCGAGCGCGTACTTCCTCAAGGTCACCAATATCCCCGGCAGCTCGACCGACAGTCGGCACGCCGGCTGGATCGACCTGCTCACCTTCTCCTGGGGGGCGTCGACCTCCGTGAACCCACTGGTTTCGACGAGCGGCTCACCGGCTTCGAAGTCGAAGCCCGCCGACTTCGTGTTCGTGGCCCGGTCGAGCATTGCCTCGCCCAAGCTGTTCCTGGCCTGCGCAAAGGGCACGGCCATCACCAGCGTCGTGCTCGAGGTCGCCAAGCTGGGCTTCGACCCTTTCGTCTACGTCAAACTGACCCTCCAGAACGTCCGGGTCGCCTCGTTCGACGAGGCTCCTTCGGAGGGTGACGGGGCTCCGCTCGACGTGGTGCATCTCAGGTACGCCAAGGTCACGCACAGCTTCACGCCGCAGAAGGCCGACGGAACACCTGGGTCTGCGGTGGTGGCGACGTTCGACTTCGCCACCGACACGGGAGCCTGAGCGAGCTCTGAGCGCCACGCCGGCATAGCCGACCAGGATCAACACGAAGACGAGGGCGCGGGCGAGGCCGAGGTAGCGCCCGGGATAGATGACGCCCGTGAGGTAGTGGTCGATGAATCCGCCGGCGTAGGCCGTGCTTCCCGCGCGCCGCCGGAGCATCTTCTCCAGCGGCGTGAGCGGGCACGTGAACCCGATCGTCACGATCGCCGCCGCCCATACCACCGCGGGCACGTGGACGCGCACCAACCCCGGCCACCGCCACGCCAGCAGGGCGCCGATGGCCACGAAGGCAATGAACGCGAGGTGGAAGACGACGACCAAGTCCGCGAGCACTCGATAGACCACGGCGGTGCCTCCACGTCGAGGAGCGACTCCGGGCGCGATTCTCGCGCCGCCCTCCAGCCGCGACGGGTCGCGTCTCAGACCACCTTCGCGGTCGGCGGTGGCCGGCTGAGGAAGGGCTCCGGTGCGTCGGCGGCGAAGGTCGGTTCGACGGCCTCCCGCTTCGCGATCAGGGCCAGCGTCTCGGCAATTGCCGCCTGAGTCTCTTCGACGTCACGGTGGACGTAGCTCGGCGTCGCGTCCTGGTCGGCGTGGGTCGCCTCGGGCGCGCGCGACGGCATGGGCGGTCTGTCGCTCCGATCGACGGTGGAGCCCTCGAAGAACAGTGTGCCGTCGGGGCGGTGCAGGGTGATCGTGCGGTCGGGGTGCAGGGTGAGGGTCCAGCCGCCTTCGTGCACGAGGTGATGGTGAACCGAGCACAGCGGGAGCAGATTTTCGAGCGCGGTCAGGCCGTTGTGCTCCCACCAGTGGACGTGGTGGATGCGGCAGGCGTCGAATCCCACCTGACACCCCGGGTAGGCGCAGGTGCGGTACATCGCTCGCAGCGCCCGCCGTTGAGCCCGGGTAGCGAGTCGTTGCTCCCGGCCGACGTCCAACACTTCGCTGTGGCTGCCGAGGACGATGGGGATGATGTCGGCGTCGCACCCGAGTCGGCGCACGGTCTCGGGCGGCAGTGGGTTGCCCTCGGAGGTCTCGCACACCGAGTGGTCGTGCAACCCGGACTGCAACGTGTCGAGGTCGATCAGCACCGACAGCTCCGGCACCCGTTGATCGAGTGTCTGCGCGCCAGTGATCAGCCCGACCAAGGCGTCGGCCTGGAGCTGGTCCCACGTGAGGTCGGCGCATTGGGGTTTCGCCTGTTCGGCGGCTAACGCCGCCGACAATGCGGCTGAAACCTTGCCATCGGACTCCGGATCGAGCTCCAACAACGTCTTGCACATCCCCGACTGGCGGTCGATCCACCGCCTCAGCCGGCGTTGCTTCTTCAGCTGAGCGAGCCGAGACACACCTTCGTCCCGCGCCAGGATTCGGGCCAGATCTCGGCACTCCCGCTCGAACGCCTCGACCGGCATCGCGGTCGCCGACTCGACCAGCGAGCCCACGCGCTCTTGCAGCCGGCTGCGACCGTCGTCATCCAACTGACCGGCGGCCCGAGCGACGGCGTCGACATGGCCCGCTGACACCGCTCCGGCGACCAGCGCATCGTGGAAGGCGGGCATCGAGGCGCACACCCCCGCCCGCTGTGTTGCCGCCTCGACGTCTTTGGTCGAGCGGCGACCGCCGCCAGCCAGCACGGTGGCGGCCGACTCGGACCCGCCCTGCACGCTCAGTTGATCGGCGCGGAGGGCGATGCGGGCGTCGAGGGCGTCCAACCAGCTGCGCACCCGCTGGGTCTTGGCGACGAGGTCGGCGAGGCCGTCGCGGTCGCAGCAGAACGGGTCGGTGGTGGCCAGCTGGGCCATCAGATCGACGACACCGTTCCCGTACATACGCGCGAGCCTACAAACACCAGTTCCCCTTCGTCTACGCATCGCGGAAGAATTTCCGAAATGTCAACGGTGGCCGCGCCGATGCACGGCGGCACTCGGCCGCGGCACCGGGCGGTACCCTCAATGTCGTGGCCGGCACCCTCGAACGACTCGAGAAACTCCCGATCAAGATGCTCAACGACCGGCTGCTCGTGCGCATCCCGGACAAGGACGGCGAGCGCCGCAGCCAGGGCGGCATCGTGATCCCGGCGACCGCGCAGATGGCCAAGCGCCTGGTGTGGGCCGAGGTCGTCGCGCTCGGGGGCAACGTGCGGGCCGCTGAGGTCGGCGACCTGGTGCTGTTCAGCCCCGAGGACCGCTACGAGGTCGAGGTGCAGGGCTGCGACTACATCATGTTGCGCGAGCGTGACCTCCACGCGGTGGCCGCCGAGCGCATCGAGGCGTCTACCGGCCTGTACCTGTGACCCGGGAGACGTCGATCGCGCCGACCGAGGCGCAGCTCGCCGCGGTGAAGTTCGACGACCGGGGGCTGGTGCCGGCGATCGTGCAGGACCTCGACGGCACGGTGCTGATGATGGCGTGGATGAACGCCGACACGCTGCGGGCGACGTTCGCCGAGGGCCGGATGGTCTTCTGGAGCCGGAGCCGCCAGGAGGTGTGGCGCAAGGGCGACACGAGCGGCGACGTCCAGTACGTCCGCGAGGCGTTCTACGACTGCGACGGCGACGTGCTGCTGTTCCGCGTCGACCAACAGGGCAACGGTGCCTGCCACACCGGCGCCTACTCGTGCTTCTTCCGCCGCTTCGGGGACGACGATGAAGCTCCGGCCGACTAGGGACGAGTTCCGCGCCCTCGCCCGCGACCACACGGTCGTGCCGGTGTGGGGCGAGGTCCTCGGCGATCTCGAGACTCCGGTCGCGGCGTACGCCAAGCTTGTCGGCGACGGCCCAGGCTTTCTCCTCGAGTCCGTCGAGCACGGCGAACGGTGGAGCCGGTTCTCGTTCGTCGGGCGCGACCCGGTCGCCACGCTGACGCTCCGCGACGGAGTGGTGAACGTGGTCGGTGACCTGCCGGTCGCCGTGCCCCGCGACCGGGGCATCCTCGCCGCGATCGAGCACCTGCTCGCCGCGTACCGGGCGCCGGCGTTGCCCGAACTGCCCCCACTTCACGGTGGGCTGATGGGCTACCTCGGTTACGACGTCGTCCGCGAGGTCGAGCGGCTCCCTGCGGTGCCTGACGACGACCATCACTACCCCGACGCGGTGATGAGCATGATCGGCTCGCTGGCCGCCTTCGACCACTGGCGGCAGCGGGTCACGCTGATCGAGAGCGTGCCGGTTCTCGACCTCTCCGCCGACGCCGTGGACCTCGCGTTCGACGCCGCGGCGGCGAGCATCAAAAGGGGGGTCGCCAACCTGGCCCGGCCGCTGCCCTACATCCCCGTCGAGCCGCCCTCGGCCGACGACCAGCTCCCGGACACGAAGAGCTCGATGCCCGACGGTCTGTACCAGCAGGCGGTCGAGGTCGCCAAGGAGCACATCGTCGCCGGCGACATCTTCCAGGTCGTGCTCGCCCAGCGCTACGACCTCCAGCTCGATGCCGACCCGTTCGACGTCTACCGGGTGTTGCGGCAGATCAACCCGAGCCCGTACATGTACTTCGTCCGCCATCCGGAGCTGACGATCGTCGGGTCGTCGCCGGAGCCGATGGTGCGGCTGGTCGACGGCAAGGTCATCTCGCGACCGATCGCCGGAACCCGCAAGCGCGGGCGGACGGAGGAGCACGACCGGCGCATGGCGGCGGAGCTCACCGAACACCCGAAGGAACGGGCCGAGCACGTGATGCTGGTCGACCTCGCCCGCAACGACGTCGGGCGGGTGGCACGGTTCGGGAGCGTGCACGTCGACGAGCTGATGACCCTCGAGCGGTACAGCCACGTGATGCACCTGACGTCGCAGGTGTCCGGAGACCTGGTCGAGGGGCTCGGTCCGATCGACGTGTTGCGGGCCACGCTGCCGGCGGGCACGGTGAGCGGCGCGCCGAAGGTGCGGGCGATGGAGATCATCGACGAGCTCGAACCGGTGAAGCGAGGTCCGTACGCCGGGGTGGTCGGCTACCTCGACTGGAGCGGCAACCTCGACACCGCGATCGCGATCCGCACGATGTTCGTCGGCCCCCACCGGGCCAGCCTGCAGGCGGGCGCCGGCATCGTCGCCGACTCGGATCCGGAAGACGAGGACCTGGAGTGCCGCAACAAGGCGGCCGCGCTCCTCGCCGCGATCCCGGCGGCCCGGCGGATGACCGCCGCCCGGCGCGCCGCCGGCACCGTCGCGTAACCCGGCGTCAGAAGAGCCAGACGAGCAGGAAGACGAAGCCGAGCACCGCGAACACCACGGTCAGCAGCAGGGCGATGGCGAGCAGGGCGGGGAACGAGGTCAGGGCGTACAACGCTGACGGCAGCTGCCGCAGGTTGGTCGTGCCGAGACTGATCGTCCGCAGTCGGTAGAACTGCTGGGTGCCGACGACCGTTAGTTCCTGCCGACCGCTCGGCGCTGCCGTTGGAGCGGGTTGGGCCTCCACGGTGTCGATCACGACCCGCTCGGCCTCCGGGTTCCCGGTGATGAGGCGCCGCACGTCGTCGACGAGCTCGTTGGCGTGGCGACGGACGCGGTGGAGCCGCCACCAGGCGAGCAGCGGGGCGCCGACGGCGACGATCACCAGCGCCCCGCCGATGAGCACCCAACCGGAGCGGGCGCTGCCCGAGAGCGCGGCGAGTCCGATCAGGTACGTGCTCAGGGCGACGACGGCCACGAACAGCGCGACGCCGACGGCGAGCCGGCCGGCCCGGCGGGCGAACTGGACCGCCACGTCGACGGCGCGCCGGGCGAGAGCGTTGACGTCGCTGGGCACTGCGAGAGTGTGTCACGGCTCGCCGGCCGCCAAACTGGCCCGATGGCGAACACGCCGTTCTGGGTCGAGGTGCCACGGGATGCCGTGCAGGTGTCCGGGCCCGACGCGCTGACGTACCTGCAGGGTCAGATCTCGCAGGAGCTGCGGTCACTGGGCGTGGGCGCGAGCCGATGGACGTTGCTGCTCCAGCCGAATGGGCGGGTCGACGTGCTCGCCCGGGTGTGGCACACGGACGACGAGACGTACGTGCTGGACACCGACGCCGGGTTCGGCGACGAGCTGCTGGCTCGGATCAACCGGTTCAAGATCCGCGTCAACGCCGACGTCGAGCCGCTGACGTGGCGGTGTCTCGCCGTCCGCGGCACCGATGGCGAGGCGATCCCCGACGGTGCCGTCGTCGGATGGTGGGACCACGACTTCGACGTGCTCGGGCCGGATCCGCAGCCGCCCGGCGGGATCGTTGCCGGATCCGGCGGCGAACTCGAGAGGGCGCGGATCGAGGCCGGCTGGCCCGCGATGGGCGCCGAGATCGTGCCCGGGGAGCAGATCCCCGGCGAGACCGGAGTCGTACCGGTGGCGGTCGACTTCAGGAAGGGCTGCTACCCGGGTCAGGAGCTGGTCGAGCGGATGGACTCGCGGGGAGCGGAGGCGCCCCGCCGCCTGCGCATCCTCACGGTCGACGCACGCGCCAAGCCGGGCGATCCGGTGCTCGCCGACGGCCTCGAGGTCGGTGCGTTGACCAGCGTTCGTGGCACTCGGGCGCTGGCATACGTCAAGCGCGGCATCGAACTCGGCGACCCGCCCCCACATCTGGGCGGGATCCGTCGCGACACCTGAGACGAATCCCGCCCAGATCCGGATCTGGGACGATTCCCGCCCAGATGGGGATCAGGACCTGGCGGCGTCGAGCGATCGGCGGAGGGCCATCACGTCGGCGCGCTGGCGGGCGGCGGCGAGCTCGGGGGCGCTGTCGATCACGTTGGCCAGCCCGTCCGGGGAGGTCTCGCCGCTGGCCGCGGCGCGCAGCCACCGCACGGCGGTGTCGTCGTCGCCCAGGGCTCCTGCGGCCCTGGCCACCGTCGCCGCCATCATCGGGCGGGGCTCGCGTCCGTACGAGTCGGCGGCGTACCGCGCCGCCTCGTCGTAGGCGCCGGTGCGGAGGAGCAGGTTGCCCAGCACGTACTCGTTGAACGGGTCGCCGTACGGCAACGGGCGGGGGAGCAGGACGAGCAGTTGACGCGTGCCCGCGTCGTCGAGCGTGCGGGGCACCACTCGGTGCCCGCCAGGCCGCTGGAGCCCGCTGACCATCGTCCGCCTGGCCTTCTCGGTGTCCCCCGCCCGGAGCGCGGCGAGTGCCTTGTCGAACGGCGACTCGGCGCGGCGCGCCCGATCGTCGAAGAACAGCTGCAGCTGCATCAGCACGAGGAACCCGATGAGCACGGTGAACCCGCGCCGGTCCGACGAGACGACGTACCAGACGGCGACTCCGACCGTGATCGCCAGACTGACGTAGACCATGACCCGCCGTCCCCGCCCGGGCATCACACGCTCGACGAGGCTGGTGACGACGTTGCCGCCGTCGAGGGGGAGCACCGGCAGGAGGTTGAACAACCCGATCGCCGGCCCCGCCCACCAGATCGCCTGGGTGGCCGCCGACCGATGCCAGCTCACCTGGTCGAGCGGGTTGACGCCCATCACGGCGAGAACGGCCAGCCCGGCGGTGATGTGGGTGACTGGGCCGGCGAGCGCGATCACCGCCTGCGTGCCCTGGGACAGTGGTCGCCGGGCGACGTATGAGGTGTACCCGGCCATGAAGTCGAGCGACACCTCGGCATGGGCGCCGGCCCGTTTCGCCGCCACCGCATGCCCCAGCTCGTGGAGCAGCGTGAAGCCGGCCACCGCCCCGGCGAGCCACCAGCCGAACTCGTCGGGGTTGAGGAAGATGAGCAGGACGAGGAACAGCAGGAACCCGCCGCGCACGTGCAGCGGGAAGCCCAACACATGGAGCTGGCGACGGTCGGACGGCGGCATCCCGAAGCCGATCGTACGAGAGGTTGGCCCTCCTCAGGATGCGCGCAGGAGCTTCCCGTAGACTCCGACTTCGTGCCCTACGTCTTCGCCTTCGATCACAAGCATCGCCGCCCCCCGATGGACATGAAGGATCTGCTCGGCGGCAAAGGGGCCAACCTGGCCGAGATGACCAGCGTGTTGGGCCTGCCGGTGCCCCCGGGGTTCACCATCTCGACCGACGCCTGCCGGGCGTACATGGCAGGTGGGTGGCCCGACGGTCTCGACGACGAGATCGCCAAGCAGGTGACCCGGTTGGAGCGCAAGATGGGCCGGCGCCTCGGCGACCCGAGCGACCCGCTGCTCGTGAGCGTGCGTTCCGGGGCGAAGTTCTCGATGCCCGGGATGATGGACACCGTCTTGAACCTCGGGCTCAACGACAACAGCGTGAAGGGTCTCGCCGCCGGCACCGACGACGAGCGCTTCGCCTACGACTCCTATCGCCGGTTCATCGCGATGTACGGCCGGATCGTGCTCGGCATCGCCGGAGAGAAGTTCGAGCATCCCCTCGACGAGGCCAAGACCGAGGCGGGCGCCGCCAACGACGCCGCCCTGCCGGCCGGCGTGCTCCAGGAGTTGTGCGAGCTGTACAAGTCGGTCGTCCAGGACGCCACCGGGAAGCCGTTCCCGCAGGACCCCCTGGAGCAGCTGCGCGGCGCGATCGAGGCGGTGTTCAAGAGCTGGAACGGCGCCCGGGCCATTGCCTACCGGGTGCGCGAGCGGATCAGCCACGACCTCGGCACCGCGGTGAACGTGCAGGCGATGGTGTTCGGCAACCGCGACGACAACTCGGGAACCGGCGTCGGCTTCACCCGCAACGCCGCCACCGGCGAGAACAAGGCGTACGGCGACTTCCTCGTCAACGCTCAGGGCGAGGACGTCGTGGCCGGGATCCGCAACACCGAGGACCTCGACACCCTCGGCCACCACTTCCCGGCGATCCACGACGAGCTGCTCGACATCTTCGCCCGGCTCGAGCGCCACTACCGCGACATGTGCGACACCGAGTTCACGATCGAGCAGGGCAAGCTCTGGATGCTGCAGACCCGCGTCGGCAAACGCACCGGCGCCGCCGCGCTGAAGATGGCCGTCGACATGACCAAGGGCAGCGGCAAGGGCGCGGCGAAGTGGAAGATCAGCCGCGAGGAGGCGCTGACCCGGATCACCGCCGAGCACCTCGACCAGGTCCTCCACCCACAGTTCGCCGGCGCCGGCACCGTGCTGGCGAAGGGCCTGGCCGCGTCGCCGGGAGCGGCCGTCGGGCAGGTGTACTTCACCGCCGACGACGCCGAGGCGGCCTCCGAGCGCGGCGAGAAGGTCATCCTCGTGCGCAACGAGACGAGCCCCGAGGACGTCCACGGGATGATGGTCTCGGAGGGCATCCTCACCGCTCGCGGGGGCCTCGTCAGCCACGCCGCGGTCGTGGCTCGCGGATGGGGCACACCGGCGGTCGTCGGAGCCGAGGCGATCAAGATCTCGGGCAAGCAGTTCAGCGTCAACGGCACCACGGTGAACGAGGGCGACGTGATCTCGATCGACGGCTCCACCGGCGAGGTCGTGCTCGGGGCGATGGAGCTCGCCGCGGCCGAGCCACCGGCGGAGTTCTCGACGATCCTCAAGTGGGCGGACGCGGTCCGCAAGGGCAAGCTCGGGGTCCGGGCCAACGCCGACACCGGCGAGGACGCCACGGTCGCCCGCCGCCTCGGCGCCCAGGGGATCGGGCTCTGCCGCACCGAGCACATGTTCCTCGCCCCCGACCGGCTTCCGGTCGTGCGGCGGATGATCCTGGCCGCCACTCCCGAGCAGGAGTCTGAGGCGCTGGACGAGCTGCGCAAGGTGCAGCAGGACGACTTCACCGAGATCCTCGACGCGATGGACGGGCTGCCGGTCACGGTGCGGCTGCTCGACCCGCCGCTGCACGAATTCCTTCCCTCGGTCGAGGAGCTGCGCATCAAGCAGGCCGGCGAGGGTCTCTCTGCGGAAGAGGAACGTCTCCTCGCCGCGGCGCAGAGCTGGTCCGAGCACAACCCGATGATCGGCACCCGCGGGGTCCGGCTCGGTGTGATCAAGCCCGGTCTCTACGGGATGCAGGTGCGGGCGCTGCTCGCCGCCGCGGCCGGCCTGCGCGAGAAGGGTAAGAACCCGATCGTCGAGATCATGATCCCGCTCACGGTCACCCGCGAGGAAATGGCCCTGGCGCGCGGCTGGGTCGAGGAGGAGATCGCCGAGGCGACCAAGGGGATCAAGCGCAAGCCGAAGTACACGATCGGCACGATGATCGAGACGCCCCGCGCCGCGCTGCGGGCCGACGAGATCGCCGAAGTGTCCGACTTCTTCAGCTTCGGCACCAACGACTTGACCCAGATGACATTCGGGTTCAGCCGCGACGACGTGGAGAGCCGGATGATGCCGGCCTACCTCGAGCACGGACTGCTCAAGCGCAATCCGTTCGAGACCATCGACCAGACCGGCGTCGGCGAGCTCGTCGAGATCGGCGCCGAGCGGGGGCGGGCCACCAAGCCCGATCTCAAGCTGGGCGTCTGCGGCGAGCACGGCGGCGACCCCGAGAGCATCGCGCTCTTCTACAAGGCCGGTCTCGACTACGTGAGCTGCTCGCCGTTCCGGGTGCCCATCGCCCGGCTGGCGGCGGCGCAGGCCATCGTCGGGGCCGGGGACTCCCAGACAAAGTGAGACCGAGCCGCGAGGCGGCCTCACGCCCTACTCTTTAAAGCGAGGAACTGGCACCCCCGATGATCCCACTGCTCGCCGCAGGAGGCGGCGACGGCAACTTCGTAGAGCTTGAGGTAGAACTTTGGCAGTGGGGCGTCCTTCTCGCCCTGTTCGTCACCCTGATTCTCGTCGACCTCCTTGTCATCCACCGAGAGGCCCACGAGGTCAGTACCAGGGAGGCGGCGATCGAGTCGGCGGTCTGGGTCGCCATCGGCGTCGGCTTCGCCCTCGTCGTGTGGTGGTGGTTCGGCGGGCAGGCCACCACCGAGTACTTCTCCGCCTACCTGATCGAGTGGAGCCTCAGCATCGACAACGTCTTCGTGTGGGCGTTGCTGATGGCCTACTTCGCCGTACCGCGGATGTACCAGCACCGGGTGCTGTTCTGGGGGATCTTCGGCGCCCTCATCATGCGGGCGATCTTCATCTTCGCCGGGATCTCCCTGATCAACCGGTTCGACTGGATCCTGTACGTGTTCGGCGCCTTCCTGCTGTTCACCGCGGGGCGGATGCTGTTGACCGACAACGACCAGATCGACCCCGGCCGGAGCCGTTTCCTCAAGCTCATCAACCGGGTCATCCCGAGCACCGAGAAGCTCGACGGGCCGCATCTTTTCACCAAAATCGACGGCCGGCGGCTGGCGACGCCACTGTTCGCGGTCTTGTTGCTGGTCGAGTTCACCGACGTGATCTTCGCCGTCGACAGCGTGCCGGCGGTGCTGGCCATCAGCCATGAGCAGTTCATCGTCTACTCGTCGAATGCCTTCGCCATTCTCGGCCTCCGCGCGCTCTACTTCCTCCTGGCCGACATGCACTCCCGCTTCACCTACCTGCAGCAGGGTCTGGCTGTCATCCTCGCCTTCGTCGGGGTCAAGATGATCATCGCCGAGTGGTATCACATCCCGACGTGGCTCTCACTCCTCGTGATCGCGTTCGTGCTGACGGTCGCGATCGTGGCATCGATGCGGTCGTCGCGCCCGGTCGCCGCTCCGCGCCACGCGGCGTGGGAGGAGCTGGACGAGGAGCCGGAGCCCGTCGAGGTGCCTCCGCCCCCCGAGCACTGAGGCGGAGCCACCGTGGCCATTGCCGATGACGACATCGAGCGGCTGCGCTCGACCGTGTCGATCGTCGACGTGGTCGGCCAGTTCGTGTCGTTGCGGAAGGTCGGGCGGAACTGGGTCGGGCTGTGCCCGTTCCACGCCGAGAAAACCCCGTCGTTCAACGTCCGCGAGGAGACCGGGCGGTACAAGTGCTTCGGCTGCGATCAGTCCGGCGACGTTTTCACCTTCGTCCAGCAGCACGAGCACCTCGACTTCGTCGGCGCCGTCGAGTTCCTGGCGGCCAAGGCGGGGATCCAGCTCACGTACACGTCGACCGGCCAGTCGCGCGAGCGGGCGCGCCGCAAGCGGCTGATCGACGCCATGGCGGCGGCCGTCGAGTGGTACCACCGGCGGCTGCTCGAGGACCCGGCCGCCCGCCCGGCACGCGACTACCTGCGCAACCGCGGCCTGAGCGGCGAGGTCGCCCGCACGTTCAACCTCGGCTGGGCCCCCGACGACTGGGACGCGCTGTCCCGCCTTTCCGGCATCGACGGCGAACTGCTGCGGGCCACCGGGCTCGCCTTCACCAACCGGCGCAACCGCCTCCAGGACGCCCTCCGCGCCCGCGTGCTGTTCCCGATCTTCACCGACTCCGGCGAGGCGGTAGCGATCGGCGGGCGGGTCCTTCCGGGCTCGGCTGACCCGGCGAAGTACAAGAACTCGCCGGAAACGCCGATCTACTCGAAGTCGAAGACCCTGTACGGGTTGAACTGGGCGAAGGCCGACATCGCGGCGTCCGACCAGGTCGTGGTCTGCGAGGGCTACACCGACGTGATCGGGTTCCACAAGGTCGGGGTCACGCGGGCCGTGGCGACGTGTGGGACGGCGCTGACCGAGGATCACGTGCGGTTGCTCAAGCGCTACGCCAGCCACGTGGTGCTGGCGTTCGACGCCGATGCCGCCGGTCAGGGCGCCGCCGAGCGGTTCTACGAGTGGGAGCGGAAGTACCAGGTTCAGGTCTCGGTTGCCCAGCTGCCGGAAGGTCGGGATCCCGGCGATCTGGCCCAGCGAGATCCCGCGGCCCTGGCGGCGGCGGTCACGACCGCTCCTCCGTTCCTGGCTTTCCGGCTGCGGCGGGTGATGGAGGGTGTGCCGGCCCGCACGCCGGAGGACCGGGCCCGGCTGGCCGAGCGGGCGATGGCCGTCGTCAACGAGCATCCCGATCCGAACGTCCGCAAGCTCTACGCCGGGCAGGTGGCGACGGAGGTCGGCCTGCCGGTCGCCGATCTCGTGACGATCGCCGAGCGGGGGGTGCGGCGGCCGACCGTCGCCGTGGCGCCGGTGCGGCGGCAGCCGTGGCGGGAGAACGCCGAGTTCGCCGCCATCGCCACCCTCGCCCAGGACTGGGACTCGATTGCCGGGTGGCTCGTCGAAGAGCTCTTCCACGACGACACCCATCGGCGGGCGTTCCTCGCCCTGGCCGGCGCCGAGGGTGATCTCGCGGCTGCGATCGCCGCCGCCGACCCCGACGCCCGGGAGGTTCTCGAGCGGGCGGCGGTCGCCGACCTCGACGTGGACCCCGAAGCCGAGGCCCGAAACCTGATCGCCGCGGCGGCGCGGCGCCAGCTCGCCCGGCGGGCCGGGATCGGCGATGCCGAGCAGATCCGGGAGGATCGGGAGGCCCGTCTGTATCTGGAAGAATTGGGGACCGCGAACATGGGAGTCGCGGCGGCAGAGTGGTTGCTAGGTTGGCTCCATCGTCGGATGGAGGAACGCTCGGGTGGGGGATTTTGACGAACGCCCTCAGGAACAGGCGAAGGACATGCCGTTCCGCGGGTTCGAGTCGGTCGACACCGCCGAATGGAGCGCGCTGCTCGAGCACGGCCGTCACCAGGGCCGGATCCACGCCGAGCAGGTCACCCACGTGCTGCGCGACGTCGAGCTCACCGGCGAGGTGCTCGACACCGTCCGGCACATCTGCGAGGACGAGGGGATCACGCTCGACGAGACCGTCGACGAGAGTGACGTCTACCCCGGCGAGGGCGACGCACCCGAGGAGCGGTCGGCCCAGATCCTCGATCTCGAGAGCGACGAAGTCCTCGAGGCCGACGAGCACCTGCTGAGCCGTCGGCGGCGCCGGCGGCTGCGCCGGGCGACGCCTCGGACCGAGGGCGGGACGTCCGACGGCGTGCGGATGTACCTCCGCGAGATCGGCCAGGTCGACCTGCTCACGGGTGACGACGAGCGGCGCCTGGCCCAGCTGATCGAGGCCGGCCATCTGGCGGCGGCGCGGATCGACGAGGGCGGCCTGGACCCGGTCGAGGAACGTCGTCTCGTGCGCGCCGTGCAGCGGGGCGAGCGGGCGAAGAGCGAGCTGACCCAGGCGAACCTGCGGCTGGTCGTGAGCATCGCCAAGCGCTACTCGGGGCGCGGGATGCAGCTGCTCGACCTGATCCAGGAGGGGAACCTGGGGCTGATGCGGGCGGTCGACAAGTTCGACCACTCGAAGGGGTTCAAGTTCTCGACGTACGCGACGTGGTGGATCCGCCAGGCGATCACCCGCTCGATCGCCGACCAGGCACGCACGATCCGCATCCCGGTGCACATGGTCGAGCACATGAACCGGGTGATCCGGGCCAAGCGCCAGCTCCACCAGGAGCTCGAGCGCGAGCCGACGATCGACGAGCTGTCCGAGCGGGTGCAGCTCGAACCGGACCGCGTGCGGGAGCTGCTGCGCATCTCGCTCGACCCGCTATCGCTCGACTCGCCGATCGGTGAGGAAGACGAGTCCAACCTCGCCGACTTCATCGAGGACTCGTCGACCGACGGTCCCGCTGATGCGGCGACGAGGGTGATGCTGACGCAGGCCGTAGGGGCCGTCCTCGGCGAGCTGTCGGAGCGGGAGCAGGAGATCGTGCGCCTGCGCTTCGGGCTCGACGGCGGGCAGGCGAAGACGCTCGAGGAGGTCGGCCGCGAGTTCGGTGTGACCCGCGAGCGGATCCGTCAGATCGAGGCCAAGACGCTCGCCAAGCTGCGCCATCCGCAGCGGTCGCAGCGACTTCGGGAGTTCCTCGAGGCCGAGTAGAGGCGCCCATGGCCAAGGTCGCAACTGCTGCCGACAGGACCCAGCGTCTGCCGAAGAAGCTCTACGAGGAGGAGCTGTTCCGGC
This sequence comes from Actinomycetota bacterium, assembly GCA_046723555.1. Lineage (GTDB taxonomy): Bacteria > Actinomycetota > Acidimicrobiia > Acidimicrobiales > Ilumatobacteraceae > JALZMG01. Next base: position 3,002 of record JBKOUV010000233.1, on the reverse strand, counting down.
TGCAGGCGGAGCTGGTCAAGGTCCAGGAGTGGGTCCGGGTCGAAGGCAAGCGTCTCGTCGTCATCTTCGAAGGGCGCGACGCCGCCGGCAAGGGCAGCACGATCAAGCGGGTCACGCAGTACCTCAATCCGCGGACCGCCCGCATTGCCGCCCTCCCCGCGCCCACCGAACGGGAGCGCTCGCAGTGGTACTTCCAGCGCTACATCGCGCACCTGCCGGCGGCCGGGGAGATCGTGCTGTTCGATCGCTCGTGGTACAACCGGGCGGGCGTCGAGCGGGTCATGGGGTTCTGCACCCCCGACGAGTATCAGCGGTTCCTTCGGCAGTGCCCGATCTTCGAGCGCATGCTCGTGGAGGACGGTGTGATGCTCCGCAAGTACTGGTTCTCGGTGAGCGACGCCGAGCAGGAGGCGCGTTTCCGGTCCCGCCTCGAGGACCCGATGCGCCAGTGGAAGCTGTCGTCGATGGATCTCGAGTCGATCCGTCGGTGGGAGGACTACTCGCGGGCGAAGGACCAGATGATGGTGCACACCGACATCCCTGAGTCGCCGTGGTTCGACGTCGAGAGCGACGACAAGCGGCGGGCCCGGATCAACATGATCGCCCATCTGCTGAGCACGCTCGACTACCGCGAGGTGACCCGGGTTCCGCTGCGGCTGCCGAAGCGGCCGAAGTCGACCGGGTACGAGCGCCCGCCGCGGGACAGCCAGACGTACGTCCCGGACCACGCCGCCACGCTGATCGGCTGAGGGGCGGCCCGCGGGCGCCTGCGACACCCCTTCGTCATGCTGCCGCCATGGGATAGGGCGGCAAGCTGGCCGAACAGCAGCGAGCGCGAGAGCTCCGGGCCCAGTCCTGGACGCTCCACGACATCGCCACCGAGCTCGGGGTGAGCAAGTCGTCGGTGTCGCTCTGGGTCCGGGACGTCGAGTTCGTCTCCCGACCGCGCAACCGCGGGCATCGCTCGATGAAGCCGCATCCCCTCCACGTCGCATGCCTGGCCGAGATCGAGCGGTGCCGCATCGAAGGCATCGAGCGGATCGGGCAGCTGTCGGAGCGGGAGTTCCTGGTTCTCGGCCTTGCGCTGTACGCCGGCGAGGGCAGTAAGACACGTAATGACATCAGCTTCGCCAACAGTGACCCTCGCATGATCTTGCTGTTCGTCACCTGGCTAGCACCTGATGGGCTGCCCGGGCATCGCGTACCGGTCGGCTTCGGTGCATCGTCGTGTCATGGGACTGATCGAGGCGGTATTGTCACCTATCGCCCTTCCGGGGTAGCTCAACTGGCAGTAGCGCTTGACTGTTAATCAAGATGTTGTGGGTTCGAGTCCCACCCCCGGAGCGAACGAACCAGGAACCCAGGGCGGTAGCTCAGTGGTCAGAGCAGGGGACTCATAATCCCTGGGTCGTGGGTTCGATCCCCACCCGCCCTACCAGTTCAGCGGGCATCTTTCGTTTGGTGGCGGTTGACCATCCGTGGGACGTATGGGACGTTTTCGGCGGTGTCGATCGAGAGACTGCCGTCGGCGAAGTACCGAGCCGTGGTCCCGTCACGCTGGCGCGAAGCGGGCCAGCGAAGCGGTCCCGACGGTCGCTGAAGCGAGGATGCTCGAGGCCAAGCTCAAGCTGGCGATGGGTGGGTCGACGGCGCCGCGCGAGCGAGCACAAGCTCCAGAAGGTGCACCGTCTCATGTCGGCGGCGTTCAACCGGGCGGTGCGCTACTGGTGGATGGTCGCCAACCCGTGCCTGCAGGCCACCAAGCCGAAGGTGGACACCGACGAGATCGAGCCACCGCCGCCCGAGTGGGTCCGCCAGTTGATCGCCGAGGCCGAGGGTTTCAACGAGGACCTTGCCGTGTGCCTGCGGCTCGCGGCGGCCACGGGCGCCCGCCGCGGTGAGCTCGTGGCCATCCGCTGGGTCGACTCCAAGGACAGCCGCCTGACGATCCGCCGATCGCTCGTCGAATCGGAGGATCAGTTGCTCGAACGGCGGACGAAGACGGGATCGAAGGGCCACCGCACGATCGCGGTGGACGCGGAGACGATGCGAGCGATCGACGCTCTCCCGGTACGGCAGCGGGCGGCCGCCGAAGAGCACGAGCTGCCCCGAACCCGTCTACGTGTTCTCCCACGACGAAGGCGTCACGCCGTGGCGGCCGGACTACCTGTCGCTCGCCTGTGGCCGGCTTTCCAAGCGCGAGTACCGGTTGCACGATCTCCGGCACTACCACGCCACCCAGCTGCTGGCGGCTGGCGTCCCGGTCACGACGGTCAGCAAGCGCCTCGGTCATGCGAGCACCGCCGTCACGCTCACCACGTACGGTCACTGGCTGCCCGAGCAGGACCGTGAGGCGGCCGACCTCATCGGCCGCTTGTTGGACTGATCGCCGCACGTCGCGTCCCCAGCGTCTCGGTCTCGGCGCGTTCGACGGCGGCGAGGGAGAACACCCATCGCCCCGAGCCGGGGATGATCGGCCGCACGGGCGAGCTGCCGTTGAGAACCGCCCGTTTGAGCGACTCCGGGTGGACGCCCCAGCGCTCCGCTAGCTCCTCAGTGGTCAGCGTGAGGCGGGCGCGTCGGTTCGTGATGTCGACGAGCTGATGTGACGCGGCCATGCCGCCACCATCGACCCGGGACGTCACGAGTTACCGCCCGGGTCAGCCGTCCGGGCCAAATACCCTTGTGAACGATGACCGGCACGACCTTGACCGAGCTGCGCGAGAAGCGGAGCGAGATCATCGAGCTGGCGCGCGCCCGGGGTGCTTCGCACGTGCGAGTTTTCGGCTCGGTGGCCCGAGGCGAGGCGGGCGAGGGGGGCGACATCGACTTCATCGTCGACCTCGAGCCCGGTCGCAGCCTGCTCGACCTCGGTGGCCTCCTGATGGACCTGCGGGATCTGCTCAAGCGGGACGTGGACGTGGTGTCCGAGCGCAGGCTTCGCCCGCGGGTAGCGGAGCGAGTGCTTGCCGACGCCGTCGAGCTGTGAGACCGCGACCGCG
>JBKOUV010000066.1:0-30258 GCA_046723555.1 Actinomycetota bacterium | reverse complement strand
GCGCCGTTGTCACCGCGATCCTCGTCCTGCTCGTCCTGGCCGACCTCGCTAAGGTCGGGCACTCAAAACCTTGAGGAGGTCGAACGCCTTGACCTTCCATTCCGACCCGAGCGACATCGTCCCGACGCTGATGTCGCCGCTCAAACCGCACGTGATCGTGCTGTTCGGCGCCACCGGAGATCTCGCCCGCCGCAAGCTCCTTCCCGGGCTGCTGCACCTCGCCCGCTCCGGCCTGCTCCCCGAGTGCCGGATCGTCGGCACGTCGCTCGACGACCTCGACGACGACGGCTTCCGCAAGCTGACCCGCAAGGCGTGGGACGAGTTCTCCGACCGCGGGGTCTCGGACGACGAGTGCGCGGCGTTCGCCGAGACCTTGTCGTATGTCGCCCAGAACGATGGTCCGGCGGCACTCGCCGCGGCGGTGGGCCGGGCGGAAGCGCAGCTCGGTGGCGAGCCGCGGCGCCTCCACTACCTGAGCGTCCCTCCCTCCGCCGCACCGGCGGTCGTGGGGATGCTCGGTGAGGCCGATCTCGTCGATCGCGCCCGGATCATCATGGAGAAGCCGTTCGGCACCGACCTGGCCAGCGCCAAGAAACTCAACGACTCACTGCACAACACGTTCGCCGAGGAGCAGATCTTCCGGATCGACCACTTCCTCGGCAAGGAGGCGGCGCTCAACATCCTCGCCTTCCGCTTCGCCAACGGGTTGTTCGAACCGATCTGGAACCGGGACCACATCGACCACGTCCAGATCGACGTCCCCGAAGCGCTGTCGCTCGAGACTCGCATCGGCTTCTACGAGGCGACCGGCGCCTACCGGGACATGGTCGTCACCCACCTGTTCCAGGTGTTGGCGTTCATGGCGATGGAGCCACCGACAGCACTCGAACCCCGGGCGATCAGCGAGGAGAAGAACAAGGTCTTCCGGTCGATGAAGCCGATCGAGCCGTCGCACGTCGTGCGCGGCCAGTACTTGGGCTACCGCGACGAGTCCGGGGTCCCTCCCCACTCCGACACCGAGACGTTCGTCGCGCTCCGGTGCGACATCGACAACTGGCGCTGGGCCGGTGTTCCGTTCTTCCTTCGCACCGGCAAGCGGATGGCCGAAGGGGCGCGCATCATCTCGATCGCCTTCCGGGAGCCGCCGAAGAGCATGTTCCCCACCGGCTCGGGCGTCGGGGCGATGGGTCCCGACCATCTCACGTTCGACCTCGCCGACGCCTCGAAGTTGTCCCTGTCGTTCTACGGCAAGCGGCCGGGCCCGGGAATGAAGCTCGACAAGCTGAGCCTGCAGTTCGCGCTCCATGAGACCGGGCTCGAAGGCGACGTGCTCGAGGCCTACGAACGGTTGATCCACGACGCGATGAGCGGTGACCACACGCTGTTCACGACGGCCGAGGGCATTGAACGGCTCTGGGAGCTCTCCGCGCCGCTGCTCGATGCTCCGCCTCCAGTGCGCGCGTACCCGCCGGGCTCGTGGGGTCCGAACGCGATCCACCAGCTCATCGCCCCCAACGCCTGGCGCCTGCCGTTCGAGCGGGCGTGGCGCACGTCGGGCTAGGGGATGCCGAAGGTCCGTTCGCAGTCGACGGCCGTGTCCGTGCCGGCGGCGCCGAAGCACTTGTCGAACCCGGCCGGTAGCGGCGTGCCGGGCGGCGGAGGAGGTTCGGGCGGAAGATCACCAGCCAGGGAGTCGTCGCCCGGTCCACCGAAGACCAAGTCGTCATCCGGGCCGCCGGCGACCTGATCGTCGCCCCATCCGCCCGAGACGAGGTCTGTCCCGAGACCACCGATCACACCGTCAAGGCCCGGACCGCCGAAGCCCGTGTCGTCGCCCTGCGCCAGCGCCACGAAGTCGTCGCCGCCGCCGGCGTACACCGTGTCGTTTCCGGGGCCGGCCAGCACTTCGTCGTTTCCGGCGCCCGTCACGATCAGGTCCTTGCCGCCCGGAGCGCTCGGATTGCCGAAAAACGACAGGTTGTCACCGGCGACCAGATCGTTTCCGCTGCCGGTGACGATCACGTCGTTGCCGAGACACCCGGCGACCATGTCGTCACCGCCGAGACCGAAGATGAGATCGTTGCCGCCGAGCCCGACGATCAGGTCCGGTCCCGGAGTGCCGCGCAGGACATCTGACCGTGGAGTGCCCACGATCGCCCCGTCCGGCGGGGCGTCACACGGATCCTCCTCCTGCGCCCCCACGCTGGACCCGTAGGCCATGACACCGAGCGCGACGATGCCAACTGAACCGATCACCGCTCGAACCCGCATCCCAGCTCCCTTCTGGTCGCCCCGTCAGCGAGACTGTATACGCGGGCGAATCGGACCGAGGACGCTTGGTCAGACGCGGGCCCTGGCCACCGCGACACCGGGTACGTCGGCGCGAGTGCGGAAGATGGTGCCGCCCTTGGCGGGGTCCTCGGTGTTGTCGGCGGTGACGATGTAGACGTCGCGGCGGTCGGCGCCACCGAAGCAGACGCTCGTCACCATCCTCGCCGGGACTGGGATTCGACCGTGCTCGTTGCCGTCAGGCCCGAAGCCCCGCACCGCCGACGAGCCGCCCACGTCGGCGACCCACACCGTGCCCGACTCGTCGACGGCCAGACCATCGGGTGAGACGACGTCCACAGTGACCAACAGACGCCGGCCGCTCACCGACCCGTCGTCGTAGTCGTGCGCCCACACGCCCCGAACACTGTCGGCGTGGTACAGCACGGAGCCGTCGGGGGAGAACCCGATGCCATTGGTCAGCGCGACATCGCGGTACAGCTCGACGGCGGAGTGCTCGCCGTCGACGAGGTAGCACTCGCCCGGCGTCCGCGGCGCGTCGAGGTCGAACGGGTCGCTGCGGATCGTGCCGCAAACGATGCGCCCGGCGGCGTCGACGAAAAGGTCGTTCAAGCCGGGGGCTTCGGGGGCGAACACGACTCGGCTCTCGCCGTCGCGGACGTGGCACAGGTTGCGTCCCGACACCACGATGCCGCCGTCGGCGTGGAGGGCGATGCCGCCGACGCCACGGCGCTTGGGCACAGCGACGTCGATCGTGCCGTCGGGCGCCCGGCGGTACACCCCACCGTTGGGCACGTCGGAGTAGTAGAGGTTGTCGTCGTCGTCGACACGCGGTCCTTCGACCAGGCCGTACCCCCATGCCAACGTTTCGAGATCGGTCACCGGCCAAGTCTGACCGAACACCCGGCGGTCGCGCGCGCTTCATGGCCGGGGCAGTCAACGGATGAGCAGTCCACGCGCGCGTCGCCCCGGCCCCTCGATGCCCCGGGCGTACTGTGGATCGACGGCAGGTCCGGACGGGGAGAGTGGAGCATGGTCGGTCTGCAGGACACAGCCACGATGGGCGACATCGTCACGGCAGCGCTACGGCGCTTCCCCGATCGCGTCGCGTTTCGGCACGACGGAAGGGAGCTGACCTACCGCCAAACCGAAGACGCCCTCGCCCGGTGGGTGGCGGTGCTGGCGCAGCGAGGCCTGCGGCCCGGCGAGGGCGTTGGCTTGCTCTCACCGAACCGTCCGGAGGCCTGGCTCGGACAGATCGCCCCCGCGCTCGCCGGCGGCCGTTACACCGCGCTGCACCCGCTGGGATCGTTGGAGGATCACCTGTACGCCTGCGACGAGGCCGAGCTCCGCTTCCTGTTCGTCGATCCGTATTTCGGCGAGCGGGCCAACCAGCTGCTGGAGAAGTCCGGAGTCGTCGAGGCGATCTTCACGTTCGGGCGGTCGGATGCGGGTGAGGACATCAACGTGCTGGCCGACGCGGTCAGCCTCAACGGCCGGCTCGGGCGGGGCGCGCACGGTCCCGAAGACCTCTGCTTCCTGCTCTACACCGGCGGCACGACCGGCGTGCCGAAGGCGGCGATGCTCTCTGAGCGGGCCGTCGCCGCAATGGCGTCTGGCACGGCGCTGGGCTGGGACCTTCCGCAGCGGATGACGTACCTGGCCGTGGCCCCGATCTCGCACGCCGCGGGCATGCTCATCGTCCCGACCCTGCTCGGCGGCGGCACGGTGGTGCTGCAACCACGCTTCGACCCGGCCGCGTGGCTTCACGGCGTCGCCGCTGAACGGGCGACGGTCAGTCTGCTCGTGCCGACGATGATCTACGCCTTGCTGGATCATCCCCTCGACGCCACCGACTTGTCGAGCCTCGAGACGGTGATGTACGGCGCCTCACCGATATCGCCGACACGTCTGGCGGAGGGGCTCGAACGCATCGGACCCGTGTTCTGCCAGCTCTACGGGCAGACCGAGTCGGCCGGCCAGGGGACGGCGCTGTGGCGGGCGCAACACGACGCGTCCGATCTCGACCGGCTGACGTCCTGTGGCACGCCGATGCCGTTCACCCGAGTGACGCTGCTCGACGAGTCGGGCGAGCCCGTGCCCGATGGAACGCCCGGCGAGATCTGCCTCCAGGGCGCGTCGGTGATGGACGGGTACTGGAAGCAGCCGGAATTGTCGGCCTCGACCCTGGCCGGCGGGTGGCTGCACACCGGCGACATCGGCATCCGCGACGGAGACGGGTTGTTCTACATCGTTGACCGCAAGAAGGACATGATCGTCTCGGGCGGCTTCAACGTCTTCCCGCGCGAGATCGAAGACGTCCTCGCCCGGCATCCCGCGGTGTCGACCGCCGCCGTCATCGGCGTTCCCGATGACAAATGGGGAGAGGCCGTCAAGGCACTCGTCGTGCTCCGCCCCGGCGCCCACGTCGACCCCGCCGAGCTGATCGCCCTCGTGCGCGACCACAAAGGTCCCGTCTACGCGCCGAAATCGGTCGAGTTCCTCGACTCGCTGCCGGTCACACCAGTCGGCAAGGCCGACAAGAAGGTGCTCCGGGCCCAGTACTGGCAGGGGCGCGAGCGGCATGTCGGCTGACGGGGGCTGGGCGCCGGTTCACGCGGGGTAGGCGAGGATCTCGGTCGCCTTGACGGATGCCCAGACCCGGTCGCCGGGTCGTAGAGCCATCTCGTCCAGCGCGCCCGGCGTGATCTCGGCGACGAGCGGGATCTCGCCGGCGAGGCGGACCCGGACGCGGTCGGCCTGGCGGTCGACGTCGGCGACCGTCTCGGCCCACACGTTGCGCGGGCTGCCCTCCGGCGGCGACGGGTAGAGGGCGACGGCGTGGGGTTGGATCACGGCGAACGCCTCGCCGTGCACGGCATCGGCCGGCACGATCCGTCCGCCCGACGCGGTCATGATCGCCCCGTCGGTACCCGTACCCCGGAGGAGGTTGACGCCGACGAGGTCGGCGATGTAACGGGAGCGGGGTTGGGCGCTGACGTCGGCGAGAGTGCCCGCCTGGATCACCTCACCGTGCTCGAGGATGACCACCCGGTCGGCGAGCGCATAGGCGTCGACCGGATCGTGGGTGACGAGCAGCCGCACTCCGTCGAACGTGGCGAGGTGGCGGCGCAGGTCGCGTCGGACCTCGGCGCGGGTGCCGGCGTCCAGCGCGGCGAGCGGCTCGTCGAGCAGGAGCAGCCGGGGCTCGGTGGCGAGGGCGCGGGCGAGGGCGACGCGCTGGGCCTGGCCTCCTGACAGGGCACGCGGTCGGTGCTCGGCGTGGTCGGCGAGTCCGACCCGTTCCAGCCAGTCCCGGGCCTGGGCCCGGGCGGCGAGCTTGGGGACGCCGCGGGCGCGCAGCCCGAAGGCGACGTTCTCGAGCGCGGAGAGGTTGGGGAACAGGAGGTAGTCCTGGAACACCACGGCCACCGGTCGTCGCTCGGGCACGACGAACCGTTCCGCGGCCGGGTCGTCGAGGATCTCATCGTCGAGCTCGATCCGTCCCTCGTCGATCGGGAGCAGTCCGGCGAGAACGCGGAACAGCGTGCTCTTGCCGGAACCGTTGGGGCCGAGCACGGCGACGGTCTCGCCACTCTTGGTGGTCACCTCGACGTCGAGCCGGAAGCGGCCGAGGCCGCGCACGATCCGAGCGGTGAGGGTCATCGGTGTACCCGCGCGATGCGAGCGAGCGAGCGCCAGCGAGCGAGCGGCCAGCAACGGCCCGCGTGGCCGGGGAACGCCATTGAGGTCATGCGGCGGTTGGTGCGGCGCTACTCCCGAGGAACCGGTCGCGCAATCCGACGAGCACACCGAAGGACACCGCGATCAGCACGAGGCTCAACACGATCGCTTCGTCCGGGTTGACTTCGTTGGCGATGTAGATGGCCAAGGGCATGGTCTGGGTACGGCGAGGAAAGTTACCGGCGAAGGTGATCGTGGCGCCGAACTCACCCAGTGCCCGGGCCCAGGCGAGGACGGCGCCGGCGACCAGGCCGGGTCGGATCGCCGGCAGGGTGACGCGCCGGAACACGTACCAGCGAGACGCCCCGAGAGTGCGGGCCGCTTCCTCGAAGCGGGTGTCCTGCTGGCGGAACGCCGATTCGACGGTGATAACCAGGAACGGCATCGCCACGAACGTCTGCGCCACCACGACGGCCGCGGTGGTGAACGGCAGCGTGAGCCCGAACCAGCGGTCGAGGTACTGACCCAGCAACCCGCGCCGTCCGAGCGAGTAGAAGAGGGCGACGCCGGCCACGACCGGCGGCAGCACCATCGACAGGGTGCACAGCGCCCGCACGAACCCGCGGCCGGGGAACTCGACCCGGGCGAGCAGCCAGGCCAGCGGCACCCCGAACACGACGGCGGCCGCGGTTGCCCACAGCGAGCACCACAACGACAGCCGCAACGCCGTGAGGGAACTGTCCGAGGTGAGGATCGACCAGACGTCACCCCACGGCGCCTTCCACAACAGACCGAGAAACGGCAGGGCGAAGAAGCTGATCGCAACCGCGGCGAGGACGAGGGCGGGAACGGGGAGCCGTTCCCGCCCCACGCGGCGATGGCGGACGGCGACCCGGGGGGCGGCCGCCGTCCCGGTCATGACCGCGAACCGAAGCCGTGCTCGCTCATGATCGCCTGGCCGTCGGGTCCGGTGAGGAAGTCGATGAATGCCTCACCGACGGCTTGGTTCCCCGAATCCTCGACCGTCGCGATGGGATATTGGGCGAGCACGTTGATGTCCTCGGGGATCTCGACCATCTCCGCCGCGTCACCCGCGGCGGTGACGTCCGTGACGTAAACGATCCCGGCGTCCGCTTCGCCGGACGTGACCTTGGTGACCACGCCCCGGACGTTCTCCTCCAAGCTCACCGGCGTCACGTCGACCCCGGCGGCATCGAGGATCTGGTTGGCGTAGTTCCCGCACGGCACTTCCTCGGCGCACAACACGACCTTTACTTCGGGGTTGGCGAGATCGTCGACGCCGGTGATTCCAGCCGGATTGCCCTTCGGGACGATGATCGTCAGCAGGTTCGTCGCGAAGACGACCGGATCGGTGCCGTTGAGCCCTTCGTCCGTGAGCTTGTCCATGTTGGCGGTATCCGCCGAGGCGAACACGTCAGCGGGAGCGCCCTCGATGATCTGCTGGACGAGCGCGGACGACGCGTCAAAGCTGAATGTGGCCGTCGCCCCCGGGTTCGCCGCGCTGAACGCCGCCCCCACGTCGGTGAACGCCTCGGTCAGCGACGTCGCCGCGAACACGGTGATGTCGCCCTCGACCCCCGATCCGCCCGTCGACTTCGACGTCGCTCCGTCGTCCTGATCGCCGCACGCGGCGGCGATCAGTCCCAGGGCGGCGATCGGCACGAGCAACAGACGCGACGACCTCCTCATCGCCGAGCACTGTAGTCAGCTTCTCACGTTCAATGCGAAAGAACTGACTACGCTCGGGTCGATGCCCGCGACGGCTACCACCTCCGCTGACCGGCTGTCGCTCGCCGAATCGGTCTGTCTGACCCTGATCACCCAGGGCGTGTCTCACGGGTGGGCGCTCGGCACGATGCTCGCCCCCGAGGGCGAGGTCGGACGCATCTGGAACCTCAGCCGGCCGCTCACCTATCGCGCCATCGACGGCCTCGTCGAAAAGAAACTCATCACTCGCCGCGGCCAGGCGGCCGGGCGTGGTCGCGATCGGGTCATCCTCGCCGCCACCGCTGCTGGCCGCCGGCTCGCCGCCCGCTGGCTCGACACGCCGGTCGAGCACTTACGCGACGTCCGCACCGAACTGCTCGTCAAGCTCTTCCTGCGCCAGCGGATCGGGATGGACAACCAACAACTGCTCGCCGCCCAACAGGAGACCTTCAATCCCACCATCGACGTCCTCACCTCGTGCGCCGCCGACGACGACCTCGTCGACCTGTGGCGCCGGGAGAGCGCCCGGGCTGTGCGTCGCTTTCTCGAGCAGGCCCTCCACCCGCCCGGCGAGCCCACGACGGGCAGACCGGAGATGCAGCTGAGCGCCCGCAACCAGATCCGCAGCGTGATCACCGCTGTGCACCACGGCGAGGTCATGTCCACCATCAAGGCGGTCCTCGGCGACGGACAACCGCTCACCGCGGCGATCACCAAGGACTCGGCGACCGAGCTGGATCTCGCTCCCGGCGACGCAATCGTCCTCATCGTCAAGTCGACCGAGGTGATCGTCGCCAAGGACGTCGGCGCGGGCGTCACCGTCGACGTCGATCCCACCAGTGCTCAGGACGGCACGCGGTAGGTCACGTGAGTGACTTGTGTCGCCCCGCGCGACTTGTGTCTACGCGTGTCAGTGGCGCAGCTGTCCTTCGTCGGAGGGCGAAGCCGTAAGCCGGGCGCGCGCCGCCAGACCTTCCGCCGAGAAGTCGGGCGAACGGCAGAAGTCGATCAATTCCCGCTCCTCCGCTTCGACACGGCGCGTGGCGGCGGCGAGCGCGTCGGCAATCCCGAACGGGATCGACAGCACTCCGTGCTGGTCGCCGTGGAGAAGGTCGCCGGGCCCCACCGTCAACCCTCCGACGGTCACCGGCTCCCCGACTCCCACCAGGTGGTTGTAGGCGTGCGAGACGGCCACAGAGCCGGCGAAGGCCTGGATCCCGATGGCCCGCATCTCGCTGAGGTCACGCACGGCACCGTTCGTGACCACGGCGACGCACCCGAGGGCGGTGAAGATCGACCCGTTCACCTCTCCCCAGTAGCAGCCCACGCCCGGCGGATCGTCGAGGTCGTGGACGACCACGAACCGCGGCTCCGGCAGCTCGAGGACGTGCTCCCAGAGGGCCGACGGCGGTAGCCAATCCCCTTCGGCAGCGCCCCGCATCGTGGCCGTCGCGGCGTAGCCGATCCTGGCCCCGAGGTCCGGGAACATGCACCTCACCGTCGCATCGGCGAACCCCTCGTTTCGGGGCCGGACGTCGAAGGTCTCGATGCCGTTGGACAGAGACGGCGCGCTGAACGACACCAGCTCATCGAGCACCGAGCGTTCGAGCGGCTGCACAGCGATCCCGGAACCGTACCCTCACCGGCCGAGTCGCCCGCCAGACCGGCGCCTCGGCGTTCGCGGCCTCGGTATCGCCGCGGCTACTCAACCCGCGGGAGCGACAGATTGAGCAATCGCTGCTCATCCCGATCAGAGCTCTGATCGACATCCTCGTCGCAGCGGGCACCGAGCGCGTTCCGACCTACGAGAAGAGCACCACGTCATGATCCTCACCAAACATCTCCGGCGCAGCATCGTCGCCGCCGTGGCCACCGCCATCGCCGTGGCGGTCGGGGCTGCCGGCACCGCTCAGGCGGACATCGCCCCGACGGTGGCGCCGTCGCCGGCCACTGCGGCGCACGCCCCCGTTGACGGCGCCTTCCTCGCCGCGGTGACCGCACCCACCGCACCTCGATCGGTGATCGCCAAGGCGGGCAACGCCAAGGTCAAGCTCACCTGGCTGGCGCCGGCGAGCAACGGTGGGGCGACCATCAACAAGTACGCCGTCCAACGGGCGAAGGCCGGTGGCCAGTGGCGGACCATCGCCTACCCGGCCAGCCGTAGCTACACCCCCACCGGGTTGACCAATGGTGTCCGCTACTACTTTCGAGTCCGCGCCCACAACGCCGCCGGCTGGAGCCCGGCCAGCACCATCGTCAACGCCGTGCCGCGTACGGTGCCGACGGCGCCCCGGTCGCCGGTGGCGACGCCGGGCAACACCACCGTCAAGCTGGCCTGGCTGGCTCCGGCGAGCAACGGCGGGGCGACGATCAACAAGTACCGCGTGCAGCGGGCGACCACCTCGAGCGGGCCGTGGACCACGATCGCCACACCGACCACCCGCAGCTACACCACTACCGGGTTGACCAACGGCACCCGCTACTACTTCCGCATCGCTGCCCACAACGCCGTCGGCTGGAGTCCGGCCCGCACCATCGTCAACGCCGTGCCGCGTACGGTGCCCTCGGCGCCCCAATCACCGGTCGCCATTCCCGGCTCCGGCACGGTCCAGCTGACCTGGCTCGCTCCGGCGAGCAAGGGTGGGGCGAAGATCGACAGGTACGACGTGCAGTGGGCGCCGAGCGCGGCCGGGCCGTGGGTCCATCTTGGCGACACCATCGGCGCCACGTACACGGCCACGGGCATCAACAACGCAATCGTCAACAATTTCCGCATTCGCGCCCACAACGCCGCTGGCTGGAGTGCGCCCAGCGCCGTGGTCGACACCCCGGTCCCGGTCTTCGTACCCGGCCCGCCGAGTGCGCCGCTCGCGTGCAGCGCTTCCCAGGTGGGCATCTTCGGATCGCACTCGATGTGGATTGGCTGGCAGCCTTCGTTCAGCGACGGCGGATCAGCGATCACCGGCTACCTCGTCGAACTCACCGGTCCCCTGTCGCTCAGCGTGGTGCTTCCGCCGAGTCCTCTCCAGCATCAACGGGACAACCTGCCATCCGGTTACTACGTGGTGCGGGTCGCCGCCATCAACGTCGCTGGAAAGGGTCCATGGTGCACCGACGACGCCATGATCAATTGACCCCTGATCGACGTGGGTCTGCTCGGTGTCCTCGGCGGTCGCAACGTATGGCGACGCTCTGGCCGGGTCCGGTGGCTGGCTGATCGGGCTGCGTCAAGTGACCGCCGACGGTGGAGCGGCTGGGTCGTTCGTGACGAGTGATGCTGCGAATCGTGGGTCGTTCGGTTGCACCTTCGGGAGCCGGCGGGCTGCGATCACGGCGAGGATCGAGAACAGGCCGAGCACTGCCAACGCGGCGCGCAATCCGTCGAGGCGGGCGTTGGCGTTCTCGTCGACGATGGCATCGGCGACCGGGGAGGGCACGGTCGCCTCGTCGAGCGCAGCCTCCAGGTCGTTGTCGGAGAGGAATGGCACGCCGCTGGTCAGCTGAACCTCGGCCTCCGACACAATCTGGTCGGGGACGTCGGGATTGTCGGCGAGATTGGCGAAGAACGATGAGGTGAGCGCCGAGATCAACACCGCGCCGGCCAGCGCCGTGCCGATCGACGCGCCGAGGTTTGTCACGGTGTTCTGCAATCCGCCGACCTCGCCGCTGCGCTCGTCGGGCACCGATGACACCGTGACGGCGCCGAGCTGCGAGGCAAGCGCACCGATCCCCAACCCGGCGAGCAGCATCGGCCAAGTTACGATCTCGGGCCCGGCGCTGATGTCGAGCAGGGCGACCATCACGGTGATGCCGGCAAACAGGGCGAGAAAGCCGACCCGCGCGACCAGTCGGGGGGAGGCGTTGGGAAACAGCCGCGGCACACCGACGGCGGCGAGCAGCAGTGTGAGCGACAGGGGCAGGAGCCGCACGCCGGTGGCGATTGCCGACAGGCCGAGGGCGACCGACAGGAACAGGGGGACGACGAAGAACAGGCCGGCCTGCAGCAGGTACTGGAACATGAACGCGGTGAGCCCGCCGCGCAGGACCGGGTTGCGCAGGCGCGGCAGATTGATCAGCGGTTCTTCGCCGCGGGCGATGAGGCGGTCTTCCCAGCTCAAGAACCCCAACAGCACCAGCGCACCGGCGGTCATCAGCCAGATCACCGGCGACAGCCCGAGCCATTCCGGGGCGTTGGGCTTCGGCGTGACGAATCCCCACGAACCGGAGCGCAACACGCCGTACACGAACAGGCCGAGGCCCGCCGCTGACAGTGCGGTGCCGACGAGATCCAACTTCACGTCATGGTCAGATGGTGTGTCGGCAACTCGTCGTGTCAGCATGAGGATGACGATCACGATCAGGACCTCACCGGCGAACACCCAGCGCCACGAGGCGTAGGTGGTGAACAGGCCGCCGATGAGCGGTCCGGCGGCCACGGCGATGGCGCCGGCCGACGCGACCAGCCCGTAGGCGCGCGGCCGCTCCTCGCGATCGAAGTTGGTCGCGACGAGGGCGACGATGGCCGGAAGGATCAGTACCGCGCCAAGCCCTTCGAGCAACGACCAGCCGAACAACAGCACCGGCAGACTCGGCGAGATCGCGGTCGTGAACGACCCGCAGCCATAGACCACACAGCCGATGGCGAACGCACGTTTGCGGCCGATGATCTGGCCGATCTTGCCGCCGGTGATCATGAATGCGGCCATCACCAGCGTGTACATGGTGATGGCCGTCTGGATACCGGTCACGGTTGTTCCGACGTCCTTCGCCACGGTCGCGATCGACACGTTCATCACTGACGTATCGAGTGTCATCAGGAACTGCGCGGAGGCCAGCGTCAGCAGAACGACCGAGGCCCCTCCCGCCCCAGCTGCCCCGCTCACACGACGTGCGTCAGCGGACA
Source organism: Actinomycetota bacterium (assembly GCA_046723555.1). Taxonomy (GTDB): domain Bacteria; phylum Actinomycetota; class Acidimicrobiia; order Acidimicrobiales; family Ilumatobacteraceae; genus JALZMG01. The sequence continues at coordinate 17,654 of JBKOUV010000066.1, read as the reverse complement.
TCACCGGACTGTAGACGTAGCCCTGATCAACATCCTGGAACTGAACGTTCACACGAAATCCCGTTCAGGGCTCGAGGTCGAGAATTGCGCGGCGGGCAACCAGCGGACGGCGCGATCACCGGATGGGTGGCGTCGTCGCTCGCGTGCCGACCGGCGCGGCGAATTCGGCTCGGGGACTTGTGGTCGTGTTTCGGACGATGAGGTTTGGAGCGATGATGACGTCTGCGGGGTCGGTGGGGATGGTTTCGGTTCGGCCGATGGCGTGTTCGAGGGCGGCGTGGGCGAGGGTGCCGGAGTCCTGGGCGATGGTGGTGAGGGGGAACGCAGCGGAGTGGGCGATGCGGGTGTTGTCGTACCCGACGACGGAGAGGTCGTGGGGGACGTGCACGCCGTGTTCGCGGAGGCGGGTGATCAGTCCGGCCGAGCAGTGGTCGTTGAACGCGAAGACAGCGGTCGGGCGGGAGCCGGTGAGGAGGCAGTCGGCCGCCTGGGTGCCGTGGTCTTCGGTGAGGCCGCCTTGGATCAGCGCGACGTCGGCGTCGAGACCGGCTTCGTGCATCGCCTGGCGGTAGCCGGCGCGTCGCTCGGCTGCGCCGGGGGCACGGTGACCGTGGACGTGGGTGATGCGGCGGTGGCCGAGGTGGATGAGGTGCTCGACTGCGAGTCGTGCGCCGGCGGCGTCGTCGGTGCGGACGACATCGAGTTCGGTGCTGCGCACGGCGCGAGCAACGACGACCACAGGAACGCGTTCGGCGAGACCTTCGAGGGCGCGCCGGGATTGATGCGGTCCGATCAGGACGACGGCTTCGCAGCGATAGTCGAGCAGTGACTGGACGGCGTGGGTCTCGCGACGAGTCGGGGCGACGGGGCTGAGCACGAGCTCGTAGCCCGAGTGCTCGGCGGCCTGGTAGAGGGCCTCGACCAGTTCACCGTGGAACTCGTCGTGCAGGCCGAACGCGATGCCGATGGTTCGGCTCCGGTTGCGTCCGAGGAGGCGGGCCCGCTGATCCGGGCGATACGACAGTTCCTCGGCGGCTTGGCGGACGCGGGCGCGGCTCTCCTCGCTGGCACCGGGAACGCCGCGGAACACGATCGACACGAGGGCCCGAGAGACACCGGCCCGCGCCGCGACGTCCTCCATCGTGACGACCCTGTTGTGCTGGCTGGTACGCACCGCCACTCCTTTCACACCCGTGCCCTAGAGCGCTCTAGGCTACCTCTTGACGGCGGGCTACTCGTACTCTATACTAGAGCGCTCTAGGGATCGCGTTGTGGGTGCGACCCACCGGAGGGAGTCATCGAAGATGCACCGTCACCACGGTCCACAGGTCGGCCCGACCGAGGCCCGCCCGGATCGCGTCATGATCCGGCTGCTCGGGGGCTTCGAGGTCAGCGTGAACGGCACGCCAACCCCCGAGGGGGGTTGGCGGCGACGCACCGCCGCCGCGCTGGTGAAGGTCCTCGCCCTGGCACCCGGTCACCGCCTCCACCGCGAGCACGTCATCGACATGCTGTGGCCCGACGAACCCCCCGCCGACGCCGCCCCGAAGCTGCACAAGGCCGCCCACTACGCGCGCGGCGCCGCAGGGCGCCCCGACGCCGTTGTATTGCGCAATGACACCGTGCAGCTGTTCCCTACCGCCGAGCTGAGCGTTGACGCGTTGGTGTTCGACGAGCTGTCAAGGCGCGCGATCAGCAGCCGCGACCCGGCCATCGCCCGCGCCGCGATCGGCCAGTATCCAGGCGAGCTGCTGCCCGAGGACCGCTACGAGGAGTGGGCCGGGGAACGGCGCGAGCTGCTCCGCCTGCGCCACCTCAACCTACTGCGACTCACCGGACAGTGGTTGCTGGTGAGCGAGCTCGATCCGAGCGACGAGGAGGCGCACCTCGAGCTGATGCGCGACCACCTCGCCAACGGCGACTCCAGCGCGGCGATCCAGCAGTACGAACAGCTCGAGCGCGTCCTTGACCGCGACCTCGGCGTCACGCCGGGTGAGGCGGCACGTGCGCTTCGCGGCAACATCGACACCAGCGCTCCCGCGCCGCGCACTACCGCCGACGACCTCCAGCATCTGGTCGCCGAGCTGGCCGAACTCACCCGCCGGCAGACAATGCTGCTGCAGACCCTCACCGCCACCGCGCCGGGCTGCCCCCCGACGGGCACGATCCCGACCCTCGACTGGAACTGCGACAGCGCGCGCCGATGACACGCCCTCCGCAATCCGCCCGGCGTCGACGGCGACGTCCTCGACGTCGAAGGACATGAGCCTTCAGCTTCGTGTCGTCGTCGGGGTCGGCATCGGAGGGCCGGCTCGCGATGTCGGCCGACCGAGACGCCGACGAGTCGCGCCTAGCGCTCGAGGACCTCGGTGAGCTGCTGCCGGCCCGTCACACCGAGCTTGTCGTAGATCCGTTGGAGGTGATTCTCGACGGTTCGACGGGACAGGTGCAGCTTGTCGCCGATCTCGCGGCTCGACAGGCCGTCGGCGGCGAGGGCGGCCACCTCGTGCTCCCGGATGGTCAGCGCGACGTGTCCGGATTCGGCACGCGCCGCTGGTGAGCGAGCCCCGTCGCAGGCGGACGCGAGCCCGCGTGCCAGTTCGTCGCACGCCGCTGCTCGGCGACGGTGGCCCTCCGCCCGCCACGCTGCGGCAGCGTCGGTGGCCGCCTCGTGGGCGACCAGCGCGACGCCGAGCTCGGCCAAGCGGTTGGCGACGGCCTCGAGCGGCCCCGCGCCACCGGCCGCGAGCGCACGGGCGTGGTCCGCCAGGACGGGGACCAGCTCTCCGTCGATCCGCTCGGCGAGGTCGACGAGGCGGCGCTGTTCGGCGCGGGCTTCGCCCAGCCGGGCGAGGTCGTGGCGCAGGAACGCTTCGACGACGAGCTGTTCCGTGTCGGCCGCCCGCGCCGCGGCGGCGCGCAAGACGACGATGGCCTCGCTTCTCTCACCGCACGCGGCGGCCGTCCACGCCCGCCCCCGCTCGACCATATCCAGCTCGAGCATCTGCCTCGGTAACGGGGCGCGCGAGGCGAGCTTGTCGAGCTCGGCGAGTGCCGCCAGACCTTCGGTTCGTGCGGACCTCATGCCGGCAGCGAGGGCGATGCCGCCGAGCGTCCAGCGCAACACTGCGATGTCGTTGATCTCGCGGAAGATCGCCGCCGCCTCCCGGTACTGCCGAGCCGCCGTGGCCAGCTGTCCCGTGAGAATGTGGACCCGGCCGGCGTGCATGGCGAAAACGGCTTGAAAGTCGCTGTCCCGGGCGGCGACGGCGGCGTCATAGCCCTTCGCCGCCAGCTCCGCGGCTTCACTTGGCCTTCCGGAGCCGAGGAGGGCGAGAATCGGGCCGACGAACTGTGCTTCGGGCACGAATCCGACAGCGGCGCCGAGACGGGCATGGGCGTCGTACGCCTGCCGCCCGACGGCGATGGCTTCTTCAAGTCGGCCGGAGATCGCCATCGCGATCGAGGTCGCACTGGCGGCGCGCCAGAAGTATCGGCCGTCCGGATTGTCGAGCAGCGGCCGGGCCGCTTCAATCGCCTCGCGCGGGCGAGCGGCACGAGCCAGGACGCTCGCCACCGACCCTCGTACCTGATCGACGAGCTTCGAGTCGGAGACCGTGGCGATCGTCTCGTCCAGCAGGGCGACGGCATCGCTCGCCTGGCCGAGATACAAACCCAGCACCGCGACTCGGCTGTCGGCAACGTCTACTCGTTCCTTGTCCGTCGCCGCCTCGGTGGCGAGCTCGCCCAGAAGATCAGCCGCCTCCTGGTGGCGGCCGGCCTTCATCGCCGCGCGGGCCAGCACCAACCCGGCTCGCACGCCCGCACCGGCGACCCGAGCCGCCGACGCAAGCCGTTCGGCGAGGGCGAAGTCGTTCGCCTTGTAGGCACGGTGGGCGGCGGAGGTGAGCAGCTCGGCATCCACCGGTTGACCAGCGTCGAGCCGCCACGTCGCGACGCGGACGACGTCACCGAGCCGAGGCATCCCGGCTGCGTGCACGGCGTCGGCGAGGGAGGCGCAGACCCGCCGCTGGCGCAGGACCGGCATCGTGGCGCGCACCGCCTCCCCGTACAACGGGTGGGAAAGGGCGATCAGCGGCGCCCCACCCTCTTCGATCACGCTCACGATGCCCTCGTCCTCGAGGCGCTCCAGCGTCTCGACGTCGACAAGCTGACTGATCTGGTCGAGATCGATCTGTTCGGCGACCGCGAGCACGTCGAGCGTGGCCTTGACGTCCGAGTCGAGCGTGTCCAGTCGCTGCTGGATGAGCTCGACGAGTCGCGGCGGTATCGCCGTGGATCCATGTAGCCGCCAGATCCCGCCCTCATCCCGGAGGGTTCCGGAAGCGGTCGCGCCGAGGACGAGCTCGCGCATGTAGAGAACGTTGCCTCCGCTGGCCCGCCACAGCCGGTGCTGGGTCGAGCCGTCCACGGGTCCGCCGAGCGTGGCGGCGAGGAGCTCGCCAGTCTGCTTCCGTGAGAGCCCTTGCAGCTCGCGCCGTTCGACCAACCCGCTGGTCCAAAGGCTCTCGATGGCGTCTGGCGCCGGTTCACCCGTTCGCACGGTGAGAACCGCACGGCAGAGCCTGTCGGTCACGACCTGATGCACCAGCGTCGCCGTGCCGGGGTCGAGGCGCTGGGCGTCATCGACGGCGAGCAACTGGGTCGGCTGGCCGTCCGCAGTCAGCGCCCGCTTCGCCCGCGCCAGCATTTCGACCGGCGACACATCGTCGGCCGTCTCGTCGATGAGCGGGGCGATGGCGCCGAACGGGATCGACGCGGCGGCCCTGATCCCCACGACCAACGTTGTCGACCATCCGCGCTCGTCGGCGCGGTCTGCGATCTCGCGTACAAGCCGTGACTTTCCGACGCCAGCAGCGCCCGCGACGACGACGGCTCCGGCCGGATCGTGATCGAGACGCTTGAACACGGCCCCGAGCTCCGTCTCCCGGCCAACCAGCGGCCAGTCCGTCACGGCCCTAGTCTGTCGCGCTCCTGCGCGTCCGCACCAGCGACCATCGCCGACTTGGGTTCATCTCAGTCGCGTTGTCCCTCGGCTCCACCGGCCGTGATCAGACTCAGCGCCGCGGCCAGCTCCTGGCGGCTTCGGACCCCCAACTTGTCGTAGATGCGCTGGAGGTGATTCTCGACGGTGCGGGCTGACAGATACAGCTGCTCGGCGACCTGCCGGCTGGTCTGGCCGCGGGCCGCGAGCACGGCCACGTCGAACTCGCGGTCGGTGAGCGGGGTGGCAGTTCGAATATCGGCCAGTGCTGGGCTACGCGCGCCCTCGCATCGTTCGGCCAATGCTTGGGCGCGGTTCGCCGCCGCCGCCGCCCGCCGGCCGTGCTCGCTCCGGCGCCAACTGCGAGCCGCGGCCGCGAAGCACTCGGCGGCCAGAAGCGCGGCGCCGAAGCCGTCGAACGTCTCACCCGCGGCTTCCAAGGCGGTCGCGTCGTCCTCGGTCAGCGCGCGGACATGGGCGGCGCGGGCGGCGATGAACGGCGTGTCCCGTTCGTCGGCCAGGGCAGTGAGCCGCGCGGATGCTTCCTGTGCTCCACCGAGGCGGGCGAGCGCATGCAACAGGTGGGTGGCCAGGCCGCCCTGGCCGATGGAGATGGCGTCGTCTGCGCCCGCGTCGAGGATCGACCGGGCCGCCGCCAGCCGCCCTTCCGCGGCCGCCAACCAGGCGCAGCCTTCCACGACGAACGGGTCGTAGATCCGAAGCGCGCCGCTGAGCTCGTGCACGGCCGCTCGGGCGGCTTGCGCGCCGCTGATGTCGCCGGTCAGCGCCCGGGCCGCCACGAGATGCCCGAGGGCCATCCGCCGGTGATCACGGTAGCCGAGCCCTCTCATCCGCTCATCCGCCGCGGCGGCGTGGCGAGACGACGCGGCGACCCGACCTTGGAGAAGCGTCGCACGTGCCAGCACGACCAGGTACCACGCCGCGCCCCGGAGCCGCCCGGTCTCGTCGCAGCGCTGGAAGCGATCGCGAGCAAGGTCGTGAGCCTCGTTCAGGCGACCCTCCTCGATGAGCGCCAGCGCCAGGTTGTACAGGTGGATGTCGGGAGGTTGGTAGAAGAGCTCGCTCTGCCACATCTCGGTGTGCTGGCGGCGAGCTCGCTCGGCGAGCTGCCGGCCAGCTTCGGGCCGGCCGTCGCAGAAGAGGGCGGGCACGGCGACGATCGCGCTGGCGACGAACGGTCGCGGGCGTCGGCCGGCAAGATGAGGTTCCACCGCATTCATGGCGGCTCGGAACCGGCCGACGAGAAGGTCGATGAGCGCTCGGTAGGCGACGAGCTCGGCCCCCGCATCCGCATCCTCGACATCCGCCAGGGCGGCCGCGAGCACCGCTCGGGCGTCGCTCTCTCGCTCGAGGCAGAAGAACAGTCCCTCTGCTCGCGCGACGGCGACCGAGGCTCGCTCGTCATCGCTTGTCGCCAGCTTCTCGGTGGCCTCCAGCACCGAGTCCGCCTGCTCGTCGAGGTTCAGCAGGGCCAAGGCGACGCCGTAGGTGGCGCCCGTGTCCCACGAAGGATGCTCCTCCCAGGCGGCCCGACCGAGGCGGGCGGCGGCGTCGAAGTCGAAGGCCCGAAGGCTCTGCCGAGCGGCGTCGAGCAGAAGGTCGGGGTCGGTCGGGATGTGGGCGTCGATACGCCAGCTGGCGATCCGCAGCCGGTCACCGCGGCGTCGCGCCCCGCAGTCCTCGAAGGCGTCGGCCAGTGTCGCCAGGGCTCGACGCCGCCGGAGATACGTGATCCGCGACCTCAACACCTCACCGTGGAAGGGGTGGGCAAGCCAGGCCTCGAGTCGGTGGCCATCGGCGCGGACCTCGAGCAGGCCTTTCCGTTCTAGCGAACCGACGACCTCCGGCGTACTCAGCCGGTCGAGGAGCGCCACTCCAAGGGGTTCGCCCAAGGCGAGCAGCTCGAGCGCCCACGTCTCCTCGTCGGGGAGCGCGCCCACCCGCTGATCCACCAGCTCCGCGAGGCGGGTGGAGATCGGTAGCGAGTCGGTGAGCGTCCATCGACCCTGATCGCGTCGCAGTGATCCCGCTTCGGATGCGGCCAACACCAGCTCGCGAACGGCCAACGGGTTGCCTCGGGCGGCCGCCCGCACGTTGCGGGCGGCCGTGCGATCGACCTCTCCGCCCAGCAGCGCCGCCGTCATCTCATCAACCTCGGCGTCAGGAAGCCGGCCGACGTCGATCCGCTCGGCGTGGCCGTCCTTCCACAGCGCGGTGATCGGTTCCGGGAGGCGTTCTCCGGACCGCACGGTGACCACGACGAACACTTCACGGTGGGCGACCACCTGGAACATCAACGTCGCCGACACGTCATCCAACAGGTGGGCGTCATCGCACAGGAGGACCAGCTGGCGGTCTCCGGCCAGGTTCTGTAGCGCCCGACGTCCGGAGATGAGCGGGTTCATCCGCTCACCGAGTTCGGGCACCAGGGGCAAGAGCGCGCCGAGCGGAATCGCCGCCGCGGCATGGGTGGCGGCCACCCGCGCCGTCACGGCGCCGTCCGCCTCAGCTCCAGCCAACGCCTCGAAGGCCAGGCGCGTCTTGCCGACACCCGTCTCGCCGACCAGCACGACCCCACCACCACCCATCCGCCGGATGTCGTTGATATGCGCCAGCTCCTCGCGCCGCCCGACCAACGGCCAGGTGAGTCTCACCGGCCAATCATCCCACCGCCGTCCCCGTGCCGACGCGAGCGCCGCCGGTCAGGCCCGGCGGCCCAGGGTGCCCGGGCCTCGCGGTGCAGGTGAGCCGAAGAGGCCTATAGGCCAGGTGACGACGGATTTTGTTGAGCCCAGAGTGAGAATCGAGCCCACGATCTACGCATTACGCGCCGGTGGTGCACGTCGGAGATCACCAGGTGCCCACCGGGTTTGAGCACCCTTGACAAACTCGGCGAACGGCGGACCGAGGTCGGCCACACGGGCCAACGCCAACGCGCACACGACCACGTCGACATAGCCGTCGACAGCGGCAACCGGTGCAAGTCCCCCTGTCGCAGCTCGGCGTGCGGCACCCGCAGCCGCGCCTGGACAAGCATGTCGGTCGAGCTGTCCACACCGATCACCCGATGTCCGAGCGCGACCAGATGCCGCGCCCATCGACCGGTGCCGGAGGCAGCGTCCAGGGCAACCCCGCATGCCAGCGTGTCGAGGATCTCCCGCCTCACCTGCTCCTCGTAACGGGTAGAGCCCGTTGCCGGGCTGGTCGTAGGTGGCCGACGTCGAGCCTCGTGCTGCTCCTGACCGTGCCAGTGTCGGTGTTCGTCGTCACGGCGGCAATCTCCGCGTGGATCGTGACCGGTGCGGCGTGGTCATGTCGGTTGCCCACTCGATCACGACCGCGAGGCGAGAGGGCCTCGTCACCGCACTGTCGCCAGACGGCCGACTCTCCGGCTGACCGTCCATCCGCTGATGGCGTGAACGCCAGGCCCGCGTGTTAGTCGGGCCAGGAAGCCTCGATGTTGTCAGCGGTGGTTTGGGCGTCCTGTTCGCCGTTGACGAACGCGGTCCCCTCGGCCCAGAACGACCCTGACCCCACCGCGGCGGGCATGTCGTCGGAGGCGTCGAACGCCGCCGGGTCGGCGGTGTCGAGCACGTCGAGGAAGCTCTGCTCGAGTTCGGTGTAGAGGCTGCGATCAGTAGCCGTGTTGGCGGTGAGGAAACCGGAGAGCAGTCCGCCGGCGAGCTCGGTCTGGGCGGCCTGCCGGGTGTCGGCATACTCGGGCGAGCCGAAGTACTCCATCACCTGCCACACCTCGGGGGCGTCACGGAACGCGGCCTCGCTGGAGCCGCTCACTAGGACGGGTGTGCCCTCGTCGGAAGGGAAGTAGAAGGTGTCGACCTCGCCGTCGCCGTCACCAAACGAGGTGCCGGTGGGGAAGAACCCGGCGAAGAAGCCGGCCTGGCGGTGCATCATGCAGTCGCCGTTGAGGAGAGGCTCGGAGTTGTCGCCGAACGCGGTCGCGGCGATCGACCCGCCGACGGCGAACACCGCGCCGTCCGTGTTCCAGAGGTCACCGACCCGTTCCATTGCCTCGACGACTGGAGGGTCGTTGAACGGGACTTCGTGGGCCAGCCACTGGTTGTAGTAGTCGATGCCCTGGTTCCGCAGGATGATCTCTTCGACCCAGTCGGTGAACGGCCATCCCGTGGCCGGTCCTGACTCGATCCCGACGCACAGCGGGGTGTCGCCGTTGGCGATCATCTCGTCGGTGAGGGCGAAGAAGTCAGTCAGCGTCTCGGGAACGTCGTAGCCCTTCTCCTTCCACACGCTCGGGATGTACCAGACGAGCGACTTGACGTCGGATTTGTTGGGGATGCCGTACTGGACGCCGTCGATGTTGGTGAAGTCGAGCCAACTCTGGTCCCAGTTGTCGGCCACTGCGGCGACGACATCGTCGGGGCCGGCAGCACGTCGCCGCTTTCGGCGAATTCTGCGATCTTTCCGGGCTGAGCGAAGACGGCGATGTCGGGCGGATTTCCGCCGAGCACCTGGGTGTTGATCTGCTGTTCGAAGTCGCGAACACCGAGGTAGGTCACCTTGATCCCTGTCTCTTCGGTGAATGCGTCGAGAGCGGCCTGCATCGAGCCGGCCTCGACCTCGGAGTCCTCCACCCCGAAGACCGTCACCTCGCCCTCGCCGCCGGCACTCGGACCCTCCTTCGGCGCGGTCGTGTTCGCCCCGGGGGCTGTGGTGGTGGCCGTGTCGCCGGCCGCATCGGTCACCGGGGTCCCACCGGTGTCCGTCGGTGCTTGGGTAGCCGCCGTGTCGGACGCGCCGTCGTCGCCGGTGCCACACGCCACCGCGATGAGTGAGCAGGCGATCGGCAGCACCGCGAGCTTGCGCCAGTGCTTCCCCATTGATTCCCCCTTCGCAGGCTTCTTTGGGTGATACCCCTTGACGGTTTTCTTCAGGTCCGGCAGGGATCGGCGACGATGTCGCCGTTGACGAGGAACGGTTCGACGCCGGCCCATGGCCGCGAGCCCGACCCATCGAGGATCACCTGCGGTGAGTACTGGACGACGTAGACCCGACGCGGCCGGTCGGTGAGGTTTGACCCGCTGCGGTGGAACACGACGCTGCTGAAACAGACGACACTGCCCGCGGTGGCCTCCACTGCGACGCCGGGGGCCGATCCGCAGTATCCAACCATGTCGTTGACGTCGGGGTCCCTGACATGGCGGACGTACGTGCGGATCCCAACTTGAGAGAACGGAAGGAGGTAGACCGCGCCGTTGGACTCATTGACGTCGTCGAGCGCGATCCAGCACGTCACGTACGGCTCGTGGCGCTCATGGATGTAGCCGCTGTCTTGGTGCCACGAGAACGCGGTCTCACGATCGGCGCACTTGATGACGTACTGCTCGTTGAACAGGTACGCGGTGTCACCGACGGTGGCGCGGCAGATGTCGGCCATCAGCTCACCGAACAAGAAGCTGCGCAGTTCTCGTCGTTCCTCGGCCACCCGGCTCGAGAAGTAGCGCCGTCCTCGAACGTTGATGTCCAACCGGTCCGTGCCCCGGGCGTCCATCTCGGCGTCCGTCCTGGCGATGGCGTAGGCGGCGCCGCTGCGGAGCAACTCGACGTCGCTGTCGGACAGCACGCCGGGAAGCAAGAAGTAGCCCTCCTTGCGGTACTGGCGCCGCTGGTCCTCGGTTACGACTGACATCATCGACGGCCGCTTTCCTTCCGCACTGTGAGCCGGGCAGGTTCGGCGCCGTATCGACGCGCCCACGGTCGACGGTACGCGCGAACGGTTCACCCTGAGAATGGCTCCAACCGCTGCGGACATGTACGTTTTGGCGCGTGGCCCGCGGCGACGTGCACATGCTCGCCGTCGACGAGATCGGCACCCCCCTCGGCCGCATCGTCGCCGGCGGGTCGGTCGAAGACGCCCCGGCGCTGCTGCCTCGTCCGGTCCGGGTGATGCCGTCCTATGCGCTGATCATCGTCACCGAGGGCGAAGGGACCTACATCCACGACGATGGACGCCGGGCGCCCATCACCACCGGCCAGGCCGTGATCGTGCAGCCCGACCGACCCCACTGGTACGGTCCACCGGACGGACAGCGGTGGAGCGAAGTCTTCGCCGTGTTCGACGGCCCGCTGTTCGACCTGCTCGCCGACTCCGGCCCATTGTCCACCGACGGACCGGTGTGGACCATCGGCAGCGCGGGGGCGTGGGGGCAGCGGCTCCGCACCCTGCTCGAACACGACGCACCGCCCGGCACACTCGAGGCGCAACTCCGCGTCCTCGCCCTCGGTCGATATCTGATCGAGGCGGCCGCCGAGAACGGACCCATCGGTGCCAGCCCGGAGGTGCAACAGGCCCAAACACTCCTCGGCGCGCACCGGGACGCGGGCTGGTCCACCGAACACGTCGCCGCCGCCGTCGGCCTCAGCTACGACCAGCTGCGACGTCGTTTCACGAGCGAGCTCGGCCAGCCCCCCGCCGCGTACCGTCGGCAACGGCGCCTGGAACGCGCAGCAGCAATGCTACGAACCACCAACCTCGGTCTACGCCAGATCGCTGACACCGTCGGCTTCACCGACGAGTTCCACCTCTCCCGACGGTTCAAGCAACACTACGGCGTCCCCCCGAGCCAATACCGATCGCGGTACATCACGACCTGAACGTCCCCGGCCAGGAACTGACGAGAAGCGGCTGCGGCCGCCGACCGGGGCGATCAATCGGGCGGCGCGGGGGCCTGCCGGCGTGCGCAGAGGAAGTCGATCGCGGTCACACCCGGACATCGACCCTTCCCACGCCGAAATGTCACAAAGACGTCGAGAGACCGGATCGGATCCGTCCGGTCAGTCCCGCCGGACGACAGCCATACGTGGGCGAGCTCGTAGGCGAGCGACCGTCCGATCGCAACACGTGGGCCGGTCGCCTCGACGCTCAGCAGCGCAGGAGCGTTGCCGAGTGGCCCAAACTCATCCAGTCTGACCAGGGATTTGTGGAGCCCAGAGTGGGAATCGAACCCACGACCTACGCATTACGAGTGCGTTGCTCTGCCGACTGAGCTATCTGGGCGACAGTTGACGGAGTGTAGCGAGGCGGGTGCTCACCGCTTCTTGCGTTGGAACACCCGGCGCAGGCGCTCGCGGGCCCCGACCTCTTCCCCGGCCTTGGCCATGCCGCGGGCTTCGAGGTAGATCGCCTTGGCGGCTCCGACGATGGGTGTCGCCACCAGTGCGCCGGGCACGCCGGCGACGGCACCGCCGACGAACGCGGCGACCATCGTCGTCGGTGCCGTCAGGTTCACCGAAGCGCCGACGATGGCGGGCTGGATGACGTGGTTCTCGAAGTTCATGTAGACGATGAACGCGGCGGCGGTGATCAGTCCCGTCGTCACCCCCTGCGTCGTGGCCAGCAGCACCAGGAACGAGCCGCCGAGGAACCCGCCGACCTGCGGGATCAAGTCGGTGATCGCCGCCCAGACCGCGGCGACCGGGATCAGCGGGATGCCGAGCAGCAAGCCAAGGGCGAGGACGTACAAGCCCATCAGGACCGCGACGGTGACCGATCCGCCGAAGTAGCGACCAAGGGTGCGATACATGACCCGGCCGACGGCGTCGGCGCGCGCGCGATGCGACGGGGTGAGCAGGCGACGGAACCGGCCGAGGAGGTTCTCGCCGTCGATCAGGACCGCGATCGCGACCACGACCACGATCGCGACGCTTGCCACCCCACTGACCAGCGTGCTGGCGAGTTCGGCCACCCGTTCATCGGTGAACTGCTCGGGCAGCCGTCGCACCCACTCCTGCACCTTGTCGGCGACCTGATTGTCACGTATGACTCCGCCGATGAGCGGAAGGTCTTCCAATTGGTCGACCGTCTCGGGGAGTTGGTCGGAGAACTGGCGCGCCTGCGACACGGCCTTGGGGCCCAGTACGCCGATCAGCAGCCCGGCGATCGCGGCGACACCGAGCGCGACGATGACGACCGCGGCGCCGCGCCGCATCTCGAAGCGGCGTTGCAAGGACCGAGTGAGGGGATCGAGGGCCAGGGCGATGACGATCCCGAGGGCGATGCGGGTGAGCATTGTCGTCGTGCCGCGGAACACGGCGATGACGGCCAGCGCGCCGAGGATCGCGAGCACGAGGTAGGCGAACGTGCGCCAGTCGAACCGGATGCGGATGCGGGCGCCCTCCAGCGCCTCCGCGTCGATCCGCAGCGCCGCCGTCTCGTCGCTGGCTGGATCAGCGACGTGATCGTCGGCGGTCACGCATTCGATGATGACAGCTGACCACCCTCCGTTGGCGTGATGTCCCACTTCGTGCGGGACCGCCTGGCTACGGTGACGACGTGGCCGAGGAGGTTCGTCGGCAGCCGGCGACGGTCCGCACCTGGCGTGCCGGCCTCACCCCGGAGTCGGCGGCGTTGCTCGTCGCCGCGGTGGTGACGGCGCTCGTGTTGCGCAACGGGTTCGTCGCCGCCCACCGAACGATCGGCTGGGTGGTCGCGTGTTCGATCGTCGCCCTGCTCATCGATCCGCTGGTCGACTTCGTCGATCGTCTCCTTCCCCGGGTGCTGAGCGTCGTCGTCGTGCTCCTCGCCGTCCTGGGTGTCGTCGCCGGCATCACGATCGGCCTGGCCCACGACCTGCTCGACTCGCTCGACGAGCTCAAGACGGTGGCGCCCGAGGCGGCGGCCGAGCTGGAGGCGAACTACGACTGGGCCGCCGACATCGGCGTCGCCGACCGGGTGCAGACCTTCGTCGATGATCTCGACAAGCGGGTTCGCCAGAGCGCGGTTTCACAGCTCACGGAGACCGTGCCGACCTACGTCATCACCGGGATCCTGATGCTCTTTCTGTTGTCGTTCGGCCGGCGCTACTTCGACGCCTTCGTCCGGCAGTTCCGCGAGGACCGCCAAGAAGCCATCCGCGACGTCGTCACCTCGGCGGCATTGCGCGGCCGTCGCTATCTGCTGGTGACGATCGGTTTGTCGATCGTCAACGGTGTCGTCGTCGGACTGGTGTGCTGGGGATTCGATCTCCCGGCGCCCGCCAGTCTCGGCATCGCCGTCGGGCTGTTCACGATCCTGCCGCTGATCGGCGTGTTCGTCGGCGGCGTGCCGGCCCTGCTCCTGGCCTTCGGCCTCGAGCCCTGGCAGACGGGAGCCATGGTCGCGATCACGCTGCTGGTCCTCCAGCTGCTCGAAGCCGGCGTCGTGCGGCCGCTGGTCGACCGCCGCACCGTCCGCCTCGGTCCGACGATCCCGATCGTCGTCGGGCTGCTCGGGTTCGATCTGTACGGCGTCGGCGGCGCGATCTACGGGATCGCGCTGGCCGTGCTGGTCCTGGCCGCCCTCGACGCCCTCGGGCGTCGTCGCGGCGACGACCTCGCCGCCGTCAACGAGTGACGCCGGGTTCGGCGGGCAGCGACCACAGCAGCGACTGGAGCAGCAGAGCCTCGTTCGGGTTGTGCTCGAACGCGTCGATGGCCTGATAGATCCGCTCGACCGCGCTGACCAGTGACTCAGGGCGTTGGCCCCCGGCGGCGAGTGCGTCGCGGTAGCTGGCGGCGAGCACAGCGAGCCCGCTCCGCAGCTCGTCGGTGCGGTGCCGGCGCAGCTCCCGCTTGTGCCGGTCCTCGAGCAGCTTGCGCCCGCTGCCGCGCTCTCCGAGCAGCTGGATCCGCTCCTCCAGCTCGGCGATCTCGCGGGCGTGTCGCTCGGTGAGGGGCGCCGCCGCCTCGTCGATGCGCGCGAGGAGCTCCTCGGCCAGCCGGACGACCGTCGCGCCGGTGCCGTCCAACCGGTGGGGGACCTCGGCGAACGCCCGGCGGCGGGCGGCGAGGTCGGGGTCGGCGGCGAGCACGCGGGCCCGGGTGAGATCGCCGCCGGCGGCGGTGGCGACGCTCGCGGCCTCGGCCGGGTCGGCACCCTCGGTGACCAGTTGGGCGGCGAGGACGTCGGGGGGGATGGCGCGGAACTCCACCCGCACGCACCGGGACGCGATCGTCACCAGGTCGTGGGGCACGAAGTCGGCAAGGACGAGGAAGATCGTCGACGCCGGCGGCTCCTCGATCGTCTTCAGCAGCAGCGCCGCGCCCTCCGGGCGGAGGAGGTGGAACTCGTGGAGGATCATCACCTTGCGGGTGCCCTCCACCGGGGCGAGCGCGGCGAGCCGGGCGATCTCCCGGGCCTGCTCGGCGGTGATGAACGGACCGACACGCTCGACTTCCCGGACGTCGGGATGCTGGCCGAGGACGGCCAGCCGGGCGTCCCGGCCGGTCGGATCGTCGGTGCCGGCCAGGAGCACGGCGGCGAACGCGCGAGCCGCCTCGTGCTTCGTCGAGCCGGGCGGTCCGACGAGCAGGTAGGCGTGCACCGGCGCCGCCGCTGAGCGCTGCAGTGCCGCGACCGCCGTGGGCTGACCGACCACGGTGTCCCACACGCTGGCCAACTCGGCGAGCGCGGTCATCGCGAGCGCTCCGCGATGGCGTAGCGGATCTCGGCGGCGATCTTGTCGCGGTCGCCTTCGGCCCCGACCACGATCCAGCGGGCGGGGTCTGCGGCCGCCATCGCCCGGTAGCCCTCGATGACCCGTTCGTGGAACGCCTCGCCGGCTCGTTCGAAACGGTCGAGGGTGCGGTCGCGCATCCGGCCGGCGAGCACGTCCGGCGGCGCGTCGAGCAGCACGACCAGCGTCGGCCAGAGGCCGCCGATCGCCCAGTCGTTGATCCGCCGGATCTCGGCGAGGTCGAGGCCGCGGCCGTAGCCCTGGTAGGCGAGGGTCGTGTGGACGCTGCGGTCGCTCACGACCGACCGGCCGGCGTCGAGGGCGGGCCGGACGACCCGGGCGATGTGCTGGGCCCGGTCGGCGGCGGTGATCAGCGCCTCCGCGCGATCGTCGAGGTCGACGACGTCGACGTCCTGGAGGATGGCCCGCAGCCGCTGGCCGACGGCGGTCCCGCCGGTTTCCCGGGTGAGCAGCGCCCCGAGGTGGTCGGCGAGCAGCGTCGCCTGCGTGCTCTTCCCACACCCCTCCGCCCCTTCGAGGGCGACGTACAGGGACGGCGATCCATCCGAGGGTTTCACGGCACCGGAGGGTTTCCGGCGCGGACGGGTTGCAGGAAACCCTCCGATGCGGTCATCGCTTCTTCCGCGACGACCGGCGTGGCGACTCCCCCTTCGCCGCGACTTGGTCGCGCCGGACGGCGAGCAGCTCGTACGCCCGCTCGGGGGTCATCTCCTCGATTCGGTCGCCCTTGCCGATCGACGCGTTGGTCTCGCCGTCGGTGACGTACACGCCGAACCGGCCGTCCCGTGCGACGACCGGGCGGTCGCTCACGGGGTCGGTACCGAACTCGCACAGGGGACCCTTGGCAGCGGCGCTGCGGCCCCCGCGGCGGTACACCTTCGGCTGGGCCAGGATTCGCAGGGCCTCGTCGAGCGTGACCGTCAGCAGCTGGTCCTCGTTGTCGAGGCTGCGGTAGTCCTTGCCCTTCTGGACGTACGGCCCGTAGCGGCCGTTGTTGGCGACGATCGGCGCACCGTCGGCGGGGTCGACGCCGAGCTCGCGGGGGAGCGACAGCAGTGCCTCGGCCTCCTCCATCGTGATCCGCTCGAGCACCATCGTCTTGAACAGGCTCGACATCTTCGGCTTGTCGTGCCCGGGCGGGAGGTTGTCCGGCGTGCCCCACTGCACGTAGGGGCCGTAGCGGCCGTTCTTGGCGAACACCGGGTATCCCTCGAGCTCGCCGATCGGCTCGTCGGACTTCGGCGCGGCCAGCAGCCCCAGCGCCACGTCGACGGAGAGCTCGTCGGGCGGAAGGTCGTCGGGGACCGCGGCGGTGTCGTCCCCGCGCTTCACGTACGGGCCGTACTTGCCGGGCTTGACGACGACTTCGTTGCCGTTCGGGTCCGACCCGATCGGAAACGTGTTGATCGCGGCGGCGTCGATCTCGTCGAGGTTCTCCTCGACGAGTCGCTTCAACCCCGGGAGGGCGTCGTCACCGAAGTAGAACGACGCCAGCCACTTGTCCTTCTGCTCCTCGCCGCTGGCGATGGCGTCGAGATCGGTCTCGACCCGGGCCGTGAAGGCGTAGTCGACGAGCTCGTCGAAGTGCTGTTCGAGCAGGTTGACAACGGCGAACGCGGTCCATGTCGGGACCAGCGCCTGACCCTTCTTCCAGACGTATCCACGGTCCTGGATCGTCTGGATGATCGACGCCCACGTCGACGGCCGTCCGATGCCGAGCTCCTCGAGGCGCCGGACGAGCGACGCCTCGGTGTACCGCGGTGGAGGCGTCGTGGCGTGGCCCTGGGGCTCGAGATCGTCGACGGGCACTGCGTCGCCGACGGCCAGCGGCGGCAGGATCCCCTCACGGTCGGCCTCGGCGTCGCCCTCGTCGCGGGACTCGACGTAAACCTGGCGGTACCCAGGGAATTCGATCGTCGTGCCGGCGGCGGCGAACTCGGCGTCGGTTCCGTCGGTGGCGACGGCGCCGAGCCGGACGCTCACCGTGGTCCCGGTGGCGTCGGCCATCTGCGAGGCGAGGGTGCGTTGCCACACCATCCGGTACAGCGCCAGCTCCTGCGAGTTGAGCTCGCCCTGCACCCGGCTCGGCGATCGCAGCGGCGTGGCCGGCCGGATCGCCTCGTGCGCCTCCTGGG
>JBKOUV010000057.1:0-11220 GCA_046723555.1 Actinomycetota bacterium | reverse complement strand
CGCCATCCTCGTGCTCCTCGCGTTCGTCGTGGGCGTGCCGGTGGCACTCGTCTGGCTCGTCGGCAACCCGTGGCCCGGCCGGACGAGCGTCGAATTGGGCGACGAAGTCGCCTTCGTCGTCGGCGTCCTCGCCGTCGTGGCATGGGTGATCTGGGCCCGGTTCAGCGTCGCCGTCGCGTGCGAGATCCGCAGCCAGCTCGCGACGTTGCGGACCGCCTCCGCCGTCGAGCGCCGGGACGCGGCCCGCATCCCGGCCCGTCGCGGCGTCGGATTCGTTGCCCAGCACCTCGTCGCCGCCGCGCTTCTGCTCATGCCGCTCGTCTCCCGGTCCACTCCCGCGCTGGCTGGTGCTCGCCCGCCCGCCGCGCTGGTGGCCGACGCCGACGTCACGCCCGAGGTGACGACGAAGGCAGCGGAGCGGTCGGTGGTGGTCGCGGCCGGGGACACCTTGATGGGGCTGGCTCGGACTCATCTCGGGGATGCTCAACGCTGGCGGGAGATCTTCGACATCAACCGCGACCGGGTGGCGTCGCCAAGCCTGCTCCATCCGGGCCGGCGGCTGCGCCTCCCGGCCGAGACGATCACCGTGGCGCCCGACGACACCCTGTGGGACCTATCCCATGATCGGCTGGCCGATGCCGGCCTGCCTCACGACGACGCCAGCGTCCTCACCTACGTGAAGCGCGTGATCGCCGCCAATGACGAGGTCATCGAGGACCCGGATCTGATCTACCCGGGCGAGCGCGTCGCGTTTCCCGCCGTCGGCGAACGCTCACCGGCGCCAGCACCGGCGCCGCCCCGCCGCCCTCACGCCCGGCACGAGCCGCCGTCGAGACCTGAGCGCGATCCCCCGGTCGACACGTCATCGAAGAAGCCGGCGGCCGTCGCGACAAGGACGACGGCCACGACAACCGCGACAACCACAACGGCCACGGCGACGACGACGACGATGGCGACGACTCCTCCGTCCGCCGGCGGGACGTCGTCCGATCACGCCGCGCCGCGACCTTCGCCCGCCCCGATCGGAATCGGCCAGGCAACGATGCTCACCGCCGGAGTGCTCGCCCTCCTCGCCGCTCGCCGGCGGATCCGGTTGCGCGCGGCCGAACCAAGGGCCCGTGTGCCGGAGCCACCGTCGGAGATGATCGCGACCGAGCGCCTGCTGCGCACCGTCGACGCCGGTGAGCGGTTGCTGCGCGTTGACATCGCCGTGCGCGCGGCCGCCGCGTCGCTGGCCGACGGATCGGCGCGGGTCGGCGTCGTGCGCGTCGGTGCGGACGGCGACGTCGAACTGGCCCTCACCGCGGCGGTGACCCTCCCGTCGCCATGGGTGGGCGCGGGCACGTGCTGGTCGCTCCCCGGTCCGGTGCCCATCGAGCTGCTCGCCGAGCCGGCCCGATCGGTGGGTGCACCGTGCGTCGCGCTGGCCCAGATCGGCGTCGACGCCGATGGTCGTGAAGTGCTCGTCGACCTCGAGGCGCTGGGCCTGCTGGCGATCGTCGCCCCGGCCGATCAGGCCGACGCGGTGGTCCGCGGGATCGCCGCCACCCTCGCCAGCTCGTTGTTCGCCGAGGTGGCCACGTTGATCGGCGCCGGCATCGGGGAGGCGGCGTTCCTCGATCATCGCCACGCCCACCATGTCGAACACCTCGACGAGGCACTCGAGCTGGCGGCGACGCTGCTCGGCACGACGAGCGAGGCGAAGCAGTCGACGTTCGTCTTGCGGGCCCGCCACACGGGCGGCGAGGTGTGGGAGCCCGCGGTCGTCCTCGCCGGCTCGAACCTCGCCGCCGAGCTGACCGAGGACATCGTCCGCACGGCGGCCCGTCGTCAGGGCGGTCTGGCCGTGATCGTCGCGGGCGAGTCACCGGGCGCACCGTGGTCGCTCCGCGCCGCCGACCGTCACTGGGTCCTCGAACCGATTGGCATCGAGCTGACACCTGTCGGGCTGTCCGCCGTCGACCTCGATGCGCTCCGCGACGTGCTCGCGCACGCCGACGCGGCCCTGGTCTCGGACGAGCCCCTCGATGCGTCGGTCGACATCACGTGGTGCGAGGAGGACTTCGTCGAGCCTGAGTGGTCCCTGCTTGTCCGCCTGCTCGGGTCGGTCGAGGTTGTCGACCGCGACGGGCGGGCGGCGCATTTCGAACGGTCCAAGGCGCTCGAGCTGATCGCCTGGCTGGCGTTGCACCGGCAGCACTCGACGCGGGTCGGGGCGCGGACGGCGCTGTGGGAGCTCGACGTGCGGGACGCCACGTTCGCCAACGTCGTGTCCGAGGCCCGCCGGGCGATGGCCCGCCTGCTGCCGCCGCCGGAGGGCGAGGAGTGGCTCGGCCGCACGCTCACCGACGTGCTGCCGCTCCACGCGGTCGTGCTCGCCGACGTCGACCTCGTCCGGGCGCGACTCGACCGGGCCCGGCTCCAGCCGCCCGAGCTCGCCATCGAGACGCTCCGCCCCGCCGTCGAGTTGATCCACGACATGCCGTTCGCCGGCACCGGGTACTTGTGGCCGGACGCCGAGGGCATCACGTCCAACCTGGTGTTGCTGGCGACCAGCGCGGCCACCGAGCTGGCCGGGCACTGCCTGTCGATGGGCGACGTCGACGGGGTGTTCTGGGCCACCGGTCAGGGACTCAAGGTGCTGCCCGGACACGAGGAGCTGATCGCCCTGCGCATGCGGGCGCACGCCAAGGCCGGCGACCTGTCCGGTGTGCGCCTCGAGTGGGAGACCTACGAGCGGGTGCTCCACGCCGACCCG
This sequence comes from Actinomycetota bacterium, assembly GCA_046723555.1. Lineage (GTDB taxonomy): Bacteria > Actinomycetota > Acidimicrobiia > Acidimicrobiales > Ilumatobacteraceae > JALZMG01. The sequence continues at coordinate 8,462 of JBKOUV010000057.1, read as the reverse complement.
TGGAGCGACGGCGAGCCGGCGCCAAAGCTGGTGCTGCTGCGGCGCGAACTGCTGTCGTCGTGACGTTCGGGCTCCTTGCGTCGCCGCTCGCCCGAGCTAATTACGCTGCGCGGCATGGCTCTGACGACCCAGACGATGACCGACGAACAGCGCAAGTCGGTCGCCATCGAGTACCTCAAAGCGTTCGACAACGGGGGCGTCACCTCGACCGGCGACTCGATCCTTTCCCTGTTCGCCGACGACGCCCAGGTGTACTTCCCGAAGTGGGGGTTGGCGAACGGCAAGGACGAGATCGGCAAGCTGTTCGGCGACGTGGGCGGCACGTTGAAGTCGATCACCCACCACTTCTCCCACTTCAACTGGATCTTCTCCGGCACCGACCTCCTCGTCTGCGAAGGCACCAGCCATGGTGAGCACCAGGACGGGCCGTGGCGCGCCGGCGATCCGGAGTCCGGAGCCGGTCGGTGGTGCGACGTGTTCGAGATCCGGGACTGGTTGATCCAGCGGGTGTTCATCTACCTCGACCCGGACTACGCCGGCAAGGACACGGCGCGGTATCCCTGGCTGCGTTGACGACGGAGAACGTCGATGAAGCAGTACCTGCTCGCGGTCCACTACGTGGAGGGCGAGTCGGCGACGCCGCCGGAGGAGATGGAGAAGGCCTACGTCCTGGTCGACGCGTTCAACACCGAAGTGCAGGAGGCGGGCGCCTGGGTGTTCGCCGGCGGGCTGCACGAGCCGAGTAGCGCCACGGTCGTGCGCGTGCAGGACGGTGAGGTGCTCACCACGGACGGTCCGTTCGCCGAGGCCAAGGAGCAGATCGGCGGGTTCTGGGTGATCAAGGCCCGCGATCTGGATGCCGCCCTGGCGTGGGCGGCCAAGGCATCCGAGGCCTGCCTGGCACCCGTGGAGGTGCGCCCGCTCCGGGAGGAGGTGCCCGGATAGAGGCCGTCGACGCCGCCGAACTGGAACGCGTCTTCCAGGCGGAGTCCGGCCGATGCATCGCCACCCTGGTGCGCGTCTTCGGTGACATCGACGTCGCCGAGGACGCCGTCCAGGAGGCGTTCGTCGAGGCCGCCCGGCGGTGGCCGAGGACCGGTCTGCCGCCGAACCCCGGCGCTTGGATCACGACGACGGCGCGGAATCGGGCGATCGACCGCCTCCGCCGCGAGGCGTCCCGGGAGGACCGTCACGCCCAGGCGGCGCTCGTCCACGCCCGCGACGAGGTCGCCGCAGTCGACGCGGGCGGGCCGGTGAGTGACGACCGGCTCCGGTTGATCTTCACCTGCTGCCACCCGGCCCTCGCCACCAGCACGCAGGTGGCGCTCACCCTGCGGCTGCTCGGCGGGCTCGAGACCGAGGCGATCGCCCGGGCCTTCCTCGTCCCGGAGGCGACGATGGCGCAGCGGCTCGTGCGGGCGAAGCGGAAGATCCGCGACGCCGGCATCCCCTACCGCGTGCCGGATGTCGCTGAGCTGCCGCGGCGAATCCGTGCGGTGCTCGCCACGATCTACCTGATCTTCAACGAGGGGCACACAGCGTCATCCGGCGACCAGCTCGCCCGCGCTGACCTGTCGGCGGAGGCGATCCGGCTCGGCCGGCTGCTCGCCGAGTTGATGCCCGACGAGCCGGAGGTCCTCGGCCTGCTCGCTCTGATGCTCCTCACCGAGGCCCGTCGACCCGCGCGCACCGCGGCCGACGGCTCGCTCGTCCGGCTCCCGGACCAGGACCGCTCGAGCTGGGACGGCGCGCTCATCGCCGAGGGTCAGGCGCTGGTGAAGACGTGCCTGCGGCGCAACACGCCCGGCCCGTACCAGATCCAGGCGGCGATCGCGGCCGTGCACAGCGACGCCGCGACCGCCGCCGCGACCGACTGGCCGCAGATCGTGCGGCTCTACGACCAACTCCAGCAGTACCTCCCGACGGCCGTCGTCGCGTTGAACCGGGCCGTGGCCCTCGCCGAGGTCGCGGGCCCCGCCGCTGCGCTCGACGCCGTCGACGCGCTCGACGCTCCGGGACTCGACGGCTACCGCCTGCTCCACGCCACCCGCGCCGACCTGCTCACCCGGCTCGGGCGGTTCGACGAAGCCGCCGCCGCCTACGACCGGGCGATCGAGCTCACCGGCAACGCCACCGAGCGGGCGTTCCTCGAACACCGCCGCGCCACACTGCCGCCGCCGCGCTGATGGCAATCTGGGCGCGATCCTTCTCAAATCCGAGGGGGCGGGATTGGGGGCGTGGTTGCCGAGTGTCCTCACTTGGCATCGTGGAAGATCAGCCCGAGGGTCAGCCGGTGCCCGCTGCGCAGCACGCTCACGCCGTGGCGCATCGGCGCGGCCGACCAGCCCCGGGAGCTGCGCACCGGGCGATCGTTGGTCGTGAACACGAGGGCGTGGCCGCGCCCGATCACCGTGGCCGTGCCGCGGGACTGGGCGCGCGGGCGTTGCTCGACCACGAGGAACTCGCCGCCGGTGTAGTCGACGCCGGGTTCGTCGAGGCCGATGACGACCTGCAGCGGGAAGACGAGGTCGCCGTAGAGGTCGCGGTGGAGGGCGTTCCAGTCGCCCGGTCGGTAGCGCAGCAGCAGCGGAGTCGGCCGCCGCTGGCCGGCGGCGTGGCATTGCTCCAGCCACGCTCCGAAGTCGTCCGGCCACGGCGCCGGCCGGCCGAGCCGGTCCGCCCAGTCCCGGGCGATCGGCAGGACGTGCGGCCAGAACGCCGCCCTCAGTTCGGTCACCGCGTCGGGCAGCGGGTGGTCGAGGTAGCGGTACTCACCTTCGCCGAAGCGGTAGCGGGCCATGTCGATCGTCGACCGGAAGCGGTCGTCCTGTTCGTACAGACCGGCGATGTCGCGGCACTCGCCGGCCGACAGGACCCGACCGGCCGATGCGCAACCGAGGTCGTCGAGCTCGGTCACGATCGCCGGCCAGTCCAGGCGGTCGACACGCTCGCCCAACGACGCCCGCGCCGTGGCCGTCACGCGGCCTCCAACTCGAGCAGCTGGCGCTTGGCCGCCGGCCCGCCGCCGTACTGGCCGATCGTCCCGTCGCTGCGCACGACCCGGTGGCAGGGCACGACGAGCGGCAGCGGGTTCTTCGCGCACGCCGTGCCGACCGCCCGCACGGCGGCCGGATGGCCGGTCGCCGCGGCCACCATCGCGTACGTCTCCGTCGACCCGTAGGGGATGTCCCGCAGGTGGGTGATCACGCTGCGCCGGAACCCGTGGGCCAGCTGCAGATCGACGGGGATGTCGAAGGACCGCCGGCGATGCGCGAAGTACTCGTCGAGCTGCCGGGCGGTGTCGTCGAGCCGGCGCGGCGAGCGCAGGATCCGCGGGCTGATCCGGGCGGCCAGCGCGGCCAGCACCGCGTCGTGGTCCTCGCGGTCGAACGCCACTCGGACCAGCCCCGTGGGCGTCGCCGCCAGGAGCAGCAGCCCGACCGGGCTGTCGAGTGTCCGGTAGGAGACGTCGAGCAGGCCCTGGTCCTCGGCCTGCTCGACCAGCCGGGCCTGCAGCCGGTTGATGGTCTCCGGCCCGGGCTCGGGAGTCGGGGAGAGCAGTCGGTCGATCGTGTTGGTTGCGTTCATCGGGGGGTTTCCTCCTGGTAGTGCTGACGCAGGCGGGCGATGCCGTCGGCGGCGCTGCGTCGGGCCGCCGCCTCGCTGGTCTCGAGCAGGGCGCCGACCTCGGCGTAGGGCAGTCCGGCGACGTGGTGGTAGACGACGGCCGCCTGCTGCTTGGGCGGGAGGGCCGCCAACGCCGCCCACAGTTCGGTGTTTTGTACCTCCCCGGGGTTGCCGTCGGCGGCCGCGGCTTCGGGGAGCCGGTCGGTCGGGCGGGGCGAGCGGGCGCTCGCCCGGATCTGGTCGATGGCCTTGCGGTGGGCGATCGTGACCAGCCACCCGCGCACGTTGCTGCCCGGCCGCAGTGTCGGGTAGGCGCGGAGGGCGGACAGGAACGTCTCGGCCCAGGCGTCCTCGGCGTCGGTCGGGCCGAGCAGGGCGCGGCACACCCGCATCACGACCGTCCCGTGGGCGGCGACGATCTCTTCGAAGGGGCGGTGAACGGCCATCGGCACACTCAGTTAACGCTCACCGGCCCCGAAACGTGAGCCGGTTCGGTCAGCGGGTGAGGGCGTCGACGATCTGCTGCGGGGTGGCGTTGCCGCCGCTGAGGATCAGCGCGACCTCGCGGCCGGCGAGTCGGTCGCGGAGGCGCAGCGCGGCGGCGAGGGCGGCGGCCCCCGACGCCTCGATCAGGTTGCGGGTGGCGCGGATGAGCGCGCCCTGGGCGTCGAGGAGCTCGTCGTCGCTCACGAGCAGGAAGTCGTCGAGGTGATCGCGCAGGATCCGCTGGGGCAGCTCGAACGCGGTGCGGGTGGCGAGGCCCTCGGCGATCGTCGTGGTCTTCTCCTCGACGAGCCGGCCCGACTCCCACGAGCGATAGGCCGCGGGCGCCTGCTCGGACTGCACGGCAATCACCTCGATCGCCGGATTCACCGCCTTGGCCACGATGCACGCCCCCGACGCACCGCTCCCGCCGCCGAGGGGCACGACGACGACGTCGATGGAGGGCCGGTCCTCGAGGATCTCGAGCGTCTCCGTCGCCACACCGGCGATCAGCAGCGGCTCGTTGGCCGAGTGGACGTACCGCCAGCCACGTTCCCTGGCGAGCTGCTCGCAGTGCTCACGGGCGTCGTCGAAGTCGCTGCCGTGAAAGATGACCTCGGCGCCGAGGCCGCGCATCGCGGCGACCTTGGTCGGGTTGGCGCCTTCGGGCACGCATACCGCCGCCGGCACGTCGAACAACCGGGCCGCGTAGGCGATCGACTGCCCGTGGTTGCCCGTGGAGGCCGTCAGCACCCCGGTCCGTTCGTCGCCGTCGAGCTGGGACACCAGGTTGATCCCGCCCCGCACCTTGAACGCGCCGATCGGCTGGTGGTTCTCGTGCTTGACGTACGTCGTCGTGCCGACCAGTTGGTCGACGGCTGGGTAGGAGTAGAGGGGCGTCGGGCGCAGGTACGGCGCGATGCGGCGCCGGGCCTCGTACACGTCGGCAAGCGTCGGGATCTCCCAATCCATCGACCCCGACGGTAGCGGGGACCGGCGATGAGTCCCCGGGCCGGCCCTGGTCGAACGAGCGTGACGTTTCCCACGTTCGGGAGCATCCTGCTGGCCAGTCGCGACCCGGACCGGCTGCGCACCTGGTACCGCGAGGTGCTGCGGGTCGATGTCGCCGGACGTGGCCTGCTGATCGAGGCGGGCGAGGACCTCGCCGGCACGAACCCCGAACCGTCCCGCACCGTGCTGCGGGTCGAAAGTGCGGCGCACGCCACCGTGCGGGACCCGGACGGCAACCTCATCCAGCGGTCGCCCGCCGTCGCCCCGACGACCGCGGGGATCGCCGTCGTCATCGGCTCACCGACGCCGCGACGGCTCGCCGCCTGGTACCGCTGGGCGTTCGGACTGGACGGACTCGTGGTACCCCACCCCGAGCTGGCGCCCCGAGCGGTCGAGCCGCAGCGGTTCGTCCCCAACGTCGTCGTCGAGGACGCGGCCGCGGTCGAGGCCCGACTGATCGCAGGCGGGGCGGTGTGGGTCCGGGAGCTGGAACGGGGCCGTCACGGCCTCATCGGGACGGTGCTCGACCCAGACGGCAACTACGTCCAGTTCATCGAGCCGCCTCGTTCGGCGGAACGCACGGAACCACCTCCCGCAGGCCGAACAGGTCGAGCAGCTCGCACAAACGGCCCGACGCGTGGCGGAGCCGGATCGAGCGACCCAGCCGCCGCGCGGTGAGCTGCAGGCGCGCCACGGCGTCGACGTCGGACGCGCTCGGCTGAGTCACGCCGCCGACGTCGCACGTGACCAGGTCGACACCAGTGGCCTGGAGCACGTCGTGCAGCCGCCCGCACAGGGAGCCAACCGCACCGGCCGTCATCGGGCCGTCCACCACCAGCACCACGGACCGTGGGCCGGGCGGTGGAACGAGCTCCCCAGCTGAGTGTGACGCGCGTCTCATCACGCACTAGACGGGGCGGCGAGCGGAAACTCATCGGACCTCGTGCCTAGGTTGTTCGGATGCGGTGGTTCGCGCCGGCCGCGCCCTCACCGGATCTGGGCTCGCTGCTCGCCTGCCGGTGGAGCGCGACGTCCGCCGGCCGGCACGAGTTGATCCCCGACGGGAGCATCGAGCTGTTGTGGATCGACGGTGGCGGGACGTGGCTGTGCGGGCCGGACACCCGTGGTTGGGGGTTCGACCTACCACCGGGGACCGCGATCAGCGGCGTGCGGTTCCGCCCCGGCGCCGCCGCGGCGGTGCTCGGACTCGACGCCCGCGCGGTGCGTGACGTTCGCGTCCCCCTCGCCGACGTCCTGGGGGCGAAGACCGACCGGATCCTGAGCGAGCGACTCGCTGACGCCGCCGGGCCCGCGGGGAGGCTCTCCGTGCTCGAGGATGCCGTCCGCGGGCGCGACACCGAGCCGTCCGCTCACCCGACGGCGGACCTCGCCGCGCTCGTCGCGTCGGACCCCGGCCATCGCGTCGAGCGGCTCGCCGAGGACACGGGGGTCTCCAGCCGGCAGCTGCGGCGGCGGTTCGACCGTGACGTCGGCTACGGCCCGGCGTTCTTCGCCCGTGTCGCCCGCCTGCAGCGCTTCGCCCGGGCGGCGACCAGATGGCCGCGTCGAGGTCTCGCCGAGCTCGCCGTGCTCGCCGGCTACGTCGACCAGCCCCACCTGGCCAAGGACTGCCGCGCCCTCGCCCGGATGACACCCCGGGAACTGGTCCGGGTGCTCCCGCGCACCTCGGTCGCCGTCCGATCGGTACAAGACGTCGGTGCCGCGTCCGAGCGACGCTCGGCGGCGTGACAACCACAACCACGAACGAAATCGCGGCGCGCTACCGCAGCCTCGCCGACGCATTCGAGCGACGGATCCGGGACGTCGCGCCCGAGCAGTGGTCGAACCAGACGCCATGCACCGAGTGGACGGCGCGCGATCTCGTCGGCCACGTCGTCGGGACGCACGGGATGATGCTCGGCTTCATCGGCCGGAGCCTCAGCTCGGCGCCCACCGTCGAGGACGATCCGCTCGCCGCGTTCAAGGCCGCACGCGGCGACATGCAGGCGGTGCTCGACGACCCGGAGCTGGCCGGCACCGAATACGACGGGATGTTCGGCCGGACGAACATCTCGGCGACGGTCGACCGGTTCCTCGGCTTCGACCTCGTCGTCCACGGATGGGACCTGGCGCGGGCGACCGGGCAGGACGAACGCATCGACCCGCAGGAGGTCGAGCGGATCTGGGCCCACGCGCGCGAGCTCGGCGACAACCTCCGCCAGCCGGGCGTCTGCGCACCGGCCGTCGAGATCGGGGACGACGCGTCCGAACAGGACCGCCTGCTCGCCTACCTCGGCCGCGACCCGCGGTGACTCATCCCAACACTTCGGCCGCGGTCGGGAACGAAGCCTGGGTGCCCGAGCGCTGAACCGACAGCGCACCCGCCGTGCAGCCGAGGCGCGCGGCGTCGAGCGGGCTCGACCCGGCGGCCAGGGCCACGGCGAACGTACCCACGAACGCGTCGCCCGCGCCCGTGGTGTCGACCGCCTCCGCGGCGGGCGCCGGCACCGACACGGCCGGCTGACCCGACGGGGCGACCACCGCGCCGGCGGCGCCGAGGGTGACCACCACCCCACAGTGCCACGTCGACGCGGCGTCGGTGATCGTCGCCGGTGTCGGTTGCGCCCCGAAGAGCAGGGCGAACTCGGACTCGTTGGCGACGATCCAGTCGACGGTCTGGAGCACGGCCGGCGCGACGGGCGCGGCCGGAGCGGTGTTGAGCACGGCCACCGCCCCGGCGGTCCTGGCCCACTCGAACGCCGCCGCGGTCGCCGCCTGCGGCGTCTCGAGTTGGGCGACCACGGCATCGGCGCGGCGGCCGTCGAGCGCGGCGCTGACGTGTTCCGCGGTGAGTGCCGCATTGGCCCCTGGGACGATCAGGATGCGGTTGGCCCCCGACGCGTCGACCCAGATCGGCGCCACCCCGCTCGAGACCCCGGCAACGCGGGCGACGCCTGCGGTGTCGACGCCGGCGGCGGCGAAGTTGGCGAGCGTGGCGTCCCCGAGGTCGTCGTCGCCGAGGCAGCCGACCATCGCCACCCGGGCACCCAACCGGGCCGCCATCACCGCCTGGTTGGCGCCCTTCCCGCCGAAGCCCTGGACGAACCGGTCGGCGACCAACGTCTCGCCGTCAGCGGGGAAGCGCGGGCAGTACGTGAACTGATCGACGTTCATCGAGCCGACGACCACGAGGTCGACGGTGTCGAAGGCCATCGCCCGCTCGCGACCGAGGCGAGTGCTCAGGCGGCGGGCAGCTTGAGCGGCAGGTCGAACAGCGGGAACAGCGTGTCGGTGTCGAGGAAGGCGTTGAGCCCGACGATGCGGTCGCCGGACGTCTCGAC
>JBKOUV010000113.1:0-3198 GCA_046723555.1 Actinomycetota bacterium | reverse complement strand
ACGCCGCTCGCTGCCGACGTGCTGGCCGCGATCGACGAGGTCGTACCGCCCGGCACCACGGTCAATCCGGCCGACGCCGCCTAGGACCATCTGGGCGCGATTTCTCTCACGGGGCGATCTGGGCGCGATTCTTTCCCGGTGTCGAGAACGATTGAACCCAGATGCGAGGTTCGGGGTTCCCGGCGGTTGCCTCGCCGCGGTCGAGGGCGTAACATGATGAGTCCACCGACGCGGGGTGGAGCAGTCCGGTAGCTCGTCGGGCTCATAACCCGAAGGTCGCAGGTTCAAATCCTGCCCCCGCCACCAAGAAGCCCTGGTAGATCAATAGATCGGCCGGGGCTTTCTGCTGTCGGAGTGGCGCCGATGTACCACGATGTACCAGCCCGAGTGCATCGTCGCTGATCAGCACCCTGGAATTGGGGCTGGGCCCGATTGTCGTAGATGCGCACCGGTCGTCCGGGCGCGTGCCGGGTCACGGTCGCCGAAGGGCTCAACTAGGCGGCGGTCAGACCAGCTCGGGGGTTGCGGCGAGTGCCCGCTCAATTGCGCGGCTCGGGCTACTGAGCGCGTCATTTCGGGCGCTGCGCACGACCGACCGACCGTGGCCGGGATGTGGGGAGCCCCGGGGCGACTTGCGGAGCCCGACGTGTGGGCTTACGGTGCGCGGGCAACCGACTCTTGGGGGGTGGAAGTTATGGGGAACCTGAAGCTGGTCGTCGGTGCCGTCGCTGTTGTCGCCGTCGTCGCCGCGCCGACGGCGTTTGCGGCATCGGCGGTGGACGTCCAGGCGAACAACCCGCAGGTCGCGGGCGACGCGTCGAGCAATACGACGGCCGTCTTTCCGACCAACAAACAGAACGAGCCGTCGATCGCGCTCAACCCGACCAACGCGAGCTTTCTCGTGGCCGGCGCGAACGACGAGCAGTTGGAGCCACCCTGCGGACCGGGTCCCGTGCGCGGCGCAGACGCCCCGGCGAACGACTGCTCGTTCTTCCCGGACGTGAGCACGAGCGGTGTCTACACGAGCTCAAACGGGGGTGCGAGCTGGACCAACCGCGGGGTGCTGCCTGGGTTTGCCGAGGACGGGGGCCGCTTCGTCGCCGACGGTGATCCACGGCTCGCGTACGGGCCGAATCCGGGAGCCGACGGGAACTTCAACGACGAGCGGAGGACCGACTCGTTCGTCAGTGGGACGCGGGTGTACTACGCCAGCCTGGCGAGCTATGCGTCCGGCCAGTCGCCGGGCAACCAGGCGCCCGAGCTGCTCACGGTCTCGACGTCCAACAACAACGGAGTCAGCTGGAGCAACCCGGTCGTCGGAGCGAGGGGCCACGGCTTCAGGTTCAACGACCACGAGGACGTGACCGCGGACGACAGTCCGACCTCGCCGTTCTTCGGGCGTGCCTACTTGAGCTGGACCCTGTTCCGCGGCAGTGTCTTCACCTTCTTCGCCGAGCCGATCGTCACCGCTTACTCCGATGACGGCGGCAAGACGTGGAGCAAGCCGAACCAGATCACGGCCGCCCACAACAACGGCATCGGGGGCCGCCAGTCGAGCACGGTTCGCACGGCCCCCAACGGAGACGTGTACATCGCCTGGTTGGACACGGACCCGAAGCTCGGCGACGTCCAAGAGATCGCCGTGTCCAAGAACGGCGGAGTGACCTGGTCCAAGCCGATGGTCGTCGCCCAATACACGCCGATCGCGGATCCGATCCCGGGCGCCAACTTCCGCACCGGGAGCGATCCGAGCCTGGCGATCGCCCCCAACGGCGCGGTCTATGTCGCCTTCTCCGACGCCGGCACGGTGAAGGTGTACCGCAGCACGAACGGCGGCACGAGCTGGACGAATCCGTTCCGCTCCGCTGCCAGTGACGGATACGCCTTCTTCCAGGGCCTCGATGTGGCGCCGAACGGCCGGGTCGATCTCGCCTACCAGGCGTTGAAGGCGGTCGACGCGACCACGTACGGGACGGGCAACGCCAGCATCGACTCCTACTACGCGAACTCGACGAACGGGACATCGTGGAGCGCGACGACGAAGGTGTCAGCGGCGTCGTCCGACCCGGCCGTGTCCGCCCAGAACAACCTGGAACGCCAGTTCTGGGGCGACTACAACACGCTCGTCTCGTCGAACACGACCGCGTGGTTCATCTACACCGACTCGCGCAACGGTGTCGGGTGCGCTGCCGTGGACGCATTCCAGCATTCGGTAGATGGCAGCGGCCCATCTGCGCCCAAGCCGGCGCCGCAGGACTCGTGCGGGTCGCAGTTCGGAAACAGCGACGCTTTCGTCTCCAGAATCACACCGTAAACCGAGAGAGGCGCTGCCGCGGGCGGGTCGCGCAGGCGGTCAAGTCACGTCAGATCGGCCCGTAGCGCCGCGGTGGACAGGTCGGGGGCATCGTTGAGGGGGCGAGCGAGATCGTCGTCCGCACGCTGCTCAGGTGCAGCGGGAGAGGAAGGCGCAAACTAGTGCGGGTGACTTCGATGCTCGCCGCGATGTTCGGTGCTCAGGGTGTTGGGTCGAGGTAGCTGCCGCTGTAGATGTCGAGATTGCCGAAAGTCGCCGGGCAGTCGGTGAGCGGTGCGGGCGCCGCGATGGGACTTCCGTTGATCAGCGACTGTCGGTGCGGAACGGGTCGAGGTAGCCGTTGTAGAGCAGGTACACGTCGGCCCCGTCAGGTGAGATCGCCACGGCCGGATTGTCCGCCCGGTCGCCAGCCTGGGTGGCGTTGATCGGGGCGGACCAGGTTGCGCCACGATCGGTCGAGGTCTGCACCAGCGCCTGCTCATGGTTCAACCCGGCCGCGGCGTCGGGCCACCTCAGCACGATCGTGTTCGTGGCGTCGGATCCCGACGGCGCCCCGTTGGCGATGCTGAGGCTGGGGAAGCTGTCGGTGCGGGTGCCGGCGAGACCGTCGAACACGATGCGCGGCGGCGCGGGTCGGTGAGCGGGTTCCGGTGGACGTGTTGGAGGAGGCGTTGTGGCCTGCGGGTCGGCCGCCCTCGACGCGAAGAGGCTGTAGGGACACATCCTGCGCTAGCGCCGGGCCGTCGGCGCGGCGGCGATCCCGGAACGCGGTGGCGCCTGCATGCGGTGTTCAGCTCATCGGACTCGCGCCCGACGTGTGTGGCGGGCGTCGCCACCATCTGTCCGCCGTCATCGTCTGCGACCGACGCCGCGTGATCGTCGCC
>JBKOUV010000132.1:0-11191 GCA_046723555.1 Actinomycetota bacterium | reverse complement strand
CCGTTCGAGTTCCGTGCCCCGCAAGGCGGGCTGCTGCTCGTGTACTTCGGGTACACCAACTGTCCGCACGAGTGCCCGGTCACGATGGCCGCGATCAAGGCGTCGCTCGCCGAGCTGGGCGAGGATGCCGACCGGATCTCGGTTGCGATGGTCACCGTCGACCCCGCGCGCGACACCGACGTGCTGGCGGACTTCGTGCAGAGCTTCGTGCCCGACGCCCACGCCATCGCCACCGACGACATCGACGCCCTCCGTCAGTTCGCCGAGCGCTTCGGCGTCACGTTCGATGTGGCGAAGACCCCCGGCGGCCAGGTCGAGGTCACCCACTCGGCGTACCTCTTCGCCGTCGACGACGCCGGCCGCCTGGCGATCACCTGGCCCTTCGGCACCCCGGTCGAAGATCTCGTCGGAGACATGAAGCAGCTGTTGTCCGACGCCGACGCCTGATTCATCCGAGGGTTTCACGTCATCGGAGGGTTTGCCGCGACCCGTCCGCGCACGAAACCCTCCGGTGTCCCAGACTGGGGGGTCGATGCGCTGGATAGCGGCGGCGCTCGTGGTCGCTGCGCTCGCCCCCGGTGACACCGCCGGACCGACGGACTACCGCTCCACCGTGGTCTCGATCACGCCGCCGACCGACAAGATCTCGGTCGAGGTGATTGGCGGCGACGCCTTCCTCGAGCTCACCGCCGATCCCGGGACCAACGTCCTTGTCCTCGGCTATCAGCGCGAGCCGTACCTGCACTTCCGCCCGGACGGCGTGGTGCTCGAGAACCAGCGCTCGCCGACCACCTATCTCAACCGGAGCCGCTCCGGCTCGACCGCGCCGGCCGGCGCCGACCCGGACCTGCCGCCCGAGTGGAAGGTGGTCGCACGGGACGGACGCTTCGCGTGGCACGACCACCGGGCCCACTGGATGGAGCCCGACCCGCCGCGGTTCTCCGTGCCGGGCGACCAGATCCTCGAGTCGTCGGTCCCGCTGCAGGTCGACGGGGTCGACACGACGGTCGCCATCACCGTCGACTGGCTGCCCCGGCCGTCGCGCGTTCCGCTCTACGTCGGGGCAGGCATCGCCGCCGCACTCGTCGCCGTGGCCCTGATCCTGCGCCGCCGCGTGGCGTGGGTGCTGCTCGTGACCGCCGCAGCCGCGGCCGGCATCGGCTGGTGGCAGTACTCCTCGCTGCCGGCGGAGACCGGGCCGCTGGCGGTGTGGTGGCTGCTCCCGGTGGTCGCCGTGGCGTCCGCGGCCCTCGCCCTGGTGCTCGGGTACCGGCTGGTGTCGTACGCGCTCGTCCTGCTCGGTGCGGTCGAGCTCGGGGCGTGGGTCGTCATCCGCCGGGACAGCGCGTTCCGCGCCATCATCCCCACCGACGCCCCCTTCTGGCTCGACCGGGGCGTGATGGCGGCCGCCGCCGCGGTCGCCGTCGCCGCCGGGATCAGCGGCGCGCTCGGCCTCTACCGGGCCTCGACGGGTCCGGGGTGACCCCCACATCTGGGCGGGATTCGTCCCAACCCGGCATCTGGGCGGGAATCGTCGCGACAGGTGCGACGTATCCCGCCCAGTCCGTGGAGGAGCGGGCGATCAGCGGTCCCAGGGGGCGCTCGGGGACACCGAGCCGGGACCGCCCGTGAGCACGTCGTACCCCTTGTCCGTGACGAGGATCGTGTGCTCGAACTGTGCCGTGCGCTTCCCGTCGGCGGTCACCGCGGTCCAGTCGTCGTCCCACATCCGGTGCTGCCACGTGCCGAGCGAGATCATCGGCTCGATCGTGAACGTCATCCCCGGGCGCATGATGAGCGACGCCCGGGCGTCGTAGAAGTGGGGGATCTGGATGTCGGAGTGGAACTGCTCACCGATGCCGTGCCCGATGAACGCCCTGATCACGCCGTAGCGGTGGGCCTTGGCGTGGCGCTCGATCGCCCGCCCGATGGCGCTGATCGGCCGGCCGGGGGCGACCGCCTCGATGCCGTGCCACATGCACTCCTCGGTCACCTGGACGAGCTTGCGGCTGGTCTCGTCGACGTCGCCGATGAAGAAGGTGGCGTTGGTGTCGCCGTGGACGCCTCCGATGTAGGCGGTGATGTCGAGGTTGACGATGTCGCCGTCGAGAAGGGCCCGGGAGTCGGGGATGCCGTGGCAGATCACCTCGTTCACCGACGTGCACAGGCTCTTCGGGAAGCCGTTGTAGTTGAGCGGCGACGGATAGGCGCCGCGCTCGATGTAGAGGTCGTGGACGTAGGCGTCGAGCTCCTCGGTGGTCATCCCGGGGCGCAATGCCTCGCCGGCGAGGCGGAGGATCTCAGCGGCGACGGCACCCGCCCGGCGCATCCGGACGATCGTCTCGGGTGACTTGACCCGCGGCTCGTCCCACGGGATCGGGATCCCGGTCTCGGCGTACGGCGGGCGCTCGATGTGCGCCGGCACGTCCCGCATCGGGGTGACCGTCCCCGGCAGCACCCGCCCCTCGGAGCGCTTGTGGCAGCGCTTGTACTTCCGCCCGCTGCCGCACCAACAGGGGTCGTTCGCCTGCGGCAGGGTCGACGGAGCGTTGACGAGGGTGCGCATCAGTCCAAGGATACGGGCCTTCGCCGTTTCCCTTTTCGCCGTCCCGGGACACCCAGTTAGGGCATGGCCAATCTGTACAAACTCTTAAGGGCGGCGGCCCGCGGAAGGAGATTATTCTCCGCGACAGCCGGTCCGTTGGGGGAACGGGGACGCGGAGTGGAAGCACGCAGCCTGGCTGCAAAAGCCGAGGTCGCGACGACGTTGGGGGCGTCGGTCAGCAGCCGCTTTGCCGCGGCGTGGAGTGCGATCGGAGTCCGCGGTGACGTCGTGGCGATCGCGACGGTGGCGACCGCTGCGGCGGCCGCGGCGAGCTGGGTGCCCGAAACGACTGGCGCGGCGGCAACTGGGATCAGCCTGTTGGTGCTCGTCGCGGCTGCGCTTGTCGATGCCGTCGAGCGACGGTTGCCGAACGCCCTCGTCGGCGCGGCCGCGGTGCCCGTGGTTCTGGCGATGGCGATCGCCTGGGTGACCGGGACGACCGACGTCGTTTGGGGCGCGCTTCTCGGCGTCGCGCTTGTGGGCGGCCCGCTGCTGGTCACGCATCTCTTTTCGCCCGGTGGAATGGGGTTCGGAGACGTCAAGGCCGGCGCGGTGCTCGGCGCCGCGCTCGGTCTGATCAGCGCCGAGATCGCCGTGCTCGCGCTGATGGTCGGACTGCTCGGCTCGGCGGTCTGGGCCCTCACGGGGCGGCGACGGTCGGTCGCCCTGGGCCCGGGGCTGGTCGGCGGGGCGGTGGTCGCGCTGATCGTCGCCCGGCTGCTCTACATCGAGGCTGCGGGGTGAGGCGCTTGATGGCGCTCCTGATCGCCGTTGCCGTCGGGGCCGTTGGCTGTTCGGACGACGACGGCCAGGGGAGCCCGGCGACAACGACCTCGGCGACCGCGACCAGCGCCGAAACCACCGTCGCGGTGACGACGTCGGTAGCGCCGACGACCACGGCCACATCACCACCGACCACCGATACTCCGACGACTCCTGAGCCAACGACCGAGCCCGTGGACGTCGAGGCGCTCAAACACCAGATCGCCCAAGACTACGAGCGGGCGTTTTACCGGGGCTGGCAGATGCTCGAAAGGCCGAGGCTTCGCAACCTCAACGACCGAGCGGCGAAGGTTCTCGCTCGCGGCTCGCCCGCGTACGACTCATACGTTGCCCGAACCCGGGAGTTAGTGGCGCTCGGCGACGCTGTGGTGCCGAACGATCCAGATCTGCTCTCGGCGATGGTGGAGAGGGTCGACTTGGTCGGCGGAGCGCCGTATCGGCGCGCGATCGTGACCGTGTGTGAAGTCACGAACCGCAAGCAGGTCACGTTGGCGGAGAATTCGCCAAGCGGAGAACAAATCGAGGTCGGTGGTACCGGCAATCTCGAGGTGATCCGCTACCACGAGCCGGTGCGACGTACGGCCAACGGTTGGCTTCGCTTCAAGACGCCTCGCGAGGGGACCGGCTTCGATCGTGGGGAGACAACGTGTCCACCGGAATGATCCGTCTCTTGGCTCTAGCTCTGCTCTGTTGCGGACTCCCGGCGCACCAGACGGACGCCAGCTCGCCAACGTGCGTGAAGTGGGTGACTGTCGTCGTTACGACTGCCTTTGGCGAGGAGATACACAAGACGGTGTGTCAGAAGTGGGCAGGTGAGCCGGGTCCCCAGCCCATCGCCGCGCCGGGTGGTGGCTCCGGTGGCCAATCTCGCTGCACGTCGACCCCGTACGGGCCGCTGGCGAAGGTGCGGGCGATCTGGGACGCGATCAACCGGCGAGAGGAGCCGGTCATCCGCAAACGCGGCGATCCGGACTACGCCTACTTCGTCGGGGCCTGGTACCGGGTCTCTCGCGCCCAGATCCAGATCAGGTATCTCGTCACGTGCGTCGATCCCCCGGAGCGCTACGACACCTGGGTCACGGTGGTGCCGACCGAGGGCGGCGGTCTCGCCCCGCAGGTCACGCCGGACCAACTGATCCCCGACCTGTGGGCACGCGTGCAGCGTCAGGTCCCGACGCCCATCCCGCACATCGCCCCGGCCGACCTCGCCGCCGACGGGTTCGCCTTCGTGCAGACGCCCGCCTTCTTCTGGGTCGACCAGGCACCGGGCCAGTGGGGTGACGTGTCCGCAACCGCGGCCGTCGCCGGGCTCTCGCTGACGATCACGGCGGCACCCGAACAACTCGTCGTATCGACGGGCGACGGCAAGACCGTGCAATGCGCCGGCGCGCCGGCGCCGTTCCCGGCCGGGGCCGATCCGGCCACGTTCGTCGGATGCAGCCACGTGTACCGGCACTCGTCGGCGATGGCACCGAACGGCGAGACCTACCCAGTCACGGTGGCGATCGTCTGGCACGCGACATGGCAGGCATCGACGGGCCAGTCCGGCGACCTCGGCACCCTGACCACGACCTCAGCAACCCGCGACCTGGCGGTCGCCGAGATCCAAGCGGTGGTGACCCAAGGATGACCGTGACCGATCGGGACGAGGCCCGCACGACCGCTGCACCGTCGCGACCGGCGAGAGGCCGCGGTCGTGGGCTGAGACGACGACCCCCGCCCACCACGCCGGCGGCCCGGTTCGATCCGGGCCGCGTGGCCGAGCCTCGGCATCGCAACCCGGCGTGGCTGCTCGCCGGTGTCCTCCTCGTCGTGCTCTGCGCGCTCGGCGGCGTGCTGCTCTTCTCCTCCGCCGACGACCGCACGGAGGTGCTCGTCGCCGCTCGTGACCTCGAGCAGGGCGAGCCGATCTCCCGCGGCGACCTCCGCATCGCCCGCCTCGCCGTCGACGGAAGCGTCGGCTCGCTGTCACCAGCCGACGTCGACGGGCTGGTCGGCCGGCTCCCCGTCGGCCGGATCCCCGCCGGCGCCCTGCTCGCCGGTGAGATGTTCGCCGACGAGCTCCCGCTCGCGGCCGATGAGATCGTGTTCGGCGCCGCCCTCGATCCCGGCGAGGCACCGTTGTCCGGTGTCGAGGTCGGCGCGCCCGTCGACCTGCTCGACGTGCCGAAGACGACGCCGGGGGCGACCGACGCGATCGACCCACGCCCGACGACGAAGGTGGTCGTGATCGGTTCCGGCACCGTGTGGGCCGTCGAGGAGATGGCGACCGGTCAGCTGTGGATCTCGTTGCGGGTTCCGCGAGACGTCGGCCTGACCGCGTCGGAGGCGTCGCAGCGCGACACGCTGCGCGTGGTCCTGATCGGCGGCGGGTCATGACGCTGATCACCCTGGGCTCGGTCGCCGGGTCCCCCGGCGTGACGAGGCTCGCGGTCGGCCTGGCCGCGGCGTGGCCGGAGCCCGCGCGGCGCCGCGTCCTGCTCGAGGCGGACCCTGACGGCGGTCGCCTCGGCGCCGAGCTGGGAGTCGGGGTCGAGCCCGGGCTGATCGCCGTCGCCCTGGCCTCGCGCACGCCCGGACTGACGGCCGGCGAAGCCGTCGAACGGGGCGCGGTCGCCGTCGGCGACTGGTTCGTGATGCCCGCCCCGCCATCGTCGGAGCAGACCGCCTCGGTTCTCGTCCACGCCGGGACCGCGCTCGCCCGCCTCGTCGCCAGCGACCCCGACTCGGTCTGGATCGTGGACGCCGGGCGCCTCTCCACCCGCTCACCGGCGCTGCCGTTCGCCAAGGACGCCGATCACGTCGTCTTGGTCTCGGCGGGCGGCTTCCCGGCCCTCCAGCTCCTCCCGCACCGCGTCGAGGCCCTTCGTTCGGCCGACTGCGACGTCTCGGTCGTTGTCGTCGAGCCGACCTCGTGGCCGGTCGACGAGATCGCCGAGTTCGTCGGCGCCGATGTTGCCGCGGTCGTGCCGCACGTCAAAGACAGCCGCCCGGCTGGCCTCGCGACGATGCGCGGGAACGCATGGCGGGCGTGGTGGCGTCGGGTCGAGGACCTTGCGTCGTACCTCGCGTTCGCAACCGCCCGCGCCCAGGAAGTCAGCGTCCCGTGACCGCGGCGACTGAACCCGTCACCCTCCAGGACGTGATCGAGGCGATCCAGGAGGCACTCGTCACCGCCGAGGCGGGGAGCTCGACCAGGCAGTGGGACGACCTCGAACGCGAGGCGTTCGCTCACGACGTCGCCACGTCCTATGTGGCCCGCCGCGCCCGCGAAGCGATCGAAGCCGGCCGGACACCGATGGACGTCGCGACCGAGAACGATCTCATCCGCCGCGCCATCGCTGCGTACTTCCACGCCGGCAAGTTCCAGGCGCTCCTCGACATCCCGGACGTCACCGACATCATGGTCAACGCCCACGACGCGATCTGGCTGCAGTACGTCGACGGCCGGACCGAGCGCTACGACCCGTGCCTGTTCGCCGACGGCAGCGACCTGCGCGACGAGGTCGCCCACCTCGCCCGGCGCGCCGGCGGCACCGAGCGGCGATTCGACGACGGCAAACCGCTGCTCGTCGTCCGCCTCCCGGACGGCTCCCGCCTCGCCGCAGTGATGAACGTGTCGCCGGTCCCGCAGGTCGCGATCCGGCGCAACGTGTTGCCTGCCGCCTCGCTCGCCGACCTCGAGCAGCGGGGCACCATCGATCAGGCGATGCGTTCGCTCCTCACCGCGGCGATGCCGGCCGGGATGCGAATCGTCGTGTCCGGCGAGACCGGGGCGGGGAAGACGACCCTCGTGCGGGCGATGACGAACGAGCTGCCGCCGGACACGCGCATCGTCGTGATCGAGGACACCCGGGAGCTCAACCTCGCCGCCGACCCGGCGCGCGCCGCCTCGGTCCTCGAGTGGGAGACCCGCGAGGCCAACATCGAAGGCGTTGGCGAGATCAGCCAGCGCGAGCTCGTGCGCCACGCGTTGCGGTTCAACCCGCGGTGGCTGATCGTCGGCGAGGTCCGCGACGGCGACGCCGCCCGGGAGATGCTGCTCGCGATGCAGCACGGACACCCGAGCTTGTCGACGGTGCACCACCACTCCGCCCTGTCGGCGTGGAAGAAGCTCGGGCAGTACGTGGCCCAAGGGCGGGAGGCGGTCGACTTCCCGATCGCCGCCCTGCTGATCTCGGACGCCGTCGACTTCTTCGTCCATCTCGCCCGCGACCGCCAGGGTCGACGGGTCGTGGCCGAGATCTGCGAGGTGGCCGGCTGGAACGGATCCGAGGTCCAGCTCAACCGGGTCTTCGTCGCCGGCCCGGACGGGCGCGGCCTCCCTCAGGCCCACCTGTCCGACAGCCGCCGCAGCCGGCTGCGCGAGTTCGGCTTCGAGGACCACCTCCTGCTCAACCCGGCCGGTTGGTGGACCTCATGAGCGCGTCGCCGCTCGTCGGTGGGCTCCTCGGAGCGGGCGTCGGTGCCGGCCTGCTCGTCGCCGTCGCCGCGTGGCAGGGCCTGCTCGATCGCCCCCGCCGCCCCCGTGGCCCCCGGCGGACCCACCCCGTCGACCAACTCACGCTCCGGGCCGGCCTCGCCTTCGGCGGGCTCGCCCTCGTCGGCTGGTGGACGCGGTGGCCGGCGGCGATGGTCGCGTGCGCCGTGCTCGGCTGGCTGACCCCTTCGTTCGTGGGTCTCCGCGCCCGCCGGCGACGGCAGTTGGCCCGCTCAGAAGCGGTGGCGGCCTGGGCGGAGATGCTCCGCGACCTGCTCGTGTCGAACGCCGGGTTGCACGAGGCGATCGGAAAGTCGGCGCGAGTCGCCCCGGCGGCGATCCGCGACGAGGTGAAGGCGCTGTACGTACGGACCCAGCGCGGCGAGCTCGGACCGGCGCTCACCCGATTCGCCGTTGACATGGACGACGGCGTGGCCGACACCGTCGTCACGGCGCTGCAGATCGCCGATCAACGGGCGGTCTCCGATCTCGGCGAGATGCTCGCGGCCGTCGCCACCTCGACCCGCGAGACCGTAGCGATGCAGCTGCGAATCGACGCCGCGCGGGCGCGGACGTACCGCACCGCCCAGCTCATCGCCGGGATCGTCGCCTTCTTCGTCGGTGCGTTGGTGCTCACCAACCGCGAGTACCTGGCGCCCTTCGGCGGTGCCGCCGGTCAGGTCGTTCTCGCCGTGACGGCTGGTGTGGTCGGCGTCGCCGTCTGGGCGATGGTGATGCTGTCTCGCCCCGTGCGTTCACCCCGCCTCCTGCGCGTCGACACGGCCAATCACCGAGACTTCGTCCGATGATCTGGGCGGCCGTCCTCGCCGCGGGCATCGGCGCCGGGATCTGGGTGATCGTCCGGGCGTTGATGTCCCCCGCCCGACCACTCCGGGTGCTCTCCGGCGAGCTGACGGAGCCGCGGGGAACGCTCGTCCGCAACGCCGGCCCTGCGGACAACGTCAGGCGGTGGTGGGAACGAGTGGCGGTCCGGCTTGCCGGCGGTCAGTCCGAACGCCTCATCGCTGATCTCGCCGTCCTCGGTCGCTCGAGCGTTCGCCACGCTCTCGACAAGGTCGGGTACGCCCTGGTGTTCTTCGGCTTCGCGCTCGTCCCGGCCGTGCTGTTCCCGCTGCTCGACGTCGTCGTTCCTCCCGCATCGGTCGTGCTCGCTGTCCTGCTCCTCACCGGCGCCGGCTGGACCTACCC
This sequence comes from Actinomycetota bacterium, assembly GCA_046723555.1. Taxonomy (GTDB): domain Bacteria; phylum Actinomycetota; class Acidimicrobiia; order Acidimicrobiales; family Ilumatobacteraceae; genus JALZMG01. The sequence continues at coordinate 2,114 of JBKOUV010000132.1, read as the reverse complement.
GGACCTCGAGGTGCGTTCGAGGGCGCGCACGGCCAGGCGATCGTGGACGAGAGCCGTCACGGTGTACGTCGACATCGTGGGCATCTCGCTCGCCGGCGGAGCTGGCGTCGAGGACGCCCTCATGGTCGCGGCCGAGGTCGGGACCGGCCGGGAGTTCGGGGAGCTCCGCGGCACGCTCCGGGCCGCGCAGACCCGCCGGCAGAAGCTGTGGCACGCGATCGACGAGCTCGGCGCCCGGATCGACGTGCTTCCGCTCCGTGAGCTCGCGGCCGCCGTCGATCTCGCCGCCGAATCCGGTTCCCGCATCCGCGAGACGCTGATGGCCAAGGCGGCGGCGATGCGAGTTCGTCAGCTCGCCGAGACCGAGGCCGACGCCCAGAAGGCGTCGGAGACGATGGGAATCGCACCGGCATTGATGGCCATCGCGGCCGTCGTGCTGATCGGCTACCCCGCCGTGGCGAGGTTCCTCGAATGACCCGCCCGCCCGATCGTCCAACGAGACCGTCGCCCCCGTCAGGCGGCGACCCGAACACCAAGGAGGAACCGCATGCTGCTCCCCATCCAGGTGCAGGTCCTGGCCGCATGGACGTCGGCCCGGATCCGTGTGCTCGAGACCATCACCCACGCCCGCGAGAACGAGCGCGGCGAGTTGACCGCCAGCGTCATCTTTCTCGCGTTGCTGGCAGTCGCCGCCGTGACGGTCGCCGCGATCGTGATCGCCAAGATCACCTCCAACGCCAACAAGATTCCCAACTGACGCGCCGCGGCCGGGGTGACCGCGGCCTCGTCGCGACGGTGATCGTGGTGCCGGCGTTGCTCCTGTCGTTCTGGCTAGTGGTGCAGTACGCCCTCGTCCAGCACGCCCGCCACGTCGTCCAGGTGGCGGCCCAGGACGCGGCGATCGCCGTGGCATCGGGATCGGCCGACGCCAGCGCAGTGGCGGGCGGGATCGTGAGCGGATCCGCCGGCTCGATCACGTCGCACGTGACGGTGAGCCGGGGACGCGACTCACGCCAGGTAACCGTCACCGTTTCGGCCGATGTGCTGCAGGTGTTCCCGATCGGCTCGTACTCCGTCTCGGCGTCCGCGGCGGCGCCGATCGAACGGTTCATTCCGGAGCCTGCGCGCCCGTGATTGACCGAGGCGACTCCGGCCCGCTGGAGCTGGTGATCCTGCTGCCGGCCGTGCTGGCACTGTTCGGGCTCGTTGTCGCCTTCGGCCGGACGACCACGGCCGACAACAACGTCGAGCACGCCGCTCGCGTCGGGGCGCGGGCGGCGGTCAGTGCCCAGACCAGCGGTGGTGGCAGCGCGCTGGCGCGGGAAGTCGTCGTCGACAGTCTCCGCAGCGCGGGACTCTCCTGCGCCTCCGGCCCGGCGGTCTCGGTCGGCGGAGAGTGGGCTCCCGGTGGGCGGGTCACCGTGACCGTGTCGTGCACGGCATCACTGGCCGACATCACGAAGTTCGGTCTGCCTGGGTCGCGGACCCTCGCCGCGACCGCGAGCGAGGTGATCGACCGCACGAGAGGCGGCGCGCCGTGACGGCCCGGCCGACACGCGGCGAGCGCGGGAGCGTGTCGCTGCTCGTCGTGATCATGCTGCCCGCGTTGCTGATCGCCGCCGGGCTGGTGCTCGACGGTGGCCGGCAGCTCCAGGCGCGTCGGGAGGCCAACGGCGCCGCCATCGCCGCCGCGCGGGCGGCGGTGCAGATGACTCCACGAGAGGCCTACGCCCGTCACCTCGACCCGGGACTGGCGACCGGCCGCGCCAGCGCCGAGTTGGGCCGGCAGCAGGTGTCGGGTTCGGTCTCCTTCGACGGTCAGGCTGTCACCGTCACCGTGACGGCAGAGGTGGACTTCCTCATCCTCCCGGGCGGTCGCACCGTCTCGGGTTCGTCGACCGCAGTCCCGGAGCAGGGCGTCGGACAGGGCGTCGTGCCATGAGCCGGCTCAACCGCGTCTCACGCGGGGTCGCCGCCATCCTCGTGCTCCTCGCGTTCGTCGTGGGCGTGCCGGTGGCACTCGTCTGGCTCGTCGGCAACCCGTGGCCCGGCCGGACGAGCGTCGAATTGGGCGACGAAGTCGCCTTCGTCGTCGGCGTCCTCGCCGTCGTGGC
>JBKOUV010000255.1:0-4670 GCA_046723555.1 Actinomycetota bacterium | reverse complement strand
GCACGACGTCGGGCTTCGTCGCCCGGATCACGGCGACGGCGTCCTCGACCGAGTCGGCCTCGCCGACCACGGCGATCCGCGGCGCCGGCCAGCCGGGGCCGGTGAGCTCGGAACGGACCCCGGCGCGAATGAGCGCGTGGTCGTCGACGAGCACGAGGCGGATCGGATCGGTCACGGTCACGGTCACGGTTTGATCCTCGGGATCCGGATCTCGACCTCGGTGCCGCCGTCCGGTGAGCTCGTGATCGTCGCCTTGCCGCCGGCCCGCTCGGCGCGCCTGAGGATCGACTCGGTGATCCCCCGACGATCCGCAGCCACCGCCTCGGGATCGAACCCGACGCCCGTGTCGCGCACGTAGCCGACCAGCGTCCGGTCGTCGACCTCGACGTAGACGTCGACGTGCTCGACCTCGGCGTGTCGCGCGGCGTTCGTCGTCGCCTCCCGCAGCACGCCGAGCATCGCCGTCGCCGCGTCGTCGAGCGGCTGGTCGCCGACGGTGACCGCGTCGACCCGCACGGCGTGGTCGAGCTCGATCGCCGCCGTCATCGCCTCGACCGCGCCCTGCAGCGTCGTCGGCTCCTCCTCGGTGCGGCCGCCGTACAGCCACGAGCGCAGCTCACGCTCCTGGCGCCGGGCGAGGCTCGTCATCTGCCGCGGATCGTCGGCCCGCTGGATCAGCACCAGCGACTGGAGCACCGAATCGTGGAGGTGGGCGGCGAGCGCCGCTCGCTCCTCCTCGCGGACGCGGAGCCGCCGCTCCTGGTCGAGCCGCCCGACCAGGCGGCCGACCGCCGGGGCGGCGATGACCGCCGCGCCGGTGATCGCGATCGCCACCGCGCTCGCCGACCGGCCGACGTCGGCAAGCCCGCCGGTGCGATCGGCCATCGCCGCGACGCCCGCGATGGCGAGCACGACGCCGGTGGCGACTCGGATGGCCGGATGCAGGGCGAGCCTGGCCGCGCCCGAAGCCCGCTCGGGCCGGCCGGGGGTCCACATCACGGCGACGGCGACGGCCACGAGCGTCGCCGGGATCATCACCCCGTCCCCGGGCCACAGGCCGGCGTCCCGGGCGATGAGGAGGATGGCCAGCGTGAGCGCGCCGATCGCCAGTTCCCGGCGGCGGTCGACCGGAACAGGAGCGATCGTGGCGTTCGGGTCGGGCGGGGTCGTCGTGAGGATCCCGATGCCGTACATCACCGCGCCGATGCCGCCGGCGAGGGTGAGCAGGCCGATGGCGGCCCGCACGACCGTCGGCTCGACCCGCCAGTGGACGGCGTAGCCGCCGGCCACTCCGGCGAGGATCCGGTCGGGGCTGCGCGGCACGCGTTCGGGGTGGATCGCCGCGCGCCAAGCCCGGTGGGGGGCGGGGCTGTTCGGTGCCACGGTGCGGGCCACGACACCATCGTCGCACCGTCGCGGCGATACCGGCATCGGGGATCGCCCCGGCCTGCTCCCGGCGGCCCCCCGCCGAATCAGGGTGATCCCCGATGGTGCCGTGACCTCGGGGTTCTTACGTTGAAGGGCGTGGAGACACTCGACGGGTCAGCCGACGATCTGCCCGGCCCCGAACTACCGCCTCCCAGCGCCACCCCGGACACTCCCGACGACCCGGCCGGCCGTCCGGTCATCGGGGGTGTCGCGCTGGATCTCGCCCGCCGTTTCGGCGTCGACCCGTTGTGGCCGCGTCTCGTGTTCGTCGTGCTCGCCCTCCTCGACGGCTTCGGCATCTTCGTGTACGCCGGCCTCTGGCTCGTGCTGATCGTCGGCCGCCGGCCGGGTTGGGCGGCGGCCCGGGTCGGGGGCGCGGCGATCCTCGTCGGGTCCGTGTTCGTGCTACAGGGCGTCGACGATCCGTGGATCGGGAGCCCGTGGACGTGGGCCTTCCTGCTCGCCGGAGCCGCCATCGCCCTGTGGGCCCCCCGCGGCATTCCCGCCGCGTCCGCCGGCCCGGTGATCGACCACGCTCAATCCGATGGCCGGGCCGGCCCCGCCCGACCGGACGCCGTTCGTCGGGACCGCGAACCGTCGGTGCTCGGCCGGGCCGTGCTGGGCGTGGCGCTCCTCGTCGCCGCGACCGGAGCCTTGATCGACCAGTTGAACGACGGGCGGCTCCACCCCGAGCAGTGGCTCGGCGCGGCGGCGATCGTGTGCGGAGTCGGGATGGTCATAGGCGGTTGGCGCGGGCGCGGGCTGTGGCTGCTCGTCCCCGCCTTGCTCTTCGCCGGGAGCGGATTCGTCGCCGGCCACGCGGCCAGGGCCGGCGTCGACTCGCCCTCGTTGGGCGACGAGGACGTCTGGATCGACGGTCGCACCGAGGGCCCGGCGAACTCGACGCGCACGGCCGGCATCGCCCGGCTGACCGTCATCGACGCGCCACCGACCACTCCCATGACGTCGGATCTGCGCGTCGGGATCGGGCGCATCGAGATCGACGTCGACACCGACGTCACCGTGCAGGTTCGTCCCCTCGCCCACGACGGTGACGTCAAGATCGACGGCCGGGTGACCCACGACGACGTGATCACGGTCGGTCCCGAGGGCGCGCCGGACGTGATCGTCACCGCCGAGATCAGCCTCGGCGACATCGACGTCGAGCGGTTCAACCTCCTCGAGCCACCCGAGTTCGACCTTCCGGACATCCCGGACGACGGACGGGTCCTCGACCTCGGTGACGGGCTGTCGATGGCCCGTGACGGCACGGTGATCCTGCCCGACGGCGTGGGGGCGATCACGCCCGACGGAGACGTCGTGCAAGGCGGCGGGCGAGTGGTGTCCCGGGGCGACGGGGCCACCGTGATCGGCAGCCCGTACGGGGATTTCCTGCTGCTGCCCAACCAGATGATCATCACCCCGAGCGGCGCGCTGATCGACGTCCCCGCCCGCCGGGCCGAGGTGCTCGGATCGACGACCACGACGGCGACGACGCAACCGGCGACGACGGTGCCGACACGCGTGGCGACGACCGTGCCGGGAACCGTGCCAGGAGGCTGACGTGCGACGACATCCGTTCCGGCCCTTCGACGTCGTGCTCGGCATCGCCGTCGCGATCGTCGGCGTGCTCGTAGCCACGTTCGGGTTCGAAGGTCTCGACGAGGACAACGTCTTCGTGTGGCTGGCGATCGGCGCCGGCGTGATCGGGATGAGCCTGCTGCCGTGGCCCCACCGACGGCCGGCTCCGACCGCGGATGCGGCTCCGGAGCACGCGCCACCATTACCTGACGAGTCATCGCCAGACGGCTGAGCGTCCCTCATCGTGGGGTGCATGACAGAGACCACCACCTCCACCGACGAATCCACCCCCGACACCACGGTCGTCGACACCTACCTGGCCACCTGGAACGAGACCGACCCGGCCAAGCGGGTCGCGCTGATCGAAGCGTCCCTCGGCGCCGACCTCTGGTACCGCGACCCGATGCTGGAGGCGGACGGGCGGGAGGCCTACGACGCCATGATCGCCGCCGTGCAGGCCCAGTTCCCCGGGCTGGTGATGAGCCGCACGAGCCCGGTCGACGGCCACCGCGACCTCGTCCGGTTCAACTGGGCGCTGGGCAAGCCGGGCGAGGCCCCGACGTTCGCCGGCCTCGACGTCGCCAAGTACGACGGCGAGGGCAAGCTCCACCGGATCATCGGCTTCGCGCCCGAGGCGATCCCGGCGGCGTGATCAACGCCGCGTAGGTTGCAAGCGTGGCGACGGCGACAGTCGGAGCGATGCTGCGGGACTGGCGGGAGGACCGCCGGCGGAGCCAGATGGACCTGGCCCTCGACGTCGGCGTGTCCACCCGCCACCTCAGCTTCGTCGAGACCGGCAAGTCGAAGCCGTCGCCTGAACTCGTCCTCGCCCTGGCCGAGAACCTCGAGGTCCCACTCCGGGAGCGCAACGCTCTGCTCCTCGCCGCCGGCTACGCGCCCCGCTACCAGCAGACCTCGCTGGACGACGACACGATGAACAGCGTGCGGGGCGCGCTCAGCGAGTTGATCCGAGCCCACGATCCCTATCCCGCCGTTGTCGTCGACCGGCGCTGGGACATCGTGATGTCGAACACCGGCGCCCAGTTCATGCTCGAGGGGGTCGCCCCCCACCTCCTCGAGCCGCCGCTCAACGCCTACCGGGTGACGCTGCACCCGGACGGCATGGCCCCCCGGATCGAGAACCTCGACGAGTGGGCCCACAACCTGCTGGGCACGCTCGACCGGCAGGTCGCGATCACCCGCGACTCCCGGCTGCGCGACCTCCTCGACGAGGTGCGCAGCTACCCGAACGTCGCCGCGCTCGACAATTCCTGGCGCACCCGGACCGGCCCGCCGTCGGTGCTGGTGCCCCTGCGGCTGCGGGTCGGGGAAGGTAACGACCAGCACGTCCAGTCGTGGTTCTCGACCAACACGTCGATCGGCACCCCCGTCGACATCACCCTGGACGAGCTCCACGTCGAGCTGTTCCACCCGGCCGACGAGGCCACCGCGGCGATGGTGGGTGGCCGCACCGCTTAGAGCGACCAGCGGGCGCCGCGCGTAGCGTGAGCGTCGTGGCCGGGTCGCGTCGTTCAGAGGTGAGCTCCCGGTTCGGCACGCCGGCGCCTCCAGGCGCTTCGGCGGCCGCATCAGAAATGGAGCCATCGATCAGGCCGGCGGCCACCGACGACGAAGTTGCGGCGATCGTCGCCGCGATCGAG
>JBKOUV010000145.1:0-7788 GCA_046723555.1 Actinomycetota bacterium | reverse complement strand
GCGCTCGCCGCGGTGTCCGCGCTCGTCGCCGCCATCGGGCCGACGATCCCGGAGGGCTCGGCGGAGTGGTCGGGGAACTACAGCTCGGCGGGGTTCGCGGTCGACCTGCCGACCGCCTTCTTCGCCGGCCGCCTCGTCCAGCTCGGCCTGCTGGCGTTCTGCGGGGTCGTCGGCTTCCTGCTCGTGCGTCGCTACGGTCTCGGCCTCGCCGTGGGCGGGGCCGTCTCCGCCGGCTGGATGGTCGCCACCGCGGCGACCGAGCGCACCGAAAGTCCGATCGGGCTGGCGTTCCGGAACCCCCCGTACGACGTGTTGAAGCCGCACGCGGTCACTGTCGTCGGCATGGCCCTGCTCGGGTTCTTCGCCCTCGTCGCCATCGTGATGGCCCTGCTCGACGCCAATCGTTGAGCCGCCGCTGACGATGCGCGTCCTCGTGATCGGCACCGGTGGGTTCGCCATGGCGTGCATCGACGTGCTCCAGGCGAGCGGACTCGAACCGGTCGGTCCGATCGAACCCGACGGAGATCTGGACCGATCGACCATCGATGGCGCCGACGTGTTCGTAGCGGTGATGGACAACCGCCGCCGGCAGATGCTCAGCCACGAGGTCATCTCGCTCGGAGGCCGTCTGGTCACCGGGCTCAGCCCGCGCGCCGTGGTCTCACCGTCGGCCCGGGTTGGTGCCGGCGCGGTGGTGATGCCGGGGGCGGCGGTCAACGCCGCGGCGTCGATCGGCGACGGGGCGATCGTCAACACCAACTCGGCGGTGGACTACGAGGTGTCGGTCGGTGCCTTCGCCCACGTCGCCGTCGGAGCATCCCTCGCCGGCAACGTCACCGTGGGGGACGGGGCACTCATCGGAGTCGGCGCGAGCGTGACGCCCGGCCGAACGATCGGGGCATGGTCGACGGTCGGGGCCGGCTCGGCGGTCGTGCGTGACGTGCCACCAGGGGCGACGGTCGCCGGCGTACCGGCCAAGACGACCTACGGCAGCGCCTTGTTGCGGTCAACGGCGGGTTGACGGCGGCCGACGCGCGCCGTGGCAGACTGACCCGCGTCAACCGACGGAAAGGGCCCGCGCATGGGATTCATGGACAAGCTCAAGGGTCTGTTCGGCGGGCAGAAGCCGCAGATCGACCAGGGGATCGACAAGGCCGCGGAAGCCATCAAGGACAAGGTCCCGGACCAGCACGAAGACAAGGTTGACGCCGTCGCCGACAAGGCTCATGAGGTTGTCGACGACCTGGCGGACTCGGCTCCGGCCGAGTCGCCGCCCGCCGACTCTGCGCCGGCCGCTCCCGCTGACCCCGGGCCGGCATCCTGACGGCGCGCCGGTCGAAGGATCAGGTGATCAGGAGCCCGTAGAAGGTGAACTCGGTGCGCCGGTTGAGGGCCAGCGCGGCGTCGTCGTTGTTCAGTGTCAGGAGGTCCGCTTCGCCGACCGCGCGTGACGACAGCCGGCTCGGGTTCACGCCCTTCGAAGCGAGGTAGTTGACGACGCTGTCGGCGCGCTCGGCCGAGAGCTCGTAGTTGCTCTCCTCGCTTCCCCGCTGATCGCTGTGCCCGATCACCAGGGCGGTGATGTTCGGCAGTGCGTTCATGATGCTGACGACGCGATCGAGCTCCGCGGCTTGCGCGGGGAGCACCTCGGCGCTGCCGGTCGGGAACCGGGCGGACGTGAGCTCGACGACACGGACGCCCACGTTGCGGGGGACATCCGGGTTGATCGTGAGGAAGTTGGCGATGTTGCCCTGACCCGGCTTGGCGTTGGCGAGGGCGAGCGCCTGCAACCGCTCCTTGGCTGCCTGGTCGGGCACGGCGCCGGTGAGAGTGATCTGGTCGACGTCGAAGATCGCCACGACCGGGGCCGGAGTCCCGTCGGGCAGGGTGTCGTAGGTCTTTTCCTGCGCTGGTCGCGTCGTCGTCGGCGCCCGAGTCGTCGTCGGGGCCCGAGTTGTGGTCGGCGCCTCCGTCGTCGTCGGCGCCTCCGTGGTCGTGGTCGTTCTCGAAGCGCTCGTCGTCGGTTCGGCCACGGTCGTTGTGGTGGTCGTCGTGGCCTGCGCTCGGGCCCGAGCCGTCGTCGTGGGCTCGTCCGCCGTCACTGACGCGGGAGCAGACCTGGCGGTTGAGTCAGCGGGGAGCCCACCGTTGGCGTTGTCGTCGCCGTCCGAACCCCGGTTGCCGATGTAGTACGCGCCTCCGGCGACGAGCAGGATCACTAGCGCGCCGACGGCGATCCGAACCCAGTTTCGCTGGCTGCCGCCCTCATCGTCTTCGTACCCGTACACGCTCACCAACTCCCAGAGTCGGCGCGGGACGCACCAGATACGTCGAGATATCCGCCCTTACAAATGCACTGACCGCCTTGGCCCGCTCGCTCCACGCTGTCCTCTCCGCCGTCGACCGAACCCACCGATCGACGTCGCGCGCGAACCTACTCGGCTCGCCCGCCGTTGCGGTCAATTTTCTGGATTCAGCGCTCGACGGGCTCCCGAGGGTCCGCGCCCGGGCGGTCCTCGACCGCCTCCTCGGCGAACGCGCGGTCGACGAAGATGCGCTCGTACAGCACCCGCTTGGGATGCGGGGTGTCGCCGGGGCCGTCGGTGCTCATCGCGTCGCCACTCGAACCGGACCCGACCGTCAACGTGCCCCGCGCCTGGCCAGCACGACCCCGAACGTCCTGCCCACGATGCGCAGATCGTGGGCCAGCGACCAGTTGTCGACGTAGTAGAGGTCGAGCCGCTTGTACTCGTCGAACGTCGTGTCGGACCGGCCCGAGACCTGCCACATCCCAGTGATCCCGGGCAGCACTCGCAACCGCTCGTGGACGTCGACCGTCCACTGCTCCACCTCGCTCGCCAGCGCCGGGCGGGGGCCGACGACGCTCATCTCGCCGCGCAGCACGTTGATGAACTGGGGAATCTCGTCGATCGACAACTTGCGCAGCAACCCACCGACCCTGGTGATGCGCGGATCGTTGGCGATCTTGAACATCGGCCCGTCGGCCTCGTTGAGTGCGGTGAGCTCGGACTTGCGCGCGTCCGCGTCGGCCACCATCGTGCGCAGCTTGACCATCCGGAACGGCTTGCCGTCCCGGCCCACTCGCTCCTGGGCGAAGAAGACGCCGCCCTTCGACTCGAGCTTGATCGCGATCGCCGCGGCGATCAGGATCGGCGAGAACAGCACGAGGGCGATGATCGAGATCGCCACGTCGAAGATCCGCTTGGCGATCGCCCGCCACCCGTCGCGCATCGTCTGCTCGACGTAGATCAGGGTGTGACCGTCGATGTCCTGCGCCCGGAAGCGGACGATGTCGATGTCGCGGAGCCCGGACGACAGCGCCACGTGATAGCCGGCATCGGTGAGCTGGCGGGTCAGCCGGTTGACCAGTTCGGGCTCGACGGAGGCGAGCGAGATCATCACCCCGGTGGCCCCGGTGGACTCGAGGACCGCCTGGGTCTCCTCGTAGCCGCCGAGCACCTTCACCCCGCCGCGAGCGCCGATGTCACCGGGGCCGACGAAGCCGACGGCCTGGTAGCCGAGGTCGGGGCGGCGCTGGGTGGCGTGGACCAGCCCGATCGCCTCGGCGTCCGTCCCGACGATCAGGACCCGCCGCTGGATCCGCCCGTCCCGACGGAGCCGGTTGAAGATGCGGCGGGCGATCGACCGCTCGAGGAGCAGGCACAACGGGACGAACGTCAGCACCGACAGCACCCACAACCTCGAGAGCGATTGGAACTGGACGACGAACGCGGCAGCGACGATGAAGCCGATCGCCATGAATGAGGCGTAGAGGATCCGGCGGGTCTCCTCGGTCGGCCGGGCCACGGCGCGGGCGAGGTAGAGCTTGTTGAGACTCAGACAGATCGGCCAGATCGGGAACGACAGGATCGCCAGCATCATGTGCGTGCGCATGCCGCCCAGATCGCTCTCCGACTTGACCAGGGCGCGCCATCCGAACGCCAACACGATCCCCACGGACACCGCGAGAACGTCGGCGGTGATCAGCCGCTGTTTGAGGTCTCGAGGCGCGCGAGACTGATCGATCTTCGCCGCTTCGCCCGCCTCTCGGACATCGTCCGACATGGCGCGACCGCGCTCCCTCAGCGTGTTCGCATCCAGTTTTTCCGCCCGCTTTCTTCGACTCGCAATCTACGGGGCGATTGGAAAGCCCGCAATCTGATTTCGGCGCTGCGTGTGAACGAACGGTGAAACTTCGACTTGCATCGGTATCGTCGGTCGGTCGTCGGCGGGGCGAGCCGGCGTGAAGGAAGGCGCACGTTGGCGATCAATCCGAGCTACGTCTGGCACAACGGGCGCGCGGTGATCAACGCCCGTTGGTTTCTTCGCCACGCCGACGAGGTTGGTACGCGGGTACGGCTGCGCGGACGCCCGGCGGTCACCAATCGAGGCCGCATGGTGATCGGCGAGCGGGTGCAACTGGTGTCGACCATCGCCACGCTCGAGCTGGTGGCCGACGAGGGCGGGCTGCTCGAGATCGGAGACCGTTCGCTCGTCAACTTCGGGTGCTCGCTCGTGGCCACCGAGCTCCTGCGGATCGGCCCGCGCTGCCACATCGGCCCGTACACGATGATGCTCGACAACGACTTCCACCGGGTCGAGCCCGAGCGCCGGCTCGAGCGTCCGCCGTCGGCGCCGATCGTCATCGGCGAGAACGTCTGGGTGGGGGCCCGGGTCATCGTGATGGCGGGCGTAACCGTCGGCGACGACAGTTGCATCGGCGCCGGCAGCGTCGTCACCTCCGACGTTCCGCCGCGCACGCTGGTCGCGGGCGTCCCGGCACGGGTCATTCGGGAGCTCTAGTTGACACCGACCGTCAGCGTCGTGATGCCGACGTACAACCGCGTCGACCAGCTGCGCGCGGCGTTGGCGGGGCTCGCCGGCCAGCAGGGTCTGGCCGAACCCGTCGAGGTGGTCGTCGTGTCCGACGGGTCCACTGACGGCACCGACGAGTACCTCGCCTCGCCCGCGGTGCCGTTGCCGGTTGTCGCCTTGAGCCAGCCGAACGCCGGCCCCGCCGCCGCCCGCAACCGGGGCATCGACGCGGCGCGCGGCGAGCTGGTGCTGTTCGTCGACGACGACACGGTCGCCGACCCGGATCTTGTCGCCGCCCACCTCCACCGGCACGCGAGCCCGGATGACGACCTGGTCGTGATCGGGCCGATGCTCACGCCGGACAACTACGCGATCTCCCCCTGGGTGCAGTGGGAGCAGGACATGCTCACCAAGCAGTACGACGCGATGCGCGAGGGCGTGTACGAGGCGACGGCGCGGCAGTTCTACACCGGCAACGCGTCGATCGCCCGCCGCCACGTCGTCGCCGCCGGCGGCTTCGATCCCACGTTCCGCCGGGCCGAGGACGTCGAGCTCGCCTATCGCCTAGCCGACCGCGGACTTCGCTTCACGTTCGACCCGACGGCGGTGGTCCTCCACTACGCCGAGCGGAGCTTCGCGTCGTGGCTCGGCGCCGCCTACGCCTACGGTCGCAACGACGTCGTGTTCGGACGCGACCAGGGCCGCACGTGGCTGCTCGAGGCGATCTCCCGCGAGTTCCGGCAGCGCAACGTGCTCGTCCGCGGTCTCACCCGCGCCTGCCTCCCCCGGCGCCGGGTCGACGCGATCACGGCGGCCGGGCTGGCCCGCACGGCGCGAGCGTTCGGACGGCTCGGCGCGGGGCGGCCGCTGTTCAGCGCGGTGTACAACCTCACCTACTACCGCGGCATGGCCGACGAGCTGGGAGGCGCCGACCGTCTGCTCCGCCTGTTCGACGGCGCCGACGTCGCCACGGTCTTGGCGATGAGCGCACGATGACGCCGCCGCGGGTCGCGTTCGTGCTCGAGCAGACGCTCGGCCATATCACCCACGCGGCCAACCTGCGCGGACTCATCGGCGCGAACGACCACATCCGGCCGGTGTTCGCGCCGATCGAGTACGACGTGGACGGCTGGGTGGCGCGGGTGCCCGGGTACGGCAACTGGACGGTGCGGGCCGGGATACGGGCTCGGCGGGCGATCCGGGAGATCCGCCGCACCGGCCCGATCGACGCGATGTTCGTCCACACCCAGGTGCCGGCCATCCTCATCCCGGACGTCCTGCGCCGGATCCCGACCGTTGTGTCGCTCGACGCGACACCGATCCAATACGACGAGCTCGGCGAGCACTACGGCCACGAGACGAGCGGGGCCCGCACCGAGCACCTCAAGTGGCGGGCCAACCGCAGCTGCTTCGCCGCCGCTCGCGCCGTCGTCACGTGGGCCGAGTGGACGAAGCGCGGGCTCGTCGACCGCTACGAGGTGCCGGCCGACAAGATCACCGTGATCCCGCCGGGCGTCGACTCCCGCAAGTGGACGGACACGACGGAGCGGGACGGGGCGGACGACGCACCGGTGCGGGTCCTGTTCGTCGGCGGAGACCTCGTTCGCAAGGGTGGACTGATCCTCATCGACGCGGTGCGCCGGCTGCGAGGTGCGGGCGTGGCGATCGAGCTCGACCTCGTGACTCGTGACATGGTCGAACCGGAGCCCGGCATCCGGGTCCACCACGGGCTCGGTCCGAACAGCCCCGGGCTGATCGCGCTCTACCAACGAGCCGACGTGTTCTGCTTGCCCACCTTCGGCGACTGCCTCCCGATGGTGCTGTCGGAGGCGGGGGCGGTCGGGCTGCCGCTGGTTTCCACCGACGTCGGGGCGATCCGCGAGATCGTCCGTCCCGAGCGCACCGGGTTGCTCGTCCCGCCCAAGCACGTGGAGGCCCTGGCCACCGCCCTCGGCCGGTTGGCCGGCGACCCCGGCATGCGACGAACGCTCGGCGACGAGGCCCGCCGAGTCGTCACCGCGGAGTACGACGCCGGGGCGAACGCGAAGCGGCTCGTGTCGCTCCTGCTCGACGTGGCACGCAAAGGACGGACGGGGTGACGCGTCGGGTCCTGCTCACTGTGTCGGGCGCCATCCCCGAGGATCTCACTGCGATGATCGAGCAGGGTCGTCGACCGCGCGCCGACTACCTCGAGCTCGCCCGGGCGTTCGGTGCCGATGTCCTCGACTACGGCGAGGCGCAGCGCGCTCGCGGCCGCGTCGGGCGGGCCCTAGCCCGGCTGCTCGGCGAGGATGCCCTGGTGGCGTGGGCGTGCTTCCGGCGGCGCAAGCGGTACGACGTCGTGTTCACTGACGGCGAACAGGTCGGTCTGCTCTTCGCCGCGCTGATGCGGCTGTCGCGGCAGCGACCCCGTCACGTGATGATCGGCCACCGCCTGTCGGCGCGGAAGAAGGTGGTGCTCCATCGGATGCTGCGTCTGCGCGACCGGATCGACCACGTCGTCGTCTATGCCTCGACCCAGCGACAGTTCGCCATCGACACGCTCGGCTACCCACCCGAGCGGGTCCTCCTGACCACGTTCATGGTCGACACCGACTTCTGGCGGCCGGAGGGCGTGACAGTGGCCCCGCGGCAACGGCCGATGATCTGCGCCGTCGGCCAAGAGCTCCGCGACTACCCGACCCTCGTCGAGGCGGTCCGTGGGCTCGACGTCGACGTGATCGTCGCCGCGGCCAGCCCGTGGTCGAAGCGGGCCGACTCGTCCGCCGGCCTCGACATCCCCGCCAACGTCGAGGTGCATGGGTTCGACCTGTTCGATCTTCGCCAGCTGTACGCCGACGCCAGCTTCGTCGTGGTGCCGTTGCAGGAGACGGATTTCCAGGCCGGGATCACAACCATCCTCGAGGCGATGTCGATGGGCAAGCCCGTGGTCTGCACCCGCACCGCTGGTCA
>JBKOUV010000098.1:0-10134 GCA_046723555.1 Actinomycetota bacterium | reverse complement strand
GTGCTGGACCGTCTGTCGGGATCGTTGTGCGATGCCGTCGCCGGCCGCACCGATGGGCAAGCGATGCTGGAGGCGATCGAACGGGCGAACCTGTTCCTGGTGCCGTTGGACGAGGTGCGCGGGTGGTGGCGGTACCATCACCTGTTCGCCGATCTGCTGCGTGCCCGCCTGCAGCAGCAACAGCCCGAACGGCTGGGAGAACTGCACCGCAACGCCGCCTCGTGGCACGAGGACCGCGGCCTGATCGACGACTCGATCCGGCACGCGTTGGCCGCGGAGGACGCCGCCAGGGCGGCGCGGCTGGTCGAACAGCACATCGAAGCTCTTTACGTGAGAAGCGAGGATGCGACGGCGCAGCGGTGGCTTACGGCATTGCCCCCCGCGCTGGTCGAGTCCCGGCCCCGCCTGTTGCTGGCGCAGGTCCGCGCCGCCGTTCGCGGTGGCGACGTCGAGGGGGGCGAGGATCTCCTGAGGGCCGCCGAGCGGGCGTTCGCGCAAGCCGCCGACGAGCCGTATGAGCCATCGGTCGGCAGGGCCGCCAGCAGGGCCAACATCCCCGCCACCATCGCGCTCGCGCACGCTCGTATCGCGTATCTGCGCGGCGACCCCGAGGAGACGATCGAGCATGCTTCACGGGTTCTCACCGAGATCGGTGAGGGCGACTGGATGCTGGACACACTGGCTCGCTGGCACCTGACCGCGGCCGACTGGTTGCGCGGGCGGCTATCGGAGGCCGAGCGTGGCTTCGCTTCGGGCGTCGGCCGATGGCCGGCAGCCGGCGACCCCGCCCTGACCGCCGAGGCCTCCTGGTACCTGGGCCAGGTCCAGCGTGACCGAGGCCGCCTGGATGCGGCACTCGCGACCCACCAGCACATACTCCACGCCGCCGAAGCGTCACACCGGGTGCGTCCGCCCTACCTGGGAAGTGCCCACGTCGGTATCGCTCAGGTGGCATACCAGCGCGACGAGCTTGACATCGCCCTGCGGCACCTGACCGAGGGCCTGGCGCTGTCCCGCCAACTCGGCGACCCCCAACCGCTGGCCACCGGTCTGGCGACCCTGGCCTGGATCCGCCACATCGAGGGCAACGCGACTGCCGCCCTCGACGCCATCGAGGAGGCCGAACGGGTCGCGCCGAGCCCAGCGGTGGCCGACCTGCACAACCCGGTGCCGGCGCAGCGGGCGCGGCTCCTGCTGGCGTGTGGTGACGTCGCCGCCGCGGCGCGGTGGACGGAGCAGCGCGGGCTGACCGCGGACGACGAGGCGAGCTATCCCCGCGAGCCGGCGTATCTGGTGTTGGCGCGCGTGTTGCTCGCTCAGGACCTCCCCGATCGGGCGCTGCGGCTGCTCGACCGGCTGCAGGTGGATGCGAGCGCACACGAGCGAATCGGCAGTCTCATCGAGATCCAAGCCCTCCGGGCGCTGGCCCTGGCGGCGAGCGGCGACGAGGCCGGCGCGGTGGACACCCTGGCCGCCGCGCTCACGCTGGCCCACCCCCAGAGATATGTGAGGGTCTTCGCCGACGAGGGCCCGCCGATGGCCGCGCTGCTGGGCCGGCTGATCGCAACCCAACGCTCCGAGCCCTGGGCCACGAAAGCGATCCCGGTGGACTACCTCGGACGACTGCTCCGCACGTTCGACCAGGATGCGGCCAGGGCGCCGTCGAAGCGGCGCCGGGCCGGGCGGTCGTCGCCGGGCCGGTCACGGCGTTGAGCGACCGCGAGCTGGAGGTCCTGCGCCTGGTGGCGGCGGGCAAGCCAAACAGGCAGATCGCCGACGAGCTCTACGTGTCGATCCACACCGTCAAGAAGCACGTCACCCACATCCTCGACAAGCTCGGTGCCGCCAACCGCACCGAGGTCACCGCCCGCGCCCGGGAACTCGGCCTCCTTCCCTAGAGGGGTCCAGCGGGCCGCCACTGGGTGCGGGCTGATCCCACTTCTCCGTCGGTACTACCGGCATCGCGGTCTGCTGGTACCACGGCCGCAACCGGGTCGGGAAGGACTCCACCGGGGGGTCCACCTTCGGGTGATGACCGGGTGAGGGTTCGTCCGTACCGTCGCTTGCATGACCCAAGACGCGCCAGCCATCTCTGTCCGCCAGCTCACCAAGACCTACCCCGGTGGGGTCGAGGCGGTGAAGGGCATCGACTTCGACGTCGCCCCCGGCGAGGTGTTCGGCCTGCTCGGCCCGAACGGCGCCGGCAAGTCGACCACCGTCGGCATGCTCACCACCACCATCGCCCCGACCTCGGGGCGCGCCCGTCTGGCCGGGTTCGACGTCGCCACCGACCCGATCCAGGCCCGCCGGGTGAGCGCGGTCGTGTTCCAGGATCCGGTCGTCGACCGGCCGCTCACCGGGCGGCGCAATCTCGTTGTGCACGCCCGGCTGTGGGGGCTCGATCCGGCCGAAGCGGCACAGCACATCACCGGCGTCGTCGAGGCGTTCGGACTCGACGAGCTGATCGATCGGCCGGTGGACACCTACAGCGGCGGTCAGCGCCGCCGTCTCGAGATCGCCCGGGCGTTGGTCTCGGACCCGCAGGTGCTGTTCCTCGACGAACCCACCGTCGGCCTGGACCCGCGCATCCGCTTCGAGCTCATCGACTTCATCGCCGGCCTCCGAGCCCGGCTGGGGATGACCATCCTGCTCACCACCCACTACCTCGACGAGGCCGAGCAGCTGTGCGACCGGGTCGCGATCATGCACCAGGGTCGGATCGTCGCGATGGACAGCCCCGCCGCGCTGCTCGCCGGGTTGGGCCGTGAGCTCGTCGAGCTGCGCATCGACGGCGACGTCACCGACGCGGTCACGTCGCTGCGCACCAGCGGCATCGCCGCCGACGACACCTTCGTCGTCGGCAGCACCGTCCACATCCCGCTGCACGACCACGACGCACGGTCGGGGCGTGACGCCGTCGCGGCGATCACCGACCTCGGCCTGCGAGCGAGCGCGATCACCAACCGATCACCAACCCTCGATGACGTCTACCTCCAGCTCACCGGCGAGTCCCTCGCCGCCTGACCCTCACCCCTCCAAGGAGACCCCCCAATGACAACCATTTCGACCACGGTCGCCCTGCCCACTCCCGTCGACGCCGGTCAGCGTCGCCGCAGCGGCAGCCTCGCCGCGGTGGCCACCCTCACCCGGCGGCGACTCGCGCTCAGCGCCCGCACCCCGCGGGAACTGCTCATCCCCGTGCTCGCCCCGTTGCTGTTCGCAGTCGTCATCGCCCCGGCCCTCGCCGACACGTTCAACGCGTCGCCAGGCGGCATCGACTACATGACGTTCGTCGCCATCTCCACCCTCGGGTTGCTGATACCGCTGAGCGTCATCCAGTCCGGCCTCGGCGTCGTCGTCGACCGCCTCGGAGGCGCCCGACGCGACCTGCTCGCCGCACCGATCCCCCGGCCGCTGATCGTGGCCGGCAACCTCGTCGTCGCCGTCGCCCTCGCCGCGGTGCAGGTCGTGGTCGTCGTCGGAGCGGCAGCCCTGCGCGGCGCCGAATACGACGTCACCGCCACCGGTGTCGGCTGGTTCGTCGTGTCGACACTTCTCTTCGCCATCGCAATGTATGGCGTCGCCGAGATACTGGCCAACCGGCTCCCCACCCAAGAGGAGTACATCGGCGCCCTCCCCCCGGTCGCGATCGTCCCGTACTTCTTCGCCGGCGGCCTGTTCCCGATCAGCGCCCTGCCCGCCGCGCTCACCGTCGTCGCCAAGGTGCTCCCCGTGACCCATGTTCTCGCCCTCATGCGCTACGGGCTCGTCGACCGCGACGGGCAGGGCCTGCACGACATCTGGGGGATGACCAACACCACGGCGATGGCCGCGCTCAGCCTCACCGTCGTCGGCGCCTTCGCCGCCGCCCTCACGGTCGCTTCGATCCGAGTGTTCAAGCGCGCCGCCGTCAGCTGACCGTCACCCGGCCGGGTCGTACCCCCGACGGCTCGGCCGGCCCTTCCTCAACGGAGACCCCCCAATGACCACGAACCCCTCTCCTGTCGCGTCCCGGCCCGACCCGCCCGGCGCCGACCCGGCGCCACACGGTCATCCGGAAGCGTTCAGAGGTCGTCGACTCGTCGAACCGGTCCCGACGTCGACCACACCCACGGGCCGGCGCTTGGTTCCCGGTCATCTGCGCTCGTCGATTGCACGCCGTGTCCTTCACCCCAAGCCGCTGGCTTCCCTGCTGCAGTACCGGATCGTTGGCGGCCTGCGCGGGCTCGAGATCGCGCACGAGATGGCACCGGCCGAGATCGCCGCCACCGTGCTCGACTCGGGGCTGCGCGGGCGCGGCGGCGCGGGCTTCCCCGCTGGGCGGAAGTGGCAGACCGTCGCCGAAAACGCGCTGGCCGGATCACCCGCCACGGTCGTCGTCAACGGTGCCGAAGGGGAGCCCGGCACGTTCAAGGACCGCAGCATCCTGCGGCACAACCCCTATCAGGTGATCGAAGGAGCGTTCATCGCCGCACGAGCCGTGCACGCCGACCGGGTGATCATCGCTCTCAAAGCCTCGTTCCGCACCGAGGTCCAACGGACCAGGGCCGCGCTGGCCGAGATGCGAACGGCGCACGTGCTGCCGGCCGCGGTCGAATGCTCCGTGTTCGAGGGGCCGGACGAGTACCTCTACGGCGAGGAGAGCGCGCTGCTCGAGACGATCGACGGTCGCGGTCCGTTCCCGCGCGTCGTGCCCCCGTACCGGGTCGGCCTGGTCGGTGAAGACCCCGACCGTCGGGTCGGCGCCGGGCCGGCGTTGGTGAACAACGTGGAGACGATCGCCAACGTGCCCAAGCTCGTCGCCCGCGGCTCGGGCTGGTTCCGTTCCGTCGGAACACCCGAGTCGCCGGGCACCGTCGTGTGCACGGTGATCGGCGATGTGAACCGCGCCGGCGTCGGCGAGATCCTGATGGGCGCACCGCTGTGGCAGGTCCTCGAGACCGTCGGCTGTGGGCCGATTGCACCGGTGAAAGCGGTGCTCAGCGGGGTGGCCAACCCGGTGCTCCTCGGTGATCAGCTCGACGTGCCGGTCAGTCACGAGGGGATGCGCAGCGCCGGGGGTGGGCTCGGATCGGCCGGCTTCATCGTGTTCGCCCACCCCACCGACATGGTCGCCGTCGCCGCCGGCGTCGCCCGCTTCCTGTCCGTCGAGTCGTGCGGGCAGTGCACTCACTGCAAGACCGACGGCACCGACCTCGCCGGCCTCCTCGATCGCCTCGCCCGGTCGAACGCCACCGCCGCCGAGCTCGACATGATCGAACAGCTCATCGGCACCGTCGGCTACGGAGCCCGCTGCTACCTGGCCGCCCAGCAAGAAACCGTCCTCGCCAGCATCTTCGACCGATTCCGCGACGAGTTCGACGCCCACCTCACCGGTGGAGCCCCGCCCGCCGAACCGGTCCTGGTCGCCGAACTCGTCGACATCCGCGACGGAACCGCGGTCGTCGACGAGCGCCACCGACACAAACAGTCCGACTGGAGCTACCGGGCCACCACATCGGGCTCGACTCCCGTCGAACTCAGAAGCCGGAACCGGACCACACCAACATGATGAGCGCCGGCTCGACCCGGCGCTCGTCCACCATCCACCAGCAGCTCGGAGCCCACATCATGAACAACACGTTGACGAGCGTCGAGCTCCGGGACCCATGGCGAGACGCGAGCAAGCCGACCGTCCTCGCGACGGCAGCGCGGCGGCATCGAGGCGCAGCCCTCGCCGTGCTGTGCCTCGCCGCGTTCACCATCAACCTCGACACCACGATCGTGAACATCGCCCTGCCGTCGCTGGTGCGGCAGCTCGACGCCTCGACGAGGGACCTGCAGTGGGTTGTCGATGCCTACAACCTCACGTTCGCCGCCTTGGTGCTGGCCGCCGGCAGCCTCAGCGACCGCTACGGCCGCAAAGGCGCCCTCCTGGCGGGGTTGGCGGTGTTCGGGACCGCCACCGCCGTCGGCGGGCTCGTCGACAGCGCCGGCGCGCTGATCGCGGTGCGGGCGGTGATGGGCGTCGGCGCGGCGATGATCTTCCCGGCCACCCTGTCGCTCATCTCCAACCTGTACACCGAGCGGGCTGAGCGGGCCCGGGCGATCGGGATGTGGGGCGCGATGACCGGGCTCGGCGTCGCCCTCGGGCCGATCACCGGCGGCTGGCTGCTCGAACACTTCTGGTGGGGCAGCGTCTTCGTCGCCATGGCCCCCGTCGCCGCCGTCGCCGTCCTCGCCGCGGTCGTGTTCGTGCCCACCTCCCGGGACCCGGCGACCCCCCCGGTCGATGTCGGTGGTCTCGCCCTGTCGACCCTGGCCGTGGGCACCTTGGTGTTCACCATCATCGAAGCGTCCGAACGGGGCTGGACCGCCCCGGCCACCACCGTCGGCTTCGCCCTCGCCGCCCTGGCTGCCGCCGTGTTCGTCGCTTGGGAGCGTCGCCGTGCCCACCCGATGCTCGACGTGTCGCTGTTCCGCAACCTGCGGTTCTCCGCCGCCAGCGGGTCGGTGATGGTCATCTTCTTCGCCCTCGCCGGGTTCATCTTCCTCATCACCCAGTACTTCCAGTTCCTCAAGGGCTACTCCCCGCTCAGCACCGGGGTCCGGATCCTCCCCGTCGCCATCTGCATCGCCATCGGCTCCGTGGTCGGCGTACGCCTGTCGGTCACGATCGGCAACAAGGCCATCGTCGCCACCGGACTCGCCCTCGTCGGCATCTCCTTCACCTGGGTCTCCACCGCCAGCACCGCCACCCCCTACATCGAGATCGTCGGCCAAATGGTCCTCGCCGGATTGGGAATGGGCTTGACCACCGCCCCGGCCACCGAGGCGATCATGGGCGTCGTCCCCAAAGAGAAGGCCGGCATCGGATCCGCCGTCAACGACGCCACCCGCGAACTCGGCGGCACCCTCGGCGTCGCCGTCATCGGCAGCGTCTACGCCTCCCTTTACGCCTCCGGCATCCGAGACACCGCCAGCCCCGTCCCCGCCCCGGCGCTGGACGCCGCCACCGAATCGATCGGCGCCGCCATCGACGTCTCCACCCAGCTGGGCCCACCGGGCCAACCGCTGCTCGAGGCGGCACAGGTGGCGTTCTTCGACGGGTTCCATATCGGCTGCCTCGTCGCCGCCACCGTCCTCATCGCCGGCGCCGTCTTCGCCGCCCGGTTCCTGCCCTCCCGACCCGCACCCCCCGCCATCGCGCCGCCCGATCGCGGCCGCGAATCCGAGGACCTGCTCGCTGTCGCCGGCGTCGACCGGGCGGCATGAGATGCCGTCATGACCGCGGCTCGGATGGAGCCCACCGGGTCGGGCTGCTCGCTGTCGGCCGCACCGGATCCGACGGGGCGGGGCACCCGACACGACAGCCAGACCCGACCCGAACCCCCGGCCGCGCATCCACCAACAGCCAGGAGACAACGTCATGAACAGCACATCGATGAACGTCGAGTCCCCGGACCCGGGGCTCGAGACCATCAAGCCGACCGTCCTCGGGTTCCTCGAAGCCGGCCTGTACGACAGGGACTTCGATGCCGCGTCGGAGTCCATCGGAAATCCTTTCGGCGAACGGGAGAAGGTTCATTTCGTCAGCGGCGACACGCAGTGCGCGGCGTGGCACTACCCGGGGACCAACGGCGCGTGCGTGATCATGGCCGGTGGGTTCGCTGTGACGATGGAGCCGGGCACCGACCTGTTCGCGAAGCGGTTCAACGCCGCGGGGTTCACCGTGCTCGCCTTCGACTACCGCCATCTCGGCGACAGCGGTGGACAGCCGCGCCAGATCGTGCGCATCAGTGAGCAGATTGCCGACTGGCAGGCCGCCATCTCGTTCGCCCCGAGCCTGCCGGGAGTCGACCCGACCCGGATTGCGATCTGGGGCTTCTCCGTCTCCGGCGGCCACGTGTTCCGTGTCGCAGCTCTCAACCCTCACCTGGCGGCGGCGATCGCCCAGACGCCGACCGCCGACGGGCCGGCTGCCGCGCGCAACGCGACGCGCCACCAGAAGCCGCTCGCGTCGCTGCGCTTCACCGGCCGGGCCATCCTCGACGCTCTCGGCGGCCTCGTCGGCCGCCCACCCCGGTTGGTGCCGCTCGCCGGCCGACCGGGGACCGTGGCGCTGCTCACCACACCGGACGCGGTCGACGGCGGCACGGTGCTCGACCCGGACAACCGGTACCCGTACTGGCAGCAAGAGGTCGCGGCCCGCTCCGCGCTCGGGGTCTGCTTCTGCCGACCGGGCCGCTACGCATCCCGCGTGCGCTGCCCGCTGCTGGTGCTCGTCTGCGACCAGGACCAATGCGCACTTGCCGAACCCGCCGTCCGCGCCGCTAAGCGAGCACCCTCCAGCGAACTCGTCCGCCTGCCCGGCGGCCACTACGAGCCGTTCCTCGGCGGCCATGAGCAGGCCGTCCAAGCGGAGTTGTCGTTCCTGCGTCGACATCTGCTCGAGGACCACACACTCAGCGGGCGGGGCGTTCGCGCCGCCCGGCCCACCAACCAATAAAGGAGCACCCATGTACAAGGCCACCGTCCGCTCGATGATTCGACGCAACATCGCCAAGCTCAACGACGGCGACTACCGACCCGCCCTGCGGATGTTCCGAGACGACGCCACCGTGTCGTTCCCCGGCCGCAACTCGTGGGCGAACCAACATCGCCCCGCCGAACAAGGACGCCACGCGTTCGTCACCCACCGCGGACGGGCGCAGATCGAAGCGTTCCTGCGGCGCAACGTCGACGCCGGCATTCACATGATGGTGGACGACATCCTCGTCAACGGTCCGCCGTGGAACACGCGAGTGGCGATTCGAGTGCACGAATGGGTCGAAGGACCCGATGGGCAGGACCGGTACAACAACCGGGCGGTGCTGTTCGTCACGACCGCGTGGGGCAAGATCCGTGCGCAGGAGGACTACCTCGACACCGACCGCATCGCCGATCTCGACGCCATCTCGGAGACGTTCGCCCGAACAACATCAGCCACAGACGCTCGACCGTGACGTGGAGAAGGAGATCGCCATGCGCGTAGCAGTCGCCGGCGCCAGCGGCCACATCGGATCACTCACCGCCTCGGCGCTCGAGGCGGACGGGCACGACGTCGTCCGCGTCAGCCGCTCGCTCGGCGTGGACCTCCTGACCGGCGACGGGCTGGACGAAGCACTCGCCGGCGTCGAGACGGTCGTCGACGTCACCAACTCGCTCGCGACCGACCCCGCCGAGGTCGTGGCGTATCTCGGCACGATCAGCCGGAATCTGCTCGCTGGGGAGCAGCGTGCCGGCGTGCGACACCACGTGCTGCTGTCCATCGTCGGGATCGACCGGGTCGAGGGCAACGCGCACTACGCCGGCAAGCGCGAGCAGGAGCGCATGGTGGCCGAGGGCCCGGTGCCGTGGACGATCGTGCCGGCCACCCAGTTCCACGACTTCGCCGCGATGGTCGCTGGCTGGACCGAGCAGGACGGCGTCGCCACGATCGCGCCGCTGCTCGTGCAGCCGATCGCTCCCGCTGACATCGCGGACATCCTCGCCGAAGTGGCCACGGCCGAACCGCAGGGCCGATACGCCGATGTCGCCGGTCCCGAGCCCCAGGATCTTGTCGACATGGCGCGGCGCACCTACGAGGCGCGCGGTCAGGAAGTGAAGCTCGTCCCGTCCTGGTCGGGGATGTTCGGCCCGGCGATGGCCGGCAACGTGCTGCTGCCCCGCGAGCGTGCCAGGATCGCGCCGACTACGTTCGACGACTGGCTGGCGGCCGGCGCTCGTTGAGCCGTGCTCGATCGTCGAGTAGGACCAGCCCCCACAGCGGACTCGCGCTGGTCGTCAGAGTTGGGGCATCATCGACGGCGAGCGTTACGGCCCGGGGCGCGTCGGGCCGTCCCCGGATGGGGTAGACGGGCGCCCAGAGCGTGATCACGGACGCAGTTATCGCTCGGGTCGCCGATAGCCGCCGCGTGGCTGGAGCGGCCAGACGTAGCCATGCAACCGGGTGGCGAACTCGCCGACCGACTCTCCGGATCGGCGGAGGTCCACCCGCCCCTGAGCGCCGGCTGTCGGGTGGGTCTCGCCGCGAGGCCGGCGTCGTGGGCGACGGTCGCGGTGAAGCTGCGGTGACGACCGACAGGCGGACCCTGAACCCGGGTCGTCACACGC
>JBKOUV010000060.1:0-37858 GCA_046723555.1 Actinomycetota bacterium | reverse complement strand
GCTCCGAGACGGTCGCAGAGGTCGGCCGCCCGGCGGGTGGCGCGGACGCCGACGTCTGTCCGTCCGGCCGTGCCGGCGGCGCCTCCCGCGGCCTCGAGCGCGGCGGCGGCGAACAACGGTCGCCCCGCCCTCTCGAACCCGTCGGCGGCGGTGAGCATCCCGTCCACGTCCCCGTCGACCGCGGCGCGACAGAAGCCCGCGACGGATGCGGTGGTGGTCGTCGCCGCTTGCGGCGCGATCTGCCCGACCTCGGCCGCGATCCACTCAGCGACCTCGGGTCGGCCGGCGGCGATCGCCAGCCGGGTGAGATCGGGCGCCAACCAGAAGGCGACCAGCGGGACCCGACGCTGGAACGCGATCGTGCACGCCTCATGGAGCAGTCCAACACTCTTGGCGAGCTCTCCTCGAGCTGCCGCCCGCAAGGCCTGCAACCAGCGCAGATACGGCACCGCCGTGCGGTCCGCACCGGGTGCCGCCATGGCCTCGGACGTCCGTCGAGACGCGGCCGCGGCGGCCTCGTCGTCGCCCCGGTGGTGGGCGATCAGGCCGATGACGGCGTCGATCTGACCCTGGCCGGCGCGGCAGCCGGTCTTCTCGGCGACGGCGGTGGCGACCTCGGCGGCCGTCACCGCCTCGTCCCAGTCGCCGGTGAAGAAGCCCCGGACCGCGAGCGCGCCGTGGAAGCGAGGGAGCGCCCAGGTCGCCCCGACGGCTGTGCAGCGGTCGCGCCCCTCCTCGAGCACGTGACCAGCGCGCGACCACTGGTCGGCGTTCAACAAGGCCAGGCCGAGGTACAGGTGCGGCGCGCCACGCAGCGCGGCGGGCACGTCACCGGCCCGGGCGACGGAGTCCTTGCCGGCCTGGACGGCCCGGGTGAGGTCGAGATGGAACGCCGCCACCCGGCTCACCACGCTCAGCGCCTGCGACGTGGCGACGGGGTCGCCGACGAGGGTGCCCAGCTCGACGGCCCGCTCCGCCTCCGCCTCCGCGCCGGCGACGTCGTACGCCCACAACCGGGTCGCGGCCGCCTGGGCGTGGAACCGCGCCTGTTCGAGGTCGTCGTCCGCGCCGGCAGTCACGGCCAGCTCGACCTCGGCAACAGCATCGTCCGGGCGCCCCTCCAGGAGGCTGGCCTCGGCGAGCACGGCCCGCAGCCGGGCGCGGGTCGCCGCTCCGGTCCGCCGGGTCAGCGCATCAGCCGCGCAGTTCCGGCTCTCGGCCGGACGACCCAACCAGAGCAGCGTCCGGGCGCGTTCGGCCAGCACGTCGTGGCGCTCGGGATCGTCGGGGGACATCGCCGACGCCACCCGGCCGAGGAGCTCGGCCGCCGACTCGGGATCGTGGACCGCGGCGTCCGTCGCGGCACGGCGGATCCACCCGATCGTCTCGGCGTCGAGCGCCGGGGATCCCAGCTCGAGATGACGGGCGACCACGGCCGGGGGAGCGCCGGCGGCGGCCAGCTGGCGCCCGAGCTGGCGGTGCAGCGCCGTCTGCGAGGCCGTCGACACCTGCGCCTGGAGCGTCCCCCGGATGAGCTCGTGCCGGAACCGGATCATCGGGGAGCTCGGGTCGAGGAGGCCGGCGGCGGTGGCCTCGCACACCGCGTTGCGCACGGTGGCCGGCGAGCATTCGAGGATCGGCGCCAGCCAGTCCACCGTGCACGGGTCGAGCACGGCGGCGATCCGGAGGACCTCGATCGCGGCCGGCGAGAGTGCGCCGAGCCAGCTCGCGATCCCGACCGGTAGATCGAAGCGCATCGGCTCGGCGGCGCCGTCGAGCTCCACGTGGTCGCCGTCGCGCCCGATCGCTCCGGCGGCGGTCGCCGACCGAATGAACTGCCGGACGAGCAGCGGGTTGCCGGCGGCGCCGGCGAGGCGAGCGCGCAGCCGGGGCCCCGGACACCCGCCGGTGTCGCGGGCGACGATGGCGTCAACTGCAGCGTCCGACAGTGGCTGCAGCCTCCCCACGTCGGCACCCGCGGCGATCAGTTCGGCGATCGTCCGCTCGGCCGGCGCCGCCGCGCGACCGGGTCGCGTGGTGACGAGGAGCCCGCAGCCGAGCTCGGAAACGCGGCGGGCCAGGGCGATGACCTGCGTGAGCGTCGGCTCGTCGGCGAGGTGGAGGTCCTCGACGACCAGGACGCGCCGGCAGTCGGCGGCGTCGTCACCGACGACATCGGTGATGAGCTGCACGTCGCACCGCCGGGCGAAGTCGACCACGGCTTGGACCAGCGACGACTTGCCACTGCCCGGCTCGCCGGAGATGACGATGATCGACCCTGTGCGGACCGCGGCGAGCTCGACCAACCGCGCCAACCGATCCAGCTCGGTGTCGCGCTCGAGCAGGACGGCGTCATGGACGGCGTCCATCCTCGTTCCCCTTCCTGCCCCGTCTCTTGACGCTCCTGGCGGTCCCCCTGATACGTACCCAGCGGGTCGATTGGTTCGAATCGGTGCCGTCCCTGCTCCAGGGCTCGCAAGATCCGCCCTTGCGCCGCTGGGATGTGATATGCGACAATCACAGGCATGTAATTACGACGGTGTGGCGAGCCTCCCGGCCCGCCGCTCGTCACCATCGGGACCGCACGGCAGGGGGGTCCTTCCACATGTACGAACCATTCGAATCCGTGTCCGATCCGGGTGATCACACCTGGCAGGACGAGGCCAACTGCCTCGGAGTTGACCCCGACCTGTTCTTCCCCGAACGCGGGGCGTCGACCCGGGAGGCCAAGGAGGTGTGCCGGGGATGCGTTGTGCGCGAGGAGTGCCTCGAGTTCGCCTTGCGCAACGGGGAGAAGTTCGGGATCTGGGGCGGTCTGTCGGAACGGGAGCGGCGGCGCATCCGCCGCCAGCGGGCGCAAGCGGCGCGGAGCGTGCTCGGCGCCTGAGTGGCATCCGGCCGCCGGCCGGCTCCGAACTGAGGGGCGTGTCGCAACTTGGTCCTGCGACGCACACCCACCCATCGAGTAGTTAGGCTGACGTCATGCCATCCGGCCCCGAGTGGTTCATCGTCCTTGCCGTTGTGTTGGTGATCTTCGGCGGTTCGCAGCTGCCGAAGCTGGCCCGCAACCTCGGCAAGGCGCAGAAGGAATTCAAAGACGGTCTCTCTGAAGGGCAGAAGGACGCCGAGCTGAAGCCCGCCGACACCACGGATGCGGCAGCGGCGCGCGCTGACACGACGGTCCAGAAGCCCGACGCCTGACCGCCAACGGGCGGTGCTTGGTCAGCTCAGCTGCTCGAGATCGCCAGCCGACGCCGCTTGAGAATGCGGCGTCGTTCTCGCTCGCTGCACCCGCCCCACACGCCGTGGTCGATGCGGTTCTCGAGGGCGTACTCCAGGCAGGGTTCGCTCACCGGGCATCCGGCGCAGATCTTGCGGGCCCTGTCGACACCCACCCCGTCGCTCGGGAAGAACGTGGCCGGGGGGTACAGCCGGCAGTTGCCGGCCGCCATCCAGGCCGTGGCGGTGTCGTCCGGGAGAGGAAATCCGCCGTTGTCACTTGGCTTCATTGCTTCGTGCTCCATCGCTGCTCGGAGTCGAGGTTACGGGATCGAGAGACCGAACACCTCGACTTGTTCGACGCCGGCCAGCGTGAAACGGTTCCCGGAATATCGCCAGGCGGGCTGCGTCCGGTACTGCTTAACACAACGGTAATGTCGCCGCCAATTTGGCCCGTGCGCAGGGGCGAGTGCCGGAGGGCGGCGGATCGGCCACGGCTTGCCACCGGTAGCCTCGCCCCTCATGACTGACGTCGCCATCGAGCAGCCGCCGCGGGCCCACGCCCGCATCGTGTACCTCGGGCCGGTGTCACCGCACTGGGAGGTCTACGGCGACTGGGGCGACCGCACGGTGCTCGAGGAGTTCCGCGCCCGGGTGCTCGCCCGCTTGGTGCTGCTGCCCCGCGACGACCCGCAGTTCCGGCGCAACCGGGAGCGGATCATGCGCGACGCGGAACGGGAGGCGATCACCCTCGAGTGGGACCTCGGCCGCCCGGACGAGGAGTAGGGGAGCGGGCGGGTTCGCTCGCCGGACGTCGTCAAATCCGCGATCATGGTCGCCGAATGGATGACCGCTTCATCAACCGCGAGCTGAGCTGGCTCGATTTCAACGATCGCGTTCTCCAGCTCGCCGCCGAACCCGGCATCCCGCTGCTCGAGCGAGCGAAGTTCTGCGCCATCACCACGACCAACCTCGATGAGTTCTTCCAGGTCCGGGTCGCCGCCCTGAAGGACCAGGTGGCCGCCGGGCTGGAGCCGATCGGACCGGACGGGCGCACGCCGAGCCAGCAACTGGCGGCGATCACCGAGCGCGCCGCCGAGCTCGTCACCCACCAGGAGGACGTCTACCTCGACGACCTCGTGCCCGCCCTCGCCGCGGCCGGGGTCGCCATCGTCACGTGGGGTGACCTCGACCGGCCCGAGCGCAAGACGCTCGAGGAGATCTACGAGCAGCGCATCTTCCCGGTGCTGACCCCGCTCGTCGTGGACCCGAGTCATCCCTTTCCGTATATCTCCAACCTCGCCCTCAGCATCGCCGCGATGGTGGTCGACCCGAGCTCCGACGACCGCGGCGATCGCCGCTTCGTCCGGGTCAAGGTGCCGACCGTGTTCCCGCGCCTCGTCGAGGTCGACGAGTCACGGTTCCTCCCGGTCGAGGACCTGATCATCGCCCAGCTCCACACGCTGTTCGCCGGGATGACGATCGAGGAGGCGGCGGCGTTCCGGGTCACCCGCAACGCCGACCTCACGTTCGAGGACGAGGAGGCCGACGACCTGCTCGAAGCGGTGGAGATGGAGCTGCGCCGCCGTCGCTTCAACAAGGCCGTCCGGCTCTAAGTGAGCGAGACGATGAGTGACGAGATGCGCGAGATGCTGACGCGCGAGCTCGACCTCACCGCCGACGACGTGTACCAGCTGCGCGGGCCGATCGACCTCGGGTTCTTGTGGCAGCTCCACGACATCGACCGCCCGGACCTCAAGGACCGCCCGTGGCCGCCCATCACCGCCGGTCGCATCGCCGCCGCCGAAGAGGTCGACCGGTCGATCGCCTCGGTCACGCGCGACCGGGCGATCATGGTCCACCACCCGTACGAGAGCTTCACCAGCAGCACCGAGGCGTTCATCGAGCAGGCCGCCGACGACCCCCGGGTGCAGAGCATCAAGATGACGCTCTACCGCGCCGGGGGCGACAGCCCGATCATCCGCAGCCTGATCCGGGCCGCCGAGCGCGGTGTCCAGGTCGCCGTCCTCGTCGAGCTCAAGGCCCGCTTCGACGAGGCCACCAACGTCGTGTGGGCGAAGCAGCTGGAGCGGGCCGGCGTGCACGTCGTCTACGGGATGGTCGGGCTGAAGACCCACTGCAAGACCGTCCTCGTCGTGCGCGACGACGGTGACCAGCTGCGTCGCTACTGCCACATCGGGACCGGCAACTACAACAACAAGACGGCCCGGACCTACGAGGACCTCGGCATCCTCACCTGCGACAACGACATCGGCGCCGACGTCGCCAGGCTGTTCAACCACCTCACCGGGTACAGCCGGGACGACCGGTACCACACCTTGGTCGTGGCCCCGCGCGACCTCCGCAAGCGGCTGACCGATCTGATCAAGAACGAGACCCGCTTCGGGGCCGACGGCCGGATCACGATCAAGGCCAACTCGATCGCCGACCCCGACATGGTCGAGTCGCTGTACGAGGCCAGTCAGGCGGGGGTTGAGCTCGATCTCGTCGTGCGCGGGATCTGCTGTCTCCGGGCCTGCGTGCCCGATCTGTCGGAGAACATCCGGGTCCGGAGCATCCTCGGTCGCTACCTCGAGCACAGCCGGATCTATCGCTTCGACCACGGCGACGTCGGCGATCAGCCGCTCTACCTCATCGGGTCGGCCGACCTGATGCCGCGCAACCTCGACCGGCGGGTCGAGGTCCTCGTTCCGATCGAGCATCCCAAGCACCGCGAGTGGCTCGACGCGGTGTTCGACTTCGACCTCGCCGGCGACATCGTGCGGTGGGAGCTCCAGCCCGACAACTCCTGGATCCGCGTCGGCCCCACCGACGCCTTCGAGCCGCACGCTCAGGAGCGGCTGTACCGCTGGGCGGTCGAGCGTCAGGGCACCCAAGCGCGCAAGTAGCGCTTCCTGCGGTCGGTGGTTGATTCACCACGCGGCAAGGACTCGTTTTCCGGGTGTTCACCAGAAACAGGGTGACGCGCCACCTGCCGTACTTACGGTGCGCGTCGGAGTCACCAGGGCTCCCAACAAGTTCACACCCACGAATGGAGTTCGACAGCGTGAACACCTTCATCAACCGCCGCCGAGTGACTGCGGCGCTTCTCGTCGGGACGCTTCTGCTCGCCGCCTGCGGCGACGATGACGACGACAGCGCGAGCGACACGACCGGAGGCGCAGCCACGACCGGAGGCGCAGCGACCACGGCCGGAGGCGCAGCGACCACGGCCGCACCGGACACGACCGGTGGCGCCGCGACGACTGGGGGTAGCGGAACCACCGGCGGCGGCGGTGGTGAGGTCTCGGGCTCGATCGCGATCTCGGGATCGTCGACCGTCGAGCCGATCTCCAGCGCGATCGGAGCCGCCTTCAACGACGCCAATCCCGGCGCGGCGATCTCCGTCGACGGCCCGGGGACCGGCGACGGTTTCGCGATGTTCTGCAACGGCGAGATCGACATCGCCGACGCCTCCCGCGCGATCGAGGACGACGAGATCTCCGCCTGCCAGGACAACGGCATCGAGTTCGTCGAGCTCAAGGTGGGCCTCGACGGCCTCTCGGTGATCACGTCGGCGCAGGACACCGAGATCGAGTGCCTGTCCTTCGTCGACCTGTGGGCGCTGCTCGGTCCGGACTCGACGGGGATCACCAACTGGAGCGATGCGTCGTCGATCGCCGACGACGTGGCGCAGACGGTCACCGATCTCGGTGCGGTCCACACGCCGTATCCGGACGCCGACCTCGCCATCACCGGCCCTGGTGAAGAGTCGGGAACCTTCGACTTCTTCAACGAGCACGTGATCGCCGCGGTCGGCACCGAGCTCGGCGTCGAGGACGCGGTCGTGCGGCCCGACTACACGGCGAGCCCCAACGACAACGTGATCGTCGAGGGCATCGGGCAGAACCCGACGTCGCTCGGCTGGGTGGGCTTCGCCTTCGTCGAGGAGAACCTCGACACGATCAAGCCGATCCAGGTCGACGGCGGCAGCGGCTGCGTCGAGCCGACGGTGGAGACGATCCGCAGCGGCGAGTACCCGATCAGCCGTGACCTGTACATCTACGTCAGCACGACCGCGGCCCAGGACAACCCCGCAGTCGCGCCATTCGTCGACTACTACCTCTCCGACGAAGGGATCGGGTCGGTGCTCGGTACCGAGCAAGGGCAGGTGCCTTACGTCCCCCTCGCCGCCGAGGACCTAGAAGCCAGCCGGACCGCATGGGCCGACATGACGACCGGCGCTCAGGGCGGCTGAGCCCGGTATGAACCCCCCAGGCGTCGGGCCGGTGGGTGCGGGAGCACTCACCGGCCGACGTCTAGTGTCCGAGCGAACGAGCGACCGAGCGACCGATACGGCAGACCAAGCAGCGCAGTGAGGAGCAGCGAGTGGCGATAGCGACCGGCCCGATAGCGCCGACCGTCGCCGCCCTGCGGACGTCGCCGCGCCGGCGGCGCCGGGACCGTGCGATGCGGTGGGTCTTCTTGGTCGCCGCGCTGGCGACGTTCGCGGTGACGGTGACGATCATCCTCACGCTCGCGTTCGACGCCTGGGACTTCTTCTCCAAGGTCGAGAAGAAGCTGCTGTGGGGCCAGATCGGATGGTTCCCGCGCCGCGGCCTCTTCGACATCCCGACGTTGATCGTGGGGACGCTCATCGTCACCGGGATCGCGATGCTCCTCGCCATCCCACTCGGTCTCGGCGCAGCCGTGTATCTCTCCGAATACGCCTCGTCGCGCGTTCGGCGCGTGCTCAAGCCGATCCTCGAAGTCCTCGCCGGCGTTCCCAGCGTGGTGCTCGGCTACTTCGCCATCGCGTTCATCAACCCCAACCTGATCACGCGGTTCTTCGACAGCGCGAACAAGGCGTTCACCCTCGCCGCGGCCGGCTTGGCGGTCGGAGTGCTGTCGATCCCGATCATCGCCTCGGTGGCCGAGGACGCCCTCCGGGCGGTGCCGCTGTCCCTCCGCGAGGCGTCCTACGGCCTCGGCGCGCGCCCGGCGACGACGGCGTTCCGCGTGGTCTTTCCGGCCGCCATCTCCGGCATCATCGCCGCCCTCATTCTCGGGATCTCGCGAGCGATCGGCGAGACGATGGTCGTCGCCATCGCCGCCGGGGCGGTCGGTGGCGGACTGTTCCACCTCGACCCGTTGCAGCCGGGGCAGACGATGACCGCGGCGATGGCGGCGCTCGGCTTCGGCAGCGACCAGGTGGCGGGAAACGACCTCGCGTTCAAGAGCCTGTACTTCGTGGGCGCCCTCCTGTTCCTCATGACGCTCCTGCTCAACTTCATCGGTGACCGGCTCGTCGCACGGGTGCGCGAGGAGTACTGATGGCCGTGCTCTCGACTCCTGACCAGACGGCCGGCGTGGCGGCCCGGTCGCTCACGAGGTCGCTGACCTCCCGCAAGACGGACGTCAAGGGACGACTCCTGGAAGCCGTCCTGCTGCTCGGCCTCCTGTTCTCGCTGTTGATCCTGTTGGTGCTGGTGATCGACCTGATCAAAAGCAGCTGGCCGGTGTGGACCGACCGACCGGGGCAGTTCCTGTCGGGCGGCACGAACAACTCCGATGCTCTCAAGGCGGGGATCTGGCAGGGGATCAAGGGCACCCTGATGCTGTGCGCGGTGGTCGCCGTCGTCGCGATCCCGCTGGGGACGGCCTGCGCCGTCTACCTCGAGGAGTACGCGGGCAAGTCGAGGTTCGCCCGGTGGACCCGCATCAACGTCCGCAACCTCGCCGGCGTCCCGTCGATCGTCTACGGGATCCTCGGGCTGGCCATCTTCGTCAAGGCGCTCGAGAGCATCACCCAGGGCCGCACGGTGTTCGCCGGTGGTCTCGCCCTCTCCGCCCTGGTCCTGCCCATCGTCGTCATCACCGCCTCCGAGGCGCTGCGGGCGGTGCCGCGGGCGATCCGCGAGGGCGCGCTCGGCGTCGGGGCGACCCAGTGGGAGACGGTGCGCTCCCACGTGGTGCCGGCCGCCGCACCGGGGATCCTGACCGGAACGGTGCTGGCATTGTCGCGAGCGGCCGGCGAAGCCGCGCCGATCCTCCTGGTCGGCGCAGCAACGGGTCTGCTGCGAACCGGCAACCAGGGCTTCTGGGAACAGCTCAGCGGGCGCTTCACGGCGATGCCGGTGGTGATCTTCTCCTACGCCCGCCAGACTGGCGCCGACTTCCGAGCCGTCACGGCGGCGGCCGCATTAGCGCTCCTCATCTTGATCGTCCTCATGAACGGCTTCGCAATCTGGCTGCGCAACCGGTATGAACGAAAGTGGTGATCCCATGGACTCGATGAGCGAAACGCTCTCCGAGACACACCCGTCGCCCCACCTCGAAGTCGCCATGCACGAAGTCCCCGAGAACGACAGGGCCGCGATCGTGTTCGCGACCCGTGATCTCGCCGTGTACTACGGCAACTTCCGCGCCGTGCGTGAGGTCGGGTTGGACGTCCGCAAGAACGAGATCACCGCGTTCATCGGCCCGTCCGGGTGTGGCAAGACCACGGTGCTGCGCTGTCTGAACCGGATGAACGACCTCATCGACGGGGCACGGGTCGAGGGAACGGTCAACTACCACGGAATCGACCTGTACGGACCGCAGGTCGACGCGGTCGAGGTGCGACGCCGGATCGGGATGGTTTTCCAGAAGCCCAACCCGTTCCCGAAGAGCATCTACGACAACCTTGCGTTCGGTCCCCGCCTCAACGGGATCAAGAAGCGCGCCCAGCTCGACTCGATCGTGGAGAACTCGCTCAAACGGGCGGCGCTGTGGGACGAGGTGAAGGACCGGCTGAAGGAGTCGGCAATGGGCTTGTCCGGCGGGCAGCAGCAGCGGCTCTGCATCGCCCGTTGTGTCGCGGTCGAGCCGGAGGTGATCCTGATGGACGAGCCGTGCTCGGCGCTCGACCCGATCGCCACGGCCCGCATCGAGGAGCTGATGCAGGAGATCAAGGCCGACTACACGATCGTCATCGTCACCCACAACATGCAGCAGGCGGCCCGCGTC
Organism: Actinomycetota bacterium; assembly: GCA_046723555.1. Lineage (GTDB taxonomy): Bacteria > Actinomycetota > Acidimicrobiia > Acidimicrobiales > Ilumatobacteraceae > JALZMG01. The sequence continues at coordinate 27,631 of JBKOUV010000060.1, read as the reverse complement.
AGCGACCGCACGGCGTTCTTCACAACCGAGGTCAACCCCGACGGTGACCGCCGCACCGGCCGGCTCGTCGAGTTCAACCGGACGACGAAGATCTTCTCCAATCCTGACGACGAGCGCACCGAGCAGTACGTGACGGGGAGATTCGGGTGAGCGACGACGCGATCGTCCAGGAGCCGGCGGAGCACGAGGACCTTCGCACCGGGTTTCACCACGCCCTCGATGAGATTCGCGCCGACACGGCCAAGCTCGCCGCAGGCGTCACCGAGAACATCCCCCGCGCGACCGAGATCCTGCTCCGCCAGGACCTCGAGGGTGCCGAGTACCTGATCCTCGCCGACGAACAGGTGGACAAGCGGGTGCTCGAGCTCGAGGACCGCTGCTACGAGGTGCTCGCTCTGCAGGCGCCGGTCGCCAGCGACCTCCGCCGGTTGATGGCCGCGTTGCGGATCATCGCCGAGGTCGAGCGGTCGAACGACCTGGCCGTGAACATCTGCAAGGCGGCCCGGCGCATCTACGGCCATCAGCTCGACCCGCGACTGCGCGGGATCATCCAGAAGATGGGTGATCAGGCCCGCCACCTGTTCAAGGAAGCCACCGAGTCGTACATGACCAGCGACGCCACGCGGGCCGCCGCGCTGGCCGACATGGATGCGTACCTCGACGACCTGCAGCGGCAGTTCATCCATGCCATCTTCGAGAGTCACGCCGCCGAGACCGTCGATCTGCAGGTGGCGGTGCAGCTCGCCGTCGTCGCTCGCTTCTTCGAGCGCATCGGCGATCACGCGGTGAACATCGGTGAGCGGGTGCGCTTCCTCGTCGACGGCTGGGTGACCGACGCCGACGACGCCCGCCGGATCACCCGCGCGGCGGCGAGCGACCTCGAGTGATCGGAGGGGACGAGACGTGCTGATCGCCGCCATCGTCGCCATCAGCGCCGTCGCCGTCGGCTTGTTCTGGATGGCCATGATGCGCCGGTCGGGGCGGGCCGGCAGCAGACCGGCGCTGACGCCCGACGACGTCCCGGTGGTCGAGCCGGCCCCGACGCCACCGAGCTCGCCCCCAGTGCCGGGCGCGTCGCCGTCTGCGCCGCGCTGGAGCGACGTCACCGACCGGCTCACGCTGGGCGTCGTCGTCGCGGGGGCCAGCGGGCGCGTGCACTACCGGAATCCGGCGTCGGACGCCTTCGCCGGCACCCACGCCGGTCTGCTCGTCGACGACACGGTCGAGCGACTTCTCGCCAGCGCCCTCGAGGGCCACGAGGAACGCCAGAACCTCGAGCTCTACGGTCCACCTCGGGTCGCCGTGGTCATCACGGCCTCGCCGCTGCCGGGCGGCGGCGCGATGGTCACGATCGAGGACGTCAGCGAACGACGTCGTGTCGATGCCGTACGCACCGACTTCGTCGCCAACATCAGCCACGAGCTGAAGACACCGGTCGGCGCGATCGCCGTCCTCGCCGAGACGCTCGCCGACAACTCGGGCGGCGAGATCGACGGTGAGGTCGTCCGGCGCATCGCCGGCCGGATGGTCGACGAGTCACACCGGGTCGCCCGCACCATCGACGACCTGATGGAGCTCTCCCGCATCGAACTGGGCGAGGAGCCGATCCGGGATCTCGTCGACGTGTTCGACGTCGTCGACGGCGCGATCGAGCGGGTCCGCCCGCTCGCCGAGATGCGCCGCATCGACGTCACGACCCTCGAGCTGCCGCTCGGCGTGCGCGTGAGCGGCGACCGCCGGCAACTCGTCTCGGCGCTCGGCAACCTCGTCGAGAACGCCGTCAAGTACAGCGAGCCCGGCTCGGCCGTACAGGTCCGGGTGCGGGTCGAGGGGACGTTCGCCGAGCTGATGGTCGCCGACAACGGCATCGGCATCCCGGCCGCTGATCACGACCGGATCTTCGAGCGCTTCTACCGCGTCGACAAGGCGCGCAGCAGGGACACTGGCGGCACCGGCCTGGGGCTGTCGATCGTGCGCCACGTGGCGACCAATCACCGCGGCGAGGTGCTCGTGTCGTCCCAGGAAGGTGAAGGCTCGACGTTCGTTCTGCGCATCCCGACCGCGACCGTTCCGGAGCGATCGGACGTGCAAGGGAGGGTGGCGAATTGACCGCACCGGTGATCCTGGTCGTGGAGGACGAGGCCAGCTTCGTCGAGGCCCTGTCGATCGGGCTGCGCCGGGAAGGGTTCCAGGTCGAGGTCGCCGTCGACGGCTACGACGCGCTCGAACGCTTCGACATCGTCCGCCCCGACCTCGTGCTGCTCGACGTGATGCTGCCGCGTATCAGCGGCATCGACGTGTGCCGGCAGCTGCGCAAGCGCACTCAGGTCCCGATCATCATGGTCACGGCCAAGGGGGCCGAGATCGACACCGTGGTCGGGCTCGAGGTCGGCGCCGACGACTACGTCACCAAGCCGTACCGCCTCCGCGAATTGGTGGCCCGGATGCGCGCCGTGCTGCGCCGGTCCCCCGGCGACCAGGCCGGTGAGCTGGGTCCGGCGGCGGTGACGGTCGGCAACGTCTCGCTCGATCCCGACGAGCACACGGTGAACGTCAATGGTGAGCCATTGGCGCTGCCGCTCAAGGAGTTCGAGCTGCTCCACGTGCTGCTGGCCAACGCCGGCCGGGTGCTGCCGCGGGACACCCTCATCGACCGGGTGTGGGGGAGTGACTACGTCGGCGACACCAAGACGCTCGACGTCCACGTCAAGCGGCTGCGGTCGAAGATCGAGGCCGATCCCTCCAACCCCACCCGGATCGTCACGATCCGCGGCCTCGGCTACAAGTACGAACGCGTGTAACCGTCCCGCGTCCCTGCATCTACGGTGCGCGTGATAGCGCGCAGATCAGCTGCAAGTTCGAGCCGATCCCTAGCATCGAACTCGTGACCGCCGAGGTACCGATGACGAAGTTCCGGCGCCTGAGCATCACCCACGCGGCGATGATGGGAGGCGACGCGGCGATGATCGTCGCCCTCGCCGACTCGCTGTTCTTCAACATCTCCCCGAGCGCGGCCCGGGGGCGGGTGCTGCTCTTCCTCATCATCAGCTTCGCCCCGTTCCTGCTCATCGCCCCGCTCATCGGGCCGGTCATCGACCGCATCCCTGGCGGCCGGCGCACGGTGATCGAGGCGGTGGCGGCGTCGCGGGTCGTGCTGTCGCTGCTGATGGCGATGGCGATCGACAACTTCGCCCTGTTCCCGCTGGTCTTCGCCGCCCTCGTCCTGCAGAAGACGTACCTCGTGTCGAAGCAGGCACTCGTGCCGTCGGTGGTGCGCACTGAGCGTGACCTCGTCGAAGCCAACTCGAAGCTCGGCCTGATCGCCGGACTGACGGGCTTCCTCGCCGTGATCCCGGCTGCGCTGCTCCAGCTGATCACCGACCACGGCGTGCTGACGATGATCTACTCCGCCGCCTTGTTCGGTGTCGCCCTCGCCAGCGCCACCCAGCTGCCCGCGGACGTCGTCGCCGCCCGGTCGGCCGAGCGGGAGGAACGGATCCAACTCCACTCACTCGGCCTGCAGATGGCCGAGGTGGCGATGCTGTTCCTGCGCGCCGCCGTCGGATTCCTGTTCTTCCACCTCGCCTTCTGGCTGCGTACGAAGACGGCGGGTGCGGCGTGGTTCGGCGTGGTGGTCGCCCTCTCGGCGCTCGGCACGATGGCGGGCAACGCGATCGGTCCTTACCTTCGCCGGAGCATCCGCGAGGAGGCGATGCTCCTGGGCGCCCTGGGACTGTCGGCGGTCGCGGGCGTCGTCGCCGCGCTGCTCGGCGGGGTGGCGGCCGGTGTGCTGCTGGCTTGCGTGCTCAACCTGTCGGCGGCGCTCGGCCGGCTGGCGTTCGAGAGCCTCGTCCAGCGGGACGCCCCGGAGGCCAACCGAGGTCGGGCGTTCGCCCGGTACGAGACCCGCTTCCAGCTCGGCTGGGCGATCGCCGGGTTGATCCCCGTCGTGATCAACATCCCCGGGGCGATCGGGTTCCTCCTCGTGGGGGTGCTCTGTGCGGCGGCGTTCGTCAACTACGCGGCGGGAACCCGCTGGTCAGGGCTGCGCAAATGGCGACGGCCCCGCGACGCGTCGGTGCGCCGCCGCTGAGGTCACTCCAGTCGGGCGAGCCAGAGCCCGGGGGCGTCGAGCTCGTTCGGGGTCGGGATCGTGTCGGGGCGGCGCAACAGGGGGAGGAGGCCACCGTCGCCCGCCCGGTCGACGACGCCCTGGACGAAGTGCTTGCCGCGCGCGACCTGGTTCTCACCGAGGCGGATGCCCAGCAGCTGCTCGACGAACGTGTCGCTGGCCGTCGTCTCCACCCGCCGGCGGCGGACCGCCTCGGCGATGCGCAGGGCGTTGCCACCGACGATGCGCACGGCGACGGCGTCGACGATCCAGTCGGTGTAGCCGACGACCACGGCGACGAGGGCGTCGAGCCGCGGGCGCAGGGCGTGCTGCTCGGGCGACGTCACTGCGCCCAGCAACACCTCGGGATCCCCGAGCGCCTGCTGCAGGGCGGCCATCGGATCGGCGGACTCGACGTCGAGCGACCCGAGCCGGTCGGCCACGGCGCCGGGGTCGGGGCGGAAGCCGCCGACGTGCTCGCGCACGAGCCCGGCGAGGGTGTCGCGCACGTGGTCGGCGGCGAAGATGGCGTGCCCGGCGAACTCGTGGGCGAGGACCCAGAGCCGCATCTCGTCGACGGGGATCTCCCAGTCCCCGGCGAAGCCCTCGATGTTCGCGGGGACGAGCGTCACGGTCGCCGGTTGACGGGGGATCGGCAGGTCGTGGGTACCGAACGCGCGGGTGGCGAGGTGCCCCACCATGGAGCCGACGGACATCCCCAGCATCGCCGGCGCCATCATCCGCGACAGCCCGGCCATCATCGACATCATCGGGTCGGCGTCGTCCTCCGGCTGATCGACCGGCGTGCCGAGCGCGGTGGCCATCTCGGTGAACAGGTGGCGGTAGGCGTCGAGCGTGCCGCTGGCCCACTGGCCCCGGGTCACCGTCTGCGGCTCGGGGGCCTCGGCGCTGCTGCTGATGACGTCGGCCACGTGGTACCACGCCAGCCGGGCGAGGTCGGCGTAGGCGAGGCGGACCGCCGGGTCGACGTTGCCTTCAGCGACGCCGCCGGTGGCCCCGAGCTGGGCGAACTGGCGGGCGGCGTCCCAGTTCAGCGGGCCCTGGCCGGCCAACGCCTTGGCCAGGTCGCCGAACATCGGCAGCGACGAGAACGGATCGTCGGGCCGTTCTTCTGGGCTCGAGCCTTCGGCCATGAAATTGATGCTATGGGCGGCCCTCCAGGATCGGCGTCGCCCGCGGATATCTTGCGTTGATGCCGCCCGCTGAAGCCGCCGCCGTCGTGCCGGAGGTGGTGCACCGGGTGCACGTCACCGGGGCGGAGGCGAACCTGGGCGCCCGGGTGCTCGAGCTCCTCGACGCCAACCCCACCCTCGGTCCGGGGTCGGCGCAGTCCAGCGACGTCGTCGTCCATCTCGGCGCGGGAGACCACGACCTGCGGGCCCGGCGGCGGGAGAGCGTCACCGAGGGCGCCGCGGTGATGCTGCAGGACGCCACCGTTGGAGGCGCGACCCACCTCGTGCTGGTCTCGTCGGCGCTCGTCTACGGGGCGTACGCCAACAACCCGGTGCCGTTGACCGAGGACGCCGTGCTCCGTCCCGACGTCGACTTCGTCTACGCCCGCCAGCTGGCCACCGTCGAGGCGATGGCCGACCGCTGGCGCCGCTCAGCGCCCGGGCGCACGGTCACCGTGCTCCGCCCGGCCGTGACGATGGCGGCCGACGGCACGTCGTCGCTCGCCCGCGCCCTCGCCGCCGGCCTCGGGCAACGGTTCGGTGAGGAGGACCCGCCCGCCCAGTTCCTCCACCTCGACGACCTCGCGTCCGCGGTCGCCCTGGCCGTGGATCAGCAGCCCGACGGCGTGTTCAACGTCGCGCCGGACGGATGGATCGCCGGTGAGCGAGTGCGCGCGCTCACCGGATCCCGCCCGCGTGTCCGCCTGCCCGATCGGGCCAACGAGGTGCTGGGCGCGGTGCGCTGGCGGTTCCAGCGGGGACCGATCCCGCCCGGGCTGCTCAGCTACACGCGTGCCCCCTGGCTCGTCGCCAACGATCGCCTGAAGGCGCTCGGCTGGCGCCCCACGGTCACCAACGAGCAGGCGTACGTCGAAGGCACGGAGGCCCGCTGGTGGACCATGATCACGCCGAAGCGGCGCCAGGAGCTGTCGATGACCGCGTTCGTGCTGGCAGGTCTCGGCGTGGCCGGCGGAACGATCGCGCTGATTCGCCGCTGGCGACGCCGCCGTCGTTGAGGCGGCGGCTACCGGCCGTGCGGAGGCGGCGGGGGAGCGGTTGACTCCAGCACCGTCGAGTCGGCGACGGTGGACTCCGGGTCGGTGCTCTCCGGTGTAGTGGCGGGAACAGTGGTCGCGTCCTGGACGGACGAGTCCGTCGCGACGGTGTCGGGGGTCGTGGTCGGCGTTGTGGCCGTCGACTCGCTCGTGGTCGTCTCGGGTGCGACGGTTTCGACTGCCGGGGTGGTGGTGTCGACCGGCACCGTGGATCGGCCGTCGTCGCCGGGCATGGTGTCGACGGTCATCAGCGTCGTGCCGTCGTCGCCGCCGGTGCACAGACCGATCAACGCGCCCGCGCCGTCGAGAACGGGCGTCGCTTCCTCGACCTCGAGGTACGCCAGGTCGAGGAGGGTGACGACCCTCGGCTGGCTGCCGTTGACGTACACCGTGTCGGACGGCTCCGGTCGGTTGGCCGCGAGCTCGTATCCGGCCGTGCCGGTCGACGGCGGCAGCGTCACCACGACGAGGCCGGCCGCCTGGTCCGCGCCGACGACCTCGACCGTGACGACCTCGCCGGACGGGAGGCGGGCGTCCATCCACCCGGTCTCTCCGGCGACCGCCTCCCACGTCGTGACCGCCCATCCCTCATCGCCGACCGGCGTCACGACCGGGAGCGACGGACGAGTGGTCGCGGTCAGCGCCACGCTGGACGCGATCGCGGCCGGGACGGAGCGGGAGCCGAGCTCGTTGATCGTCGAGCTGGCCGCGATCGGAGTCGGCGCGCGGTCGGGCGTGATCGCGATCGCGAGCAGGCCGATCAGGATCAGGCTGACCGTCGCGCTGGTGACGATGAGCACCCGACCCGTGGTCGATGTCGGCTCATGGGGTGGGGGTCCGAGCTCGGATGGATGGCGCCACGGGCGCTCATGAGGAGGCAGTGGACCCGGTTCCACGTGGCGGCAGCGTAGCCACGGTCCTGTCACTGCGCCGGTCGGGTGGGGTCTCGGTACCCACGGCTACGATGCGGCCCGTGCAGGCACCACCGCTCACCGGCGACGACTGGCTGAGGCTCACCGGGGACGAGCTGCCGGTCGGCGCCATCTACGAGTGGGCCGTTCGTTCGGACTGCGGTGCCGTCGTGCTGTTCAGTGGGACGGTTCGCGACCATGCGGATGGTCGCGAAGGCGTGGAGCATCTCACCTACGAGGCGTACGAGGAGGCGGTCGACGCCCGGCTCGCCGCGATCGCGTCCGAGGCGCGCGACCGCTGGCCGGCGATCGGGCGGATCGCCATGCTCCATCGCATCGGCCGTCTCGAGGTCGAGGAATCGTCGGTTGTCGTGGCGGTGTCGGCGCCGCACCGGGCGGAGGCGTTCGAGGCCGCCCGATACGCGATCGACGCGCTGAAGGCTTCGGTCCCGATCTGGAAGCACGAAACCTGGCGCGAGGGCAGCGCCTGGGGAACGGGGGCCACGCCGATCAGCGGTGCCGGGACCGTCGCGTGATCGCGGTCGTCGTCGTCATCATCATCGCGGTCGTCGTGGTGGCGATCGTCGTCGCGCTCGTGCTCCGCAGTCGTCGACCGGACACCGTGGCGGTGTTCCAGCGCCAGATCGATGCGCTGTCGCCCGAGGCGCGCAAGCCCACGGTCGAGAAGCTGCACCAACTCGACGAGCGCGGCGGCAACACCGATGACCTCGCCGAACCCGACCGTCCGCCGGCAGAGGATGACAAAGGTGGCGGCTGACCGCGACCTCAACTTGAACGTGAGGGTTGGAGGGACTCGTGGCCCGTGACCTGGCCATCGATCTGGGCACGGCGAACACGCTGGTCTACATGAAGGGTCGAGGGATCGTTCTCAACGAGCCCTCGGTGATCGCCCTCAACCGCCAGACCGGCGAAGTGCTGGCGACCGGCCGCGAGGCGTGGCAGATGATCGGCCGCACGCCCGGTTACATCGTCGCGGTGCGTCCGTTGCGGGGCGGCGCGATCACCGACTTCGAGATCACCGAGCGGATGATCCGGTTGCTTCTGCAACGAGTTGGCGTCAGCCGGTTCACCCGCCCGAAGGTCGTGATCTGTGTGCCGTCGGCGATCACCGAGGTCGAGCGGCGGGCCGTCACCGACGCCGCGCGGCGGGCGGGCGCCGCCGACGCCAACCTGATCGAGCAGCCGATGGCGGCGGCGATCGGGGCCGACCTCCCGATCGACGAACCGGTCGGCAACATGGTCATCGACATCGGCGGCGGGACGAGCGAGACGGCCGTGATCAGTCTCGGTGGGATCGTCGCCTTGGAGGCGGTGCGCATCGGTTCGTTCGACATCGACGCCTCGATCCAGAACTACGTTCGCCGCGAGCACGGCATCGCGATCGGCGAGCGCACGGCCGAAGAGATCAAGGTCGCGATCGGGTCGGCCGATCCGATGCGCGACGAGAACCAGGCGGAGGTCCGCGGGCGCGACCTGATGACGGGGTTGCCGAAGACGGTGCTGTTGACCCCCGAGGAGATCCGGTTCGCGATCGAGGACGTCGTCTCCTCTCTCGTCGCGTCCGTGATCCGCTGCCTCGCCAAGGCCCCGCCGGAGTTGTCGCAGGACTTCCTCGTGCGCGGCATGTACCTGGTCGGCGGCGGTGGGCTGCTGCGCGGAATGGCCCAACGCATCGAGCGCGAGACCAAGGTGCCGGTGCGCATGTCCAACGTCCCCCTGGAGGCCGTCGTACTCGGGGCCGGCCACGTCATCGAGCACTACGAGGCGCTGAAGGGGATGTTCATGGGCGCTCGCCGCTAGCTGCGCCGATGCGGCTGCCCGACCGACGTGACGAACAACTGCAGCGGGGGATCGAGCGCATCCGCGAGGAGTTCGCCGTCCCGGGCGAGTTCCCACCGGACGTCATCGATGCGGCCGCCGACGCGGCGCGACGCCAGCCCGGTGCGGATCACGCCGACCGGACGGCGGAGCCGTTCGTCACGCTCGACCCGGCTTCGGCCACGGATCTCGATCAGGCATTTGCGATCAGCACGGCCGGCGACGACGTCGTCCTCCGCTACGCCATCGCCGACGTCGGCTTCTTCGTCCGCCCGGGCGATCCGGTCGACGCCGAGGCGTGGCGTCGTGGGGTCACCGTCTACCTGGCGGGTGAGCGGGCGCCGCTGTACCCGCCGGCGCTGTGCGACCGCGCGGCGAGCCTGCTCCCGGATGGGCCGCGGCCCGCGGTCGTGTTCACCGTTCGGATCGACGCCGCGGGCGACGCTCGGCTCGACGGCGTCGAACGGGCGGTGATCGAGAGCCGGGCGAAGCTCGACTACCTGTCGGTCCGGGCCGCGGATCTACCGCCCGGGTTCGCCGAGCTGTCGCGTCGCGTCGGGCGTGCCGAGCAGCGGCGGGAGGCGCCACGCGTCGAGTGGCCCGACCAGAAGCTCGAGCGCACCGACGGCGGCTTCGAGCTGCGGTTCCGGCCGCGACTCGAGAGCGAGGACCAGAACGCGGCGATGTCGCTCGCCACCAACCTCGCCGTTGCCGGCGCGCTGCATGCGGCGGGCACCGGGTTGTTCCGGGTCATGCCCGAGCCGGACGCGCGGGCGATCCGTCGGTTGCGCAGCTCGGCGAAGGCGTTCGGGCTGGAGTGGCCGGCGGCGCAGTCGGTCGGTGACTTCGAGCGCTCGCTGGGCCGGGACGACCCGCGGACGGCGGCCTTCCTGCTCGCCGTGCGTCGGGCGAGCGGTGGAGCCACGTACGAGGCCCATCGCGACGGCGTGCGGCCCTGGCACGCCGCCGTCGCCGCAACGTACGCCCACGCCACGGCGCCGCTGCGCCGGCTCGGCGACCGGTACGTGATCGAAGCCGCGCTCGCCGTCGCCAACGGCCGTCCGGTCTCGGCCGAGTTGCGGGCGGCGTTCGAACAGCTGCCCGAGGTGATGGAGCGCACGGAGACGCGGGCTGACCGGGTCGCCGGCGCGGTGATCGCCCTGGCCGAAGCCGTGTGGCTGGCCGGCCGGGTCGGCGAGACGTTCGACGCCGTCGTCGTCGACGAGGACCAGCACGGGGTGGTGATCCAGCTCGCCGACCCCGCCGTGCTGGCGAGGGTCGAGGCCCACCACGTCGACCCCGGCGACGAGGTGCGGGTCCGCTTGGACGCGGTCGACGTCCCGTCGCGCCGGATCGAGTTCCAACGAGTCGGCTAGAGGGAGGGAGTCACGCCGGGTCGAGGCGGTAGATCGGCCCGGTCAGGGAGAGGACGTAGGTCTCGCCGACGGGGCCGGCGACGACGGCGGTCGGCGACGCCACGGGCGGGAGGTCGACGGTGCGGCCCGCGGCGATGTTGGCGCCCTCACCGGTGACCTCGAGCGCCCACATCATCCCGGAGCAGTAGTCGCCGTAGACGTACCAGCCCTCGAGGGCGGGAACCGACCCGCCGCGCACCCGGACACCACCGCTGATCGAGCACCCGAACTCGTGGCTGTACGTGGCGATGGGCGGCGTGTGGCCCTTCGGGGAGACGTCCTCGTTGTAGCGGGCATCGCCCTCGAAGGCGCTCCAGCCGAAGCTGAGCCCCTTGCCGGCGTCGCGGCCGTTCGTGGCCGGGGCCACGTCGATCTCCTCCCACTCGTTCTGCCCGACGTCGGCGATCCAGAGGTCGCCGGTCTGGCGGTCGAACGAGAACCGCCACGGGTTGCGCAGCCCGCTCGCCCAGACCTCCGGCGCCGCGCCCGGGGTGTCGACGAACGGGTTGTCCGGCGGGACCGTGTATGGCTGACCCTGGGCGATGGCCGGGTCGATGCGCAGCAGCTTGCCCAGCAGCGACGACAGATCCGTGGCCCGGCGCTCGGGATCGCCGCCGGCGCCGCCGTCGCCCATCCCGATGTAGAGGTATCCGTCGGGACCGAACGTCAGGCGGCCACCGTTGTGGTTGTCGTAGGGCTGGTCGACCTCGAGCACGATGCGCGCCGAGTCGCCCGTGCCGAACGTGCCGTCGGAGGCGACCGGGTGCTCCGAGATCACGGTGTCACCGTTGTTGTCGGTGTAGTTGATGTAGGCGACGTCGCCACTCGGGGCGAAGGCGAGCCCCAGCAGGCCCTGCTCGCTGCCTTCCGACGTGAGGTCGCTCACGTCCAGCACGGTGGCCGGCGCTCCGTCGACCAGGCGCTCGATCCGACCTTCCTTCTCGACGACGTACGGGGCGGGATCCCCCTTGCGCCATTCGAGATCGACAGGACTGCTCACGTCGGCCACCTGGGTCAGCGTGACCTCAGGGGCGCCGGCCGGTTCGGTGTCCGCCGGCGCCGCTGTTGTCGTCGGCGTCGCCGTCGTCGCCACGGTGGTCGGAGCCTGCTCGCTGGGAGCGCTCGTCGCGGCCGTCGTAGTGGACGGCGGTGTCGCCGCGGTCGTCGGTGCGGCGGACGTGGTCGCCGCGGTGGTGGCGACGGCCGTCGCGGACGCCGGCGGGGGACTGGTCGGAGCGGACCCGCCGTCGTCGTCGCCGCACGCCGAAGTCATGGCGATCAGGGCTACGGCGATCCCACCCAGAGCTCGCCGCATCACTGGCGCCCGCCCACCCGGGCGAGACCCTCTTGCACGACGGTGACGACGAGGCGCCCGTCGGAGGCGAAGATCGCCCCGCCGGCCAGCCCGCGCGCCAGCGCGGTCGAGATCGCGTACTGGTCGTACAACAGCCACTCGTCGGCCCGGAACGGCCGGTGGAACCACATCGCGTGGTCGAGGCTCGCCATCTGCAGGCCCGGGCTGGTGTACGACAACCCGAACGGCAGGATCGTCGTGTCGAGCAGCGTCATGTCGCTGGCGTAGGTGACGAGGCACGCGTGCACGACGGGGTCGTCGGGCAGCTTGCCGTCGGCGCGCATCCAGACCCGCTGGCGCTCCGCCGGCTCCCGCTGGCGACTCATCGGATCGCCGTCGACGTAGCGCAGGTCGATCGACCGCGGTCGGTCGTACCACTCGCCGAGCTCCTCCCGGAACGGAGCCATGCGGGTGTGCCAGTCGGGCAACGACTCGGGATCGGGCATGCCCGACGGCATCGCGATCTGGTGGTCGGGTCCCGCCTCCTCGACGTGGAAGCTCGCCTGCATGTTGAAGATCGCCCGGCCGTGCTGGATCGCGACGACCCGCCGGGTGCTGAAGCTCCGGCCGTCGCGCAACCGGTCGACCTCGTAGAGGATCGGCACCGTCGGATCGCCCGGCCGGATGAAGTAGGCGTGGAGGGAGTGGACGAGGCGCCCGGGGTCGTCGATCGTGCGGGCCGCGGCGACGAGCGCCTGCCCCGCCACCTGACCACCGAACACCCGCTGGCGGTTCTCCTCCGGAGAGCGACCGCGGAAGATGTTGACCTCGATCGGCTCGAGGGCGAGCAGGGTCACGAGCTCGTCGAGGAGAGTCTGCACCGGTCCATTCTGGCGCAGCGCCCTCGTACGCTTCCGGCGTGCCCGAGATCGACTGGCGCGAGCACGCCCTGGCCGCCAAGGGTTTCATGCCGGTGGAGGAGGGCGACGCGCTGCACGCCGCGGCGGTGGCGGCGACGCGGGCTGTGCCCGGCGCCCCACTCGTCGAGATCGGCTCCTACTGCGGGCGGTCGACCATCTGGCTCGGCGCCGCGGCCCGGGCGGCCGGCACGGTGCTGTTCGCCGTCGACCACCATCGGGGATCGGAGGAGAACCAGCCGGGGTGGGAGTGGCACGACCCGAGCGTCGTCGACACCCGCATCGGTGAGATGGACACGCTCCCGTTCTTCCGCGCCGCGATCCACGACGCCGGGCTCGAGGACAGCGTGGTCGCCGTCGTCGGACGGTCGCCCGATGTGGCCCGGCACTGGTCGACTCCGGCCGCGCTGGTCTTCATCGATGGCGGCCACGGCGTGGAACCGGCGCGCGCCGACTACGCCGGTTGGGCGCCGCACGTGGCCGTCGGCGGCACGCTGGCGATCCACGACGTGTTCCCGGATCCGGCGGACGGTGGCCGCCCGCCCTACGAGGAGATCTTCCGGCCCGCCCTCGCCAGCGGCCACTTCCGGCTGGCCTCGGCCACCGGCTCCCTCCGCGTGCTGACCCGAGTGAACTGACGAGCATCCGCCAAGAGGCGACGTTGCCTGCGCCCCAATCTGGGCGGGATGTGTCCCAAACGGCAATCTGGGCGGGATCCGTCTCACCTGTCGCGACGATTCCCGCCCAGATCCACCGATGGGACGATTCCCGCCCAGTTCGCGCTGGGGTCTGACGAGGCTCAGTCGAGCACTCGAGGTCTGAACAGCCCGGCGCCCGGAGACGCGCCAGTGATCGCGTCGGCGGCGAGGATCACGGCCGCCGCGGTGTACGACGTGTGCTCGTCGAACGGGAACTGCACCGGCGCCTCGCCGGGCGGGTACACGATGCCCGTCCAGTACGACCCGTCGTCGCGTCGGTGAGCCCGGGTCCACGACAGCAGGTCACACGCCGTCGCGAGGTCACCGATGGCGACGTGGGCGAGCGCGCACTCGGCGGTCTCCGACGCCGTCACCCACGGCTCGTCGCTCACGCAGCGGATCCCGAGACCCTCGATTGCGAACGTGTCCCACCCGTCGGCCAGCCGCGCCTTCGCCGCCTCACCGGTCAGGGCGCCGGTGAGCACCGGGTAGTACCAGTCCATCGCCCAGCGTTCCTTCGGTTCGAAGACGTCCGCGGGGAACGCCACGGCCTCGGCCATCCGGGCCGCGGCCCGGCGCCACTCGGGCCGGCGGGCCCGTACGACCGCGGCGAGGCCGAGCCCGCACGTCAGCGCGTGCTGGATGCTCGACGTCCCGGTGAGCAGGGCGTAGTCCCACGGTCGGGAACCGTCGGGTTCGATCGCCCACAGGGCGAGCCCGTCGGGCCGCCGCAGGGACAGCACCCAGCCCAGGGCCCGGTCGACCGTCGGCCACAGCTCGTCGACGAACGCCTCGTCGGCCGTGCAACACCAGTGGTGCCAGGCACCGGTCGCGACGTAGGCGCACACGTTGGTGTCGAGCTTGTTCTCCTCCACCGTGCCGTCGGCGCGGTAGTAGTTGTGCCAGCTCCCGTCGGGCCGCTGGGTCTCCGCCAGCCAGCGATACGCGCGGGCGGCCTCGTCGGGCAGCCCGGCGACGTCGAGCGCCATGGCCGACTCGACGTGATTCCACGGATCGCAGTGGCCGCCCGGGTACCACGGGATCATGCCCGAGCGGACCTGCAACGAGGCCAGGTGCTCGGCGCTCGCCCGCACCTCGGCCGCGCTGAGCACGCCCGGAAGTTCCGGCAAGCTCACGCGGCCTCCGCCGGCGCGGGCGCGCTGGTCGCCGCGACCGACGCCGCGGGAGCCTTCGTCGCGTACAGCACGAGGCTCTTGCCGAGTACGGGCGACAGCACTCGGTCGGCGATCCGGGTCGCGCGCGGCTGGCGGGTGATGTCCCATTCGAGGAACCGGCGGTACCGGACGACGAGCGGGTGGTCGTCGTTCCTCACGCCGACCGCGCACTTCAACCACCAGTACGGCGAGTGGAGCGCGTGGGCGTGGTGCGACCCGGCGAGGTGCAGACCGGCGGCCCGCAGCTTGGCCCGCAGCTCGGTCGCCGAGTAGATCCGCACGTGCCCACCGGCGACCGCCGGGGCGTGATAGTCGTCCGCCAGCATCCAGTTGATCTTCTCCGGGAGCCAGCTGGGCACGGTGGCGGCGAACGCGCCCCCCGGGCGCAGCACCCGGACCAGCTCGGCGAGGGCGCGGGTGTCGTCGGAGACGTGCTCGAGCACCTCGGACGTGATCACGGCGTCGAAGCTGGCGTCGGCGAACGGGAGGCTCGTCGCGTCGCCGCGCAGCACGCCGGCGCCGGCCGGGATCTCGCCCGCCTCGACCATCGCGGTGAACGTGTCGCGCGTGGCCGTCACCTCGTCGGCGGCGAAGTCGAGCGCGACGACCCGGTGCCCGCGACGGGCGAGCTCGAAGGCGTGGCGCCCGAACCCGGCGCCGGCGTCGAGCACGAGATGGCCGGACCGCACGCCGAGCGCGGCCAAGCGATCGATGCGGATCGTCAGCATCAGCAGGGCCGGCCGTTGCGGGCCAGCTTGGCCACGTTGGCGGGCATGGCGAGAACGTCGCGGTACTGCTCGACGGTGAGCTCGGCACACCGCCGCCACGTCCAGCGATCGAGCACCCGGCGCCGTCCGGCCGCGCCGACGCGGGCCCGAAGCTCCGGGTCGTCGAGGCCCCGCCGGATCGCCGCGGCGAGGGCGTCGGCGTCGCCGGCCCGGCACTGCAGCACGGTGTCCCCGTCGCGGCCGGTGACCTCGGGCAGCGCGCCGCCGTCGGTGGCGACCAACGCCGTCCCCGTGACCATCGCCTCGATCGCGGGGAGGCTGAACCCCTCGTACAGGCTGGGCACGACCGCCAGCTCGGCCTCGGCGTAGAGCTCGACGATCCGCTCGTCGGGCACGCCGGCCACGAACTCGACGTGCGGTCGGAGGCCGAGCGAGTCGATGAGGTCCATGCTCTTGCCGGCTTTGGGCCGGCCGATGATCGTCAGCGTGACGTTGCGCTCGGTGCGCAGCTTCGCCATCGCCTCCAGCAGGTACGCCAGACCCTTGAGCGCGACGTCGGCCGAGGCGGTGGTGATCAGACGCCCCGGGACGCGCGCCACGTCGGGCAACGGCCGGAACAGCTCGGGGTCGACGCCGACGGGGACGAGCCGCATCCGTTCGTAGCCCACGCCCATGTCGGTGTGGATGTCTTGGATCGAGTTCTCGCTCACGACGACGATGCGCGGCATCCGGGATGCGACCCGGCCCTGCATCTTGACGAACGAGTACCAGCGCCCGACCGACCACCGTTTGCGCCAGTTGGCGGCGTGACGCATCTCCAGCTCACGGTCCCTGGTGATCGGGTGGTGCAGCGTGACGACCGTCGGGATCCAGCGCTCGAGGGCGAGGATGCCGTAGCCGAGGCACTGGTTGTCGTGGACCAGATCGAACTCGCCCCGCCGCGGCTTCAGCTCGCGGAGCGCCCGGTAGCTGAACGCCAGGGGTTCGGAGAACGTGCCCAGGGAGAACTGCGCCAGCTCGAGCACGTCCTCCCGGGACTTGATCTCCCAGTAGGCGGGGAAGCGGCCCGGGTAGTGGTCGTTGAAGACGTCGAGGCTGGGCAGCTTGGTCAGCGGCACGCGGTCGTCGAGCACGGGGTACGGCTGCCCGCCGAACACCTCGACCTCGTGGCCGAGGTCGACGAGCGCCTTCGTGAGGTGCCTGGTGTAGACGCCCTGTCCGCCGACGTGCGGCTTGCCCCGGTACGTCAGGTAGGCGATCCGCAGCGACCGATCCGCCCGGGGAGACATGACCGGTGAGGCTAACGGGTGGATACGCGAGCATGCGGCGGTGCGTGCCGTGGTTCAGCGAGTGACGGAGGCCGCGGTGACGGTCGGCGGCGAGGAGGTCGGGCGCATCGGTCGGGGGCTGTGCGTGCTCGTCGGCGTGACCCACACCGACGACGAAGCGCTCGCCCGGAAGCTCGCCGACCGGCTGTGGAACCTTCGCCTCTTCGACGACGACGCCGGGGTGATGAACCGCTCGGCCGCCGAGGTCGGCGCCGAACTACTCGTCGTCAGCCAGTTCACGCTGTACGGCGACACGACCAAGGGCCGCCGCCCCAGCTGGATCGCCGCCGCCCGTCCGGAACACGCCGAGCCGCTCGTCGACTCCCTCGTCGCCGAGCTCCGCCGGCTCGGGGCGACCGTGGCCACCGGCCGGTTCCGCCGCGAGATGCAGGTCGCCCTCATCAACGACGGCCCGGTCACGGTGCTGCTCGATCGGTGACGCACGCCGCCGTCGTCGGCTCAACGTCGCGATCCACGCGCCGGCGAAGACGAGGACCAGCGCGGCGATGAACGGCGCGTCGCCCGCCCGGACGTACCACGTGCGACCGGTGCGCAGCTCGACTGTGCCGCGCACGATCGCCCGCTCGCTGACCGCGGTGCGGTCGATGACGTCGCCGTCCGGCGTGACGAGCTCGGAGAAGCCGGTCGGCGACACCTGCACCAGCCAGCGTCCCGTCTCGATCGCCCGCAACCGGCTCGAGGCGACCTGCTGGGTCTGCACGATCGTGCCGGTGTAGCTGGCGCCGTTCGTGGGGTTGAGGACGAACTCGCCGTCGTGCTTGACGCCATCCCTGATGCGGCCGCCGAAGAAGACCTCCCACGAGATCGCCACCGCCACGCGGGTGCCGTCCGGCAGGTCGAGGACGGCCGGCTGGGTACCCGGGATCGCGTTGGTCGGCACCTCGTCGACCGGTGCGCCGAGGGCATCGAGAAACCCGCGGAGCGGTACGTACTCGCCGAAGGGGACGCGGCGGACCTTGTCGTAGCGGCTCGTCACCCGGCCGTCTGGCGTGACGATCACCTGGGCATTGGTGATCCGTCCCGGCTGCCCGGGCACGTCCTCGGTGATCCCGACGGCGAGCGGGACGCCGAGGCGCGCCGCCTCGGCGGCGACGAGCGGGAGCTCCTCGCTGGTCTCGAAGTCGACGGTGTCGATCACGTTCTCCGGCCACACGACGAGGTCGAGCTCCGCGTCGGGCTCGATGCTGCGGGTGGCCTCGAGGTGGCGTTCGAAGACGATGCGGGACGGGACGTCGAGCGCCCGCGTGCCCTGCTCGCCACCGCCTTGCACCGCGGCGACGTCGAGGAACCTCCCGGTGCCGTCGCCCCGCGGGGCGACGAACGAGACCGCCAGCACCGCGAGCGCGACCGCGGACGCAGTCAACGCGGGTGGCAGGTCGCGCTGGCCGCGTCGGGCGTCGGAGATCAGGGCGCCGGCGGCGAAGCCGAGCTGGAACACCACCCACGTGATCAGGATCACCCCACCCACCCGGGCGAGCCCGGCGAGCGGACCGCCGGCCTGGGCGATCCCGAGCGTGGCGAGCGGGACGCCCCCGAACGGGAACGAGAGTCGTACCGCCTCGACGAGGCTGTGAGCAGCAGGACGGCCGATCACGCGCCACCTGCCGTTCGGCGAGGCGAGCTCGGCGAGGCCATGGCAGGCGGCGAAGATCAGGCTGGTGGCGATGTAGCCGGCCACGGTGAGCTGCCACATCCACGCCATGCCGGTGGCCATCCAGGCGAGCCCGAACGCCATGCCGCGGGCGAACCGCGCCCCGCGTGGCGGCGCCGGACCGACGGCGATCTCGAGGAGGGCGACACCGACGAACGACAGTGGCCACCAGCCCCACGGCGGCAGCGAGAAGGCGACCAGGAAGCCGGCGAGGAGGGCGACGCCGAGCCGCTTCACGCGCGGCGCTTCGCCATCGCGAGGTGGACGACGATCCGCTGGCTGACCGAGCCGGGCGGGTGGCAGGCGAACAGGGTGGCGGTGCGGGCGTAGGACTGGTCGACGATCCACAGCGCGTCCGGGCCGACGATCTCGGTGGAGACGACGCGGTACACGTGGGGACCCGAGTCGGTGTGGAAGATCACCTTGTCACCGGCGAGGAGTTGGTCGAGATCGTGGAAGTCCTGGTTGTGACTGACCCGGTGGCCGGCTACGACCACGTTGCCGAGCTGACCCGGCAGCGCCGTGCCCGGCCAGTGACCGGGGCCGAGGTCCAGCGTGCTCAGCCGGATCCCCTCGAACATCGGGCGGTCGATGCCGAGGCGGGGGACCTCGATCGAGCCGAGCTGGAGGAGCGGCTCTCTGGAACCGTCCTCGGACGGCGGGGCCGCTGGGACCGGGAGCGGTGGGAGCGTCGTGGTCGGGGCGCTCGTCGTCGTGGTCGGCTTCGGCTTGGGCCGAGTGGTCGTCGGGGCCGCGGTCGTGGAGACGGGCGTCGTCGGGACGGCGGTGGTCGCCGGGGCGGTGGTCGCCGGGACCGCCCGCTGGAGCTGCTGGGCCAGCTCCGCGCCCCCGCCACAGCCCGCGAGCAGCGTGAGAGCGAGCGCGAGCGACCGACGCATGACTGAATTCTGCCAGTGCGTCACGCGTCAAGGGAGGCGGCGACCGCCCGGGCCGTGGCTTCGGCGTCGGCGACGCACGCCGGCACGCCGATCCCGCGGTAGCTCGCCCCGGTGAGGAACAGCTTGGCGGGGAGCGCGGCGTCGAGCCGCCGCAGCCAGTCGAGATGGTGCGGCCGGTACTGCGGGAACGAGGCCGGCCACCGGCTGACCCGGCTGGCCACCGGTTGGACGTCGAGGCCGATGTGCCGCCCGACCGTGTCGACGGCCCGTTCGACGAGGCCCGCGTCGTCACCGTCGGGGATCGGCAGCCCGTCACGGCCCATCGACACGCGGAGGATCTCCTGGCCGCCTTCGCCGCGCCAATGGGCCCACTTCTGCGACCCGAACGAGACCGCCGTGACGTCGACCTGGTCCGGCTTCGGGATCAGGTAGCCGCTGTAGCCGCGCAGCCGCTCCGGCCAGCCGTCGACCGCCAGGGTGACGATCGCGACCCCGGTGTGGTCCATGATCGCCAGCAAGCGGCTCGCCTCGGGCGCCGAGAACGCGAGCAGGGGCGCCGTCGGCGCGGCGGGCGTGGCGAGCACCACCGCGTCGGCGAGGTCCCCGTCGACCCGCCAGCGATCGCCGTCGCGGGCCAGCTCGGCGACCGGCGCTGACGTCCGGATCGCCACGCCGTGGCCCCGCGCCGCCGCGGCGACGGCGTCGGCGAGCGCACCCATCCCGGCCCGGGGGGTCAGGAACACCGGTCCGGCCGCGGGCGGAGCGTCGTGGCGCGCCTTCCGGGCGCTCACCAGCAGGCTCCGCCCCCGGGCGGCCAGGCCCGCCAGTTGCGGCACCATCGCCAAGCTGAACCGGTCGGTGTCGGCCGCGTAGATCGTGCCGATGAGCGCATCGACCAGCCGCTCGTGGACCTCGTCGCCGAACCGCGTCCGCACGAGCGACCCGACCGAATCGTCGGGGTCCCGCGCCGGGATCAGCGGCTCCACGGCGGCGCGCAGCTTGCCCCGCCAGGACAACAACCCACTCGTCGCCAGCCCCCGCAGTCCGGCCGGTACCCCGAGCACGAGCCCGTCGGGGATGGGGTGGAGACGGCCACCGGAGCGCACCGCGGCCGCCGCCGCGTCCGGTGACGTGAGCTCACCGCCGAGCCCGACCGCGCGGGCGAGCGCGGACCCGTGGGGCACGCGAGCGAGGAACGCGTCAGCCCCTTCGTCGACGGCGGGCAGGTCGACGAACGGCGAGGTCTTGAGCTTTCCGCCGAGCCGGTCGGCGCCCTCGCGCACCTCGATCGCGACGGCCTCGCGGGGCACCAACCGGGCGAGGGTGTAGGCCGCAGCGAGACCGCTGATCCCGCCGCCGACGACGACCACCCGGCCCGGTGTCATGCGGCGGCGAGGACGCGATCGGCGAGGCCGGCGAAGACGGCCCGGTCGTCGTTCACCGACGCCGTTCGGGCGAACACCAACCCGTGCTGGTCGGCGCGCCGGCGGGCGTCGATGTCGAGGTCGTAGAGCACCTCGAGGTGATCGGCGACGAAGCCGCACGGGCAGACCAGCAGCCCGTCGGCGTGCTCCGACCCGGCCAAGTGGTCGATCACGGTGAGGATGTCGGGGCCGATCCACGGCTCGGGGGTGCGTCCGGCCGACTGCCACGCGACGGACCACTGCGTCCACGGGGCCAGCCCGATCGCGGCGGCGACCGCAGCGGCCGTCGCGCGCACCTCGTCGGGGTACGGGTCGCCGTCGGCCAGGATCCGCGCCGGCAACGAGTGCGCCGTGAACACGACCTTGGTGTTCGCTGGCAGCTCGGCGAGCCGGCGGCGGATCTCGTCGCCCAGGAAGGCGACGAGGGCCGGCTCGGTGGCCCAGCTCTCGATCCCGGCGAACGGCGTCCCGAGTTTGCCCGCCGCCGCCGCGGCCCGGGCGAGGTATTCGCCCACGGACAGCGCGGAGTAGTGCGGCGCCAGCACCAGGCCGACGAGCCGCTCGACCCCGCGGGCGCAGAGCGCCTCAACGGCCGCCTCGATGCTGGGCGCGGCGTGCTTGTACCCGAGCTCGACGGCGAACTGGTGGGGGGCCAACCCGTCCAGCGCGGTCTGCAGCGCGTCCCGCTGACCCTCGGTTCGCCGGGCCAACGGCGACGTCCCGCCGATCGCCTCGTAGCGCCGGGTGAGGTCGGCGAGCTGCTCCGCCGACGGCGGGCGGCCCCGGCGGATGTCGGTGTAGTACGCCTCGATGTCGGCGGGCGTGCGCGGCGTCCCGTACGCCATCAAGACGACTCCGACCGTCATTGCGGGCGGGAAGCCGTTTCGCCGTGGACGAAGTCGACGATCGCCTTCAGCACGCCAGGGTCGGATGCGGGCAGCACCCCGTGGCCGAGGTTGAAGATGTGGCCGGGGTGGCCGCCGTTGTCGGCGAGCACGGCTCGGGTGGCGGCGAGGGCGACATCGGCCCCGGCCAGCACCAGCGCGGGGTCGAGGTTGCCCTGCACGACGACGTCGGGCCCCAGCCGCCGGCGGGCTTCGGCGATCGGAGTCCGCCAGTCGAGCCCGATGACCCGCGGCCCGGCCGCCCACATCGCTTCCAGCAGGTGGTGGCAGCCGACGCCGAAGTGGATCGCCGGCGCTTCGGGGTGGCGGTCGGCGAGCTCGGCGAACACCCGCCGCGAGTGGGGGAGGACGAAGCGCTCGTAGTCCCGGCGGGAGAGCGTCCCGGCCCAGGAATCGAAGAGCTGGAACGCCTGGGCCCCGTGGGCCAGCTGCACGTCGACGAACGTGACCGCGAGCCCGGCGAGGCGGTCGAGGAGATCGTGCCACCCCGCCTCGTCGGCCCGCATCAGCGCCTTGGTGTGCTCGTAGGTCCGGCTCGGACGGCCCTCGATGAGGTAGCTGGCGACGGTGAACGGAGCCCCGGCGAAGCCCAGCACGGGGACCTCCGGGCCGAGCTCGGCGGCAACCCGCTTCACGGTCTCGGCCACGTAGCCGACGTCGGCCGGATCGAGGGGGCGGAGCCGCTCGGCGTCGCCACGGCTGCGCACGGGCTGCTCGACAACCGGGCCGGTGCCGGGGGCGACGTCGATGCCGAACCCGACGGCGTGGATCGGGACGGTGATGTCGCTGTACAGGACCGCCGCGTCGACCCCGTACCGCCGCACGGGCTGGAGCGTGATCTCGGCCGCCAGATCCGGCTGCCGGATCACCTCGAGGATGGAGCCACCACCCCGCACCCGCTCGTACTCGGGCAGGCTCCGTCCCGCCTGGCGCATGAACCAGACCGGCGTGTGGGCGGCGGGCCGCCCGCAGGCCGCAGCAAGAAAGGGAGCCACGGGGCTGACGATATCGGTGGGCCGAACTGTCGTTTGAGGCCGGTCGGATCGGACCGATGTCAAACGACGGAACGGCCCGATAGAGTTATCCGACCCCCTTTTCGCGTTTTCCCCGAATGACCCAACAGCACCCGGAACTGGCTGAAGAGCAGGCCTACGTCGACTTCGCCTACGAGTGCCTCGAACGCACCAAGGCCTCGGCGTGGCGGCTCCGTGACCTCAACGAGGCCGACCTCGGCGGCACCTTCCAAGCGCGCTTCGAGCGCAACGCCTTCGACGAGGCCCTGGTCAAGCGCCTCACCGACCTCGATCTCGGCGACGCCGCACTGGTCTTCGGGCGCATCGACCGGTACGCCGAGAGCCCGGATGCGATCGAGAGCTTCCACATCGGTCGCCTCGCGATCGCCGACCAGAACTCCGATCCGGTGGTGGTCGACTGGCGGGCGCCGGTGGCCGAGCCCTTCTACCGGGCCACCGGACGCGAGCCGATGGGCCTGGTGCGGCGACGCCACTTCTCGGTCGAGGGCCGCACGGTCCTCGGCATCGAAGACGAGCTGTTCGGCGGCGACCACCTGGGCATCGGGCACGACGAGGGGCTGGGCGACGACCAGCCGCAGCTGCGCGGCTACTCCACCCTGCTCGCCGCGCTCGAACGGGGTCGTACCGGCACCCTCGGCGACATCGTCGCCACGATCCAGGCCGAGCAGGACGAGATCATCCGCTCGCCGCAGGCCGGGGTGCTCGTCGTGCAGGGCGGACCGGGGACGGGCAAGACGGTCGTCGCCCTCCACCGCGCCGCCTACCTCCTGTACACCCACCGCTTCCCGCTCGAGGACCAGGGTGTGCTCGTCATCGGGCCGAACCGGGTCTTCCTGCGCTACATCGAGCGGGTCCTGCCGTCGCTCGGCGAAGCCGGGGTCGAGCAGGTCGTGCTCGCCGACCTCGTGCCGGACGTCCTGTGGGCTCGTCCTGGCGTCGACCGCGGCGACTCACCCCTCGCCGCGCGGGTCAAGGGCGACGCCCGCATGTCGGCGGTGATCGACAAGGCCGTCCACGACCGCGAGCGCCCGCTGCGCGAGGAGCTGCGGGTGCCCTACCGCACCGGATACGTGCGCCTCACCGTCGAGGAGTCGGCCCGCATCGTCAGGGCGGCCCGCCGCCGCTTCCGGCGTCACAACGGCGGCCGCCGGTTCGTCGAGAACGAGGTCTTCGCGGCGATGGCCGCATCCTGGCGGGGCGAGGCGGTGAGCCCGCGGGAGCTGCGCCAGGCGCTCCGTCCACGCCCCGACGTGCGCGCCGCGCTCGAGCGGATCTGGCCGGTGCTGACGCCGGCGGAGCTGCTCCACGATCTGTTCGGGTCCCGGGCGCTGCTCGAGCTGGCCGCGTCCAGCCAGCTCTCCGAGCCCGAGATCGCGTCGCTGTACCGGCCGCGTGCCGCCGACGTGCGCGACGTGCGGTGGACTGCGGCCGACGTCGCCCTGCTCGACGACGCCCGCGAGGTGCTCGGCCCACGGGTCGGCAGGGGCGGCAAGATCGACGAGGGAGACGAGATCCGCACGTACGGACACATCGTCGTCGACGAGGTGCAGGACCTGAGCCCGATGCAGCTCCGGATGGCGGCGCGGCGGTCGCTGAACGGCTCGATGACGGTCGTCGGTGACATCGCCCAGGCGACCGGGCCGCTCGCGCCCGACGACTGGGACGACGTGCTCGCCTACCTGCCCGAGCGCAAGCCCGCCCGGGTGGTGGGGTTGTCGGTGGGCTACCGCATCCCGGCGCAGATCATGGAGCTGGCCGACCGGGTCATGGAGGCGGCGACCCCGCAGCTGCGCTCACCGCGCGCGGTGCGCGTGGGCGACGCGGCGCCGGCGGTCGTCGGCGTGGCCGGGAACGGCGACTTCCCGGCGGCCGTCGCCGAGGCGACGGCGAAGATGGCCGCCGAGCTGCGCGCCGGCAACGTCGCCGTCGTCGTACCCGACGCGCTCGCCGAGGAGGTCTCGCGCGCCCTCGACGCCGCCGGCATCGAGCACGGGCGGGCCACCCGCACCGCCCTCGACGACCCGATCACGGTCGTTCCCGTCAGCGTCGTGAAGGGCCTCGAGCTCGACGGTGTCGTGGTCGTCGAGCCCGCCCGCATCGTGTCCGACGAGGCCCAGGGCCTGCGCGCGCTGTACGTCGCCCTCACCCGCCCCACCCAGCGGCTCACCGTCGTCCACTCCGCGCCGCTGCCGCCGTCGATGGTCTGACGCAACCCGGCAACTCGTGCTCCAGAGCGACGAAAAGTGTCGCCTGGTGGCAACAGTTGACAGAAAACGACAGTCAGCGACCGTTGTACGCGGCGATCAGGCTGCGCAGGTTGTTCGTCGCCTTGTCGGCGTCGGCCGGGCGGCGTCGCTCGACTCCGGTCTGCAACAGGTCGATCGCGCTCTGGAACCCCGGCACCAGATCGGGGCGCGCGGCCTGGAGGTCGGGCGCGGCCACCGCCCAGAGCGTTTCGATGCGGGCGAACGAATCCTGCTGGCCGTGGTTGTCGGCGATGCGATCGCCGAGGGCGCCGGCCTCGGTCAACAGCTGGTCGAGCAGCTGGGCCGTCGTGCCGGAAGGGGCGAACACCGTCGTCGTCACTCCGTCGGATTCGGGCGTCGTCAGCGAGGTGTCGATCGTGGTCTTCGCGCACGCGACAAGCGACGCCGAGAGGGCGGCGGTCAGCACCAGGACCCCCGCACCCGAGGGTTTCCTGCAGGGACGTGTCGACGCCAAACCCTCCGGTGGCGCGAAACACTCGGGTGGGGCGAGGCGTTTACGCGTCAACCAGGATGCGCGCGCTGGCGAAGGCGCCGACGCCGACGTGACGTCCCTCGATCTCGACCGTGAGCGTGCCGTCCGGAGAGGCCGCCGTGATCACGCCCTTGCGTCCCGGCTGGAGCGCGTTCGCTTCGAGGTACTCGAGCAGCCCGGGCGTGAACTCGAGCTCCTCGGTGATCCGCCGCACGATGAAGTCGTCGCCGGGCCGCACCGCGGCGAGCGGGCGCGACGACTCCTCCACGTAGTTCGAGCCCGGAATCGGGTTGCCGTGGGGGCAGGTCGTGGGACTGCCCAGCAGCCGGTCCATCGCCGACTCGACGTGCTGGCTCATCACGTGCTCCCACTTGCCCGCTTCGTGGTGCGCCTCGGCCCACGACAGCCCGAGCACGTCGGTGAGGAAGCGCTCGGCCAGGCGGTGCCGGCGCACCACTCGCTCGGCGAGCTCGATGCCCTCGGGAGTCAGGTTGATCCCGCCGTCGGTGGTGATCAGCCCCTCGGTCTCGAGCCGTCGCATCATCTCGCTCACGGCCGGCCGGCTGACCTGCAGACGGTCGGCGATGCGCGCCTGGATCACATCGACGTCATCCTCGGCGAGCTCGAAGATGCACTCGCAGTACTCCTCGAACGCCGGGTGATGCTCTCCGACGACAGCCATGAACGAAGCCTAACGTGAGGGGGTGGACCGCCAGGTGGGCGTCGCGATCATCGGAGCCGGGTTCGGCGGGCTCGCCGCGGCTGAGGCGTTGCTCGGCGAGCCGGTCGACGTGGTCCTGATCGATGCCAACAACTTCCATACCTTCCAGCCGCTCCTGTACCAGGTCGCGACGGCTGGGCTCGACGCCGACGACGTCTCGTTCCCGGTGCGCGGCATCGTGCGCCCGCGGCGTCGGTGGTGGTGGCCGTGGCGGCGGGTGCCGACCAACGTCGACGTGTTGATGGCCCGGGTGAAGTCCCTCGACCTCGACCAGCGGGTTCTGACCACGGACGACGGCGGACGGCTCACCTACGAGACGCTGGTGCTCGCGACCGGCGCGGTGTCCCACGACTTCGGGGTTCCCGGGGTCGCCGAACACGCCTTCCCGCTGAAGCAACTCGACGACGCGCTGGCCCTGCGGGCGCACATCCTCGACCGGTTCGAGCGGGCGGCCCTCGATCCGAGCCTCGTCGCCGGCGGCGGCCTCGACATCGTCGTCTGCGGTGGCGGGCCGACCGGCGTCGAGATGGCGGGTGGGCTGCTCGAGCTGTACCGCAAGGTGCTCGTGTGGGACTTCCCGCAACTACCGGTCGCCGACGCCCACATCGTGCTCGTCGAGATGGCGGACCGGCTGCTCACCCCGTTCTCCGAGCAGTCGTCGCGCCGGGCGCTGCGCACGCTGGAGCGGCGCGGCGTCGAGGTGCGCCTCGGGGTCGGCGTCGACCGCATCGAGGACACCAAGGTCCACCTGACGGACGGCAGCGTGATCGCCGCCCACACCGCCGTCTGGGCGACCGGGGTGACGGCCGAGGGTGTCGCGTCGTTCACCGGGACGCCGGTCGGACGTGGCGGGCGGCTGGTCGTCGAACCCGACCTCTCGCTCCCGGGCCACCCGGAGGTCTTCGCCGTCGGCGACATCGCCTCCGCACCGGGGCGCGATGGTGATCCGCTGCCGCAGGTGGCCCAGCCGGCGATCCAGGGCGGCAAGCACGCCGCCCGGCAGATCCTGCGCCGCCGCCGCGGCGAGCCGACCGAGCCGTTGCGCTACCTCGACAGGGGTCAGATGGCCACGATCGGCCGTCACGACGCCGTGGCCGAGTTCCCCAACGGGTGGCGGCTGAGCGGGCCGATCGGCTGGCTGGCGTGGCTCGGCCTGCACATCGTCTACCTGATGGGGTTCCGCAACCGGCTCAACGTCCTCGTCAACTGGGCGTGGAACTACGTCACGTACGACCGCGGCAGCCGGATCCTGCGCGAGTCCGAACGGGCGCGGTAGCTCCCCCATTTCTTCTCGGCGGTTGCAACGATCTGCACCCAGATCACGGGGATTGTTGCGTGCGACCTGACACACTGGGGGCCGTGACCGGCTGCTGACTCGCGTGTTCCGTTCGTCCCCGACCCTGCGAGGTTCCTGATGCCAGCCGCCGCCCCCCTTCGTGCCCGCGACCTCACCGTCGTGCGCGGGCCGCTGACGGTCCTCGACGGCGTCGATCTCGTCGTGCCGGCCGGCGAGCGCATCGGCGTCGTCGGTCCCAACGGCGTCGGCAAGACCACGCTGCTGCGGGCCCTGGCC
>JBKOUV010000218.1:0-4237 GCA_046723555.1 Actinomycetota bacterium | reverse complement strand
ACACCGTGGGATCCCCGGGTGCTCGCCTCGAACACGTGCCGGGAGCCACCGTCGCCGCATTTCCATCAGCACCCGAGCGGGACGTGTTCAACAACGCGGTGCTCGCCCGCGACCTCGATCAGTCGCGCGCGGGTGATGCGATCGCCGCGCTCGAGACCGTGTATGCCGACGCGGCGATCGGCCGGTACGCAGTCTGGGCGCATGAGTCCGAAACGGCGAGCATCGCCGCACTCGAAGCTCGCGGCTACCGCGTCGACTCCTTGACGTACGCGATGGCGATGCCGCTCGACTCGATCCTCGTGCCACGCCCCGAGCTGACGCTCGCACCTGCGGATTGGCGCGTCTACCTGACCGTGCTCGACGTGCCACCAGGGCTCCTCGCGGGCGTCGACCCGTCCGACTTCTACGTCATGGTCGTCACGGCCGACGGCGAGAACGTTGCCGCCGCGATGGCGTACGACCATGAGGGTGACTGTGGCATTTACAACGTCGTCACCGTGCCGCACGCTCGCCGTCGGGGGGTCGGGACGGCGTTGACGGCACTCCAGCTCCACGAGGCCCGAGCTCGCGGCTGCACGACCGCCAGCCTCCAGGCCACCGAGATGGCACATCACATCTACGCCGCCGTCGGCTTCGTCGACCTCGGGCGCTTCATCGAGTACGTCACGACCGCTTGAGCTCGAGCAATACGACCTGCCGCTAAGCCCGAAGGCCCGGTTGACAGCACCGGTCGAGTCCAAAGCGACGCAGGGGCTGGACCCTGTCCTGCTCGACCAGCTGCTGGATGAGCTCTCGAAAGTGCCGGCACGAGTGTGGCGGGAGATGTTCGCCGAACCGATCGCGCTCCGCTGACGACCGGTTGACAACCTGACGCGGAAAGTGCTTACATGAATGCGCTTACATCCGGCAGGAGGGTTCGTTGCCCAAGAGCGAGAAGCTCGAGCGGCGACGGCGACCGAGTGTGTACCAGGTCGCCGAGCGGGCGGGTGTGTCGATCGCAACGGTGTCGCGTGTGCTGCGCGGGAGCGCGCCGGTCTCCGCCGAGACCCGGCAGCGAGTCCTCGCCGCCGCCGATGAGCTGCACTGGCGCCCGAGCCGGCTCGCCCGGGCGTTCGTCGAGCAAGCCCACGGCGCCGTCGGCATCGTGTTCCCCGACCTCGCCGGGCCCTACTACTCGCGGGTGATCGCCGGGTTCGAGGACGAGGCGGTCGAGCGGCGAGCGGCGGCGTTGATCCTCGGCACGCACGGGCGCCCGAACGTCGAGGAGCTCGTTCACGATCTCGCCGACCGCGTCGACGGGCTGGTCGTGATGGGCCGCACCGTGTCCGACGAGTTCGTCGCGTCACTCGACCGGCGGGGTACGCCGGTGGTGCTCCTCGCTCGTGCCGCGGTCGGTGAGGTCCCTTCGGTGCGGGCGGCGAGCGTCACGTCGGCCGACAGCCTCACCGAGCACCTGATCACCCACGGCCGCCGGCGGCTCGTGTTCCTCGGCGACCCCGACCTTTCCCCCGACGTGAGCGAGCGCTGGCGGGGAGTGAGGCGGGCACTGCGCCGCGCCGACATTCGAGCCGCCGACACCGTCGTGTCGGCTGGCGGTTTCGACGTCGACCACGGCTACAAGGCGGGCCTGCACCTGTTCGGCGGGCGACAAACCGTCGACGCGGTGATGTGTGCCAACGACGAGATCGCCTCGGGCATCTACCGCGCGGCGAGTGCGGCCGGCCTGCGGGTGCCCGAGGATGTCGCGATCACGGGGTGGGACGACACGACCATGGCGTCGCGCCTGCACCCGCCGTTGACGACCGTCCGCCAACCGATGCGCGAGCTCGGGGCACGCGCGGCGGCGTTGTTGTTCGATCGCATCGAGGCTCGTCCGGCCACTTCGGTCGTACTGCGCACCTCGGTGGTCGTCAGGGAGAGCTGCGGATGCCGCAGCCCAAGCGGGGGAACCGATTGACCTACATCACTTGATCACAAGGGGGTTTGACGATGAACCGCACCCGCCGCCGGCTCGCCATGGCCGCCGCTCTGGTCCTCCTCGTCGCCGCATGCGGCCGTGACGACGATGACGGCACCTCCGAGGGGACCCAGGCGACCGAGCCGGAAGGACCGGTCGAGGGATCGCTCACCGTGTGGGCGATGGGCACCGAGGGCGAGAAGCTTGGAACCCTCGCCAAGGATTTCATGGCCGAGAACCCCGACGTCGACGTCAAGGTGACCGCCGTGCCCTGGGATGCCGCTCACGATCGAATCGTGAACGCCATCGCCGGCGGCGAGGTGCCGGACGTCAGCCTCATCGGGACCACGTGGATGGGCGAGTTCGCCAAGCTCGGCGGTCTCGACCCGACGCCGGAAAACATCGATTCCGACCAGTTCTTCCAAGGGGCGTGGGACACGACCGTCGTCGACGGGGTGAGCTACGGCGTTCCGTGGTACGTCGAGACGAGGCTCATCTACTACCGCACTGACCTCGCCAAGAAGGGCGGGTTCGACCAGGCACCGGAGAACTGGGATCAGCTCACCGAGCTCGCCCAGGCTCAGGTCGACGGTGGGGCGAAGTACGGCATCAGCCTGCAGCCGGGCGGAACGGGCTCGTGGCAGACCTGGATGCCCTTCTTCTGGCAGGCCGGCGGCGAGATCATGGACGACGAGGGCAACTTCACTTTCGACTCCGACGCCTGCGTCAAGGCCCTGACCTACTACGACTCCTTCTTCGAGGACGGGTTGGCGCCGCCGTCCGTCAGCGACGTCCCGGTCGAAGGTCAGTTCACCGAGGGCGAAGTCGGATCGTTCATCAGCGGTCCGTGGATGATCGGCGTCGTCACCGATGCCGGTGCCGACCCGAAGACGTGGACGGTCGCCCACCAGCCGGAAGAGGAGACCGCCACTTCGTTCGTCGGTGGTGGAGACATGGGCGTCTTCGCCCAGTCCGACAACAAGCCCGCGGCGTGGGCGTTCGTCGAGTACCTCACCCGTCCCGAGGTGCAGGTGAAGTGGTACAAGACGGTCAGCGACCTGCCGGCGGTGCAGGACGCGTGGGACGACAAGACCCTCTCCGACGACGAGCTGCTCAAAGCGTTCGGCGAGCAGCTCGACGACGCCAAGTCGCCACCCGCCATCCCGACCTGGGAGCAGGTGGCCTCGGAGGCCGTCGACAGTCAGATCGAGGCCGTCACCGTCGGCAACACGTCCCCCGAGGACGGGTGCGCGGCGATGCAGCAAAAGGCGAGCTCGATCGGGACCGGTCTCTGAGATGACGGCGGCGGCCGTCGAGGCGCGCGGAGAACCCCCTCGGTCCCTGCGCGCCTCGCGCGCGAGCCACCGCAAGTGGCGCCAGGCGCTCGTCGGGTGGAGCTTCGCCCTCCCGTTCATGGCCCTGTTCCTCGTGTTCATGGCCGGGCCGATCCTGGTCTCGTTCATCACCAGCTTCACCGACCTCCGCATCACTGACATCCGCCATCCACTGAGCGTCAACTTCGTCGGCTTCGACAACTACGTCGACGTGTTCTCCGACCCGACATTCCGCAAAGCGGCCCGCAACACGGCGATCTACGTGGTTGTGGCGGTGCCGCTGACGATGGGGCTCGGCCTGCTCATCGCCCTCGCCCTCAACCAGGGGATCGTGAAGTTCCGCAACGCCTTCCGGCTCGGGTACTACCTCCCCCAGATCACCAGCATCGTCGCCATCGCCGTCGTCTGGCGAATGCTTCTCGGCACTGAGCGGGGGATCATCAACGGCCTCCTCGACCAGATCGGGATCCAGGGGCCCGGATGGCTCACCGACACCCGTTACGCCCTGCCATCGATCATCCTGATGACGACCTGGCGCGGGCTCGGGTTGCAGATGATCATCTTCCTGGCCGGGCTGCAGGTGATTCCGAAGGAGCTGTACGAGGCGGCCTCCGTCGACGGCGCCGGGGCGTGGCAGCGATTCCGCAACGTCACGTTGCCGATGCTGCGGCCCACGCTCCTGTTCTCCGCCGTCGTCGCGACCATCGGGCTGATGCAGTTCTTCGAGGAGCCGTTCGTGATGACCCAGGGCGGGCCGCTCGATTCGACGCTCTCGGTCGCCTACCACGCCTACAACCAGTTCAGCTTCGGCAACTACGGCTACACCGCGGCGATCAGCTACGTGCTGTTCCTCGTCATCCTCGCGTTGACCGCGCTGCAGTTCCGGATCTTCCGCCCCAACGTCTGACGGATGGCCCGATGACGTCCACCACCACCACGATCGCAC
>JBKOUV010000179.1:0-11567 GCA_046723555.1 Actinomycetota bacterium | reverse complement strand
TCACCGCCACCGACACCAACCCGGGTGCGACCCGCTGTGTGCTCGACCCGGTTGAAGTGCCGAGGTCGTTCGATGAGTTGCCCAACGAGCGCTGTGCGCCGTTCACGGTAGGTCGCTCTGGCAGCCATGTGGTGTACGCGGCGGCGGTCGACGCGGCCGGTAACGCCGGGCCGGCGGTGGAGGCGAGGTTCCAGTCGGTGGGTGGGGTGCGCTGCCAGGGGGCGGTGCCCACCGACATCGGCACGCCCGGTGGCGACGTGCTGGTCGGGACGCCCGGGCGTGATGTGATCGTCGCGTTGGGTGGTGGCGACACGATCCGGGGCCGCGGCGGCAACGACGTGATCTGCGCCGGCGCCGGCAACGACTCGGTCGCTGGCGGTCGCGGCAGCGACCAGGTCGTTGGCGGGGTGGGCCGGGACCGGCTGTCGGGTCGGTCAGGCAACGACGTGATCTCTGGCGGCGCCGACGGCGACTGGGTGTTCGGTGGATTGGGCCGAGACCGGCTGTCGGGCCGCACCGGCCGCGACACGATTGCCGTCGGCCCCGGCAACGACCAGCTCAACGGCGGTGCGGGCCGGGACCGGCTGTCGGGCGGCACCGGCCGTGACATCATCGCCGGCGGCCCGGGCAACGACGTGGTGTTCGCCGGGGCGGGCCGCGACCAGGTTTCGGGCCGGTCGGGTCACGACGTCTTGTTCGGGGAGATCGGCGACGACCGGCTGTCGGGCGGTGCCGGCAACGATCACCTGTTCGGCGGCGTCGGCGACGACCGGCTCTTCGGTGGTGGCGGCGCCGACCTGCTCGACGGCGGCTCCGGTGTCGACGCCATCGCCGGCGGCCCCGGCCGCGACCGCACCCCCACCCGCGTCGCTGGACCGAGATAAGTGGGGGCTGCAACAACGATGATCCTCAGCGGTGGCTGGAGCTTGGCCTTCGAGCGTCGCCAGCGCGTGATCCGGCAAGAGATGGGGGATCACCTTCCGGCGGCAGCGTTGGAGCCGGCGAGCGTCACGCCGGCCGAGCAGCCGCCATGCGGGACCTCGTCGCAGGGAACGCAGAAGTTGCGCAGCAGATCAGCCGACTCAGAGACAGACTCGGCGCGGTGCTCGGGCTGATTCGGCGACACCAGTCCATGGGTCACCGCCCCTCATGGACGGCGATCAGGTTCTGCCGGAACTGTTCATGTTGCCGGTTGGCGATCCCGGCCTCGTCATGGACGGCGATCAGGTTCTGCCGGAACTGTTCATGTTGCCGGTTGGCGATCCCGGCCTCGTCATGGACGGCGATCAGGTTCTCCCGGAACTGTTCATGTTGCCGGTTGGCGACCTCTGCAACCGCGGCCGACCGGGCGACCGAGCTGGCGGATCGTGTCCCTGTTGTGCCTTCGTCCCCCCCGCAGGCGAGGAGCGTGACGCCGAACGCAGCGGCGATGACCAGGTAGCTGGCTCGTGTTGTTCCCACGGCGTCGATCGTGCGCCTCGGCGGTACCGGATCGGACTGCGCCCGGTATGGGTTCGGTATGGGTGGCGTTGACGACGGACGCGCGGACTTGGAGAATGTCGACCAGTGGGCGTGGCGCTATTGGGACCGGTGGTTGTCGACGCCGACGGCGCTCTGAGCCCCCGGGAGCGGGCGATTCTGTGCGCGTTGGCGGTCGAACGCGGCCACGTCGTGAGACCAGATCAGCTCGCCGACGCGGTGTGGGGTGACGCCCCGCCTTCGACGTGGCCCAAGCAGGTGCAGGCGGCGATCGGGTTGGTCCGCAAGGCGCTTGGCCCGACGACGATCGAGACCACCTCGGCCGGCTATCGCCTGACGCTCGACGCACAGGAACTCGACGTCCCCCGGTTCGAGGAGCTCGTTGCCCGGGCGCGGACCCTCGCCGCGACAGGTGAGCCGGACCGGGCGGCGTCGACTTTCGCCCGTGCGTTGGGGTTGTGGCGTGGTGCCCCCTTCAGGGAGCTGCACGCCTGGCCGCCGGCAGTGAGTGAGGTGGCCCGTCTCGAGGAGTTGCGGCGGGGCGCCGAGGAAGACCTGCTCGATGCTCGCTTGGCCTGCGGCGAGCACCGCGAGGTCGCCGCCGCCGCCGAGGCGCTGGTGACGGCGGAGCCGTTGCGGGAACGACGGTGGGCGATCCTGGCGTTGGCGCAATACCGGTGTGGCCGTCAGGGCGACGCGTTGCGGACCGTGCAGCTTGCGCGACGAACCCTGGTCGAACAGTTGGGCATCGACCCCGGTCGCGAACTGGCCACCTTGGAGTCGGCGATCCTCAACCAGGACGAGTCGCTCGATGCCCATGCCGAGCTGCCCTCGGCCAGCGACGAATGCCCGTACAAGGGACTGGCCGCCTACGACGTCGACGATCACGACTGCTTCTTCGGGCGCGACGCGCAGGTCACGGCCTGCTTGGAACGGTTGCGCACGACTCCTCTACTGGTCGTGACTGGTGCCTCCGGGTGCGGCAAGTCCTCGCTCGTGCGGGCCGGGCTGGCACCGGCGTTGGCGCGCCCGGAGCGGCCGGTCGTCGTCGTTGTCCCCGGGGCTGATCCGCTCAACACCCTCTCCGCGGCGACCGCCGAGCACGGCGAACAGGCGACGTTGATCATCGATCAGTTCGAGGAGCTGTTCGCCGTCGACGTGACGCCGGAGGTGGTGCGCGCGTTCTGTCTCGCGGTGGCCGAACACGCCGCCGGCGGCACGCAGGTGGTGGTGGCGATCCGGGCCGACCATCTCATGGCGCTGGCGGCCGATCCTCGTCTCGGCAAGCTCGCCGAGCGCGGCATGCATTTCGTGACTCCGCTCGCCGGTGACGAGCTGCGGGCGGCGATCGAGGAACCGGCGCGCCAGGCAGGGTTGCGCGTCGAGCACGGGCTCGTCGATCTGCTCCAACGCGACGCTGAAGGCGAGCCCGGGGCGCTACCCCTGTTGTCCCACGCCCTGGTGGAGACGTGGCGGCGCCGCGACGGGCACGTGCTCACCGTCGAGGGCTACCGGGCGTCGGGCGGGATCCGCGGCGCCGTCGCCCGCTCCGCCGACCGGCTGTACGACAGCCTGTCCGCCGAACAACGGCCGATGCTACGTGCCCTCATGCTGCGCCTCGTCGCCCCGTCGCTGGAAGGCGATCCCGTGCGGTGCCGGGTCCCGACCAGCACGCTGCGGGGCGACCCCGCCCGTGAACGGATCGTCGGGTTGTTGGTTCGGGCCCGGCTCGTCACCACCGAGGAGGACACCGTCGAGCTCGCCCACGAGGCGCTCGCCCGGGCGTGGCCTCGCCTGCGGTCATGGCTCGACGACGACAGCGCCGGGCAGCGGATCCTGCGCCACCTCGCCGCCGCCGCCGACGGATGGGAGACGCTCGGACGCCCTGCCAGCGAGCTGTACCGCGGCGCCCGCCTCGACACCGCCGTCGAGTACCGAAACAGTGCTCATCCGAGCTTGACCTCGGTCGAGAACGAGTTCCTCGACGCCTCCCAACGTCAGGCCCACTCCGAGCGGGAGGCGCTCGCATCCCGCGCCCGGCTCGACGCCCGGCGCAACCGCCGTCTACGAACCCTGCTCGTCACTGCCGGTGTTTTGCTCGCCGCTTCGTTAGTCGCCGGGCTGCTCGCCGTGCGCAGCGGCCGCGCGGCGCGCGAGCAACGCGACATCGCCCGCGCCGCGGCTGACAACGCCGAACTCGAAGCGCTCGTCAACCGTTCCCTTGCCCTCCGTGCCACCGACCGTGACGTGGCGGCTCTGTTGGCGGTGGAGGCCGCAACGCGTTGGCCGGACGATGCACGGGCGACGTCGGCGCTGCTGGGCACGTTCACTGCCGCCCACGGGTTCCTGGGCTACCAGTACGTTCCCGACGCCGAGTGGCTCGACGGGGCGCTCGTCCCGGACACGTCGACCACAGTGATCGCCGCCGACGGCGGCGGCCTCGCCCTGTTCGATCTCGCCACCGGCGAGCGCGAGAACCGTTTCCCACCACCGTCTGACCGCCCCGGGTTCGGCGCCCAGCTTCAGGTCAGCGCCGACGGTCGGTACGTCGTTCAGCTTCGAGGCACCGAGGGCGACGGCTGCTCCGACCCCGCCACGCTGATCGAGAACAACGTGCGCGGGTGCGCCGAGTTCTCGGTGTACGAGGTCGCGTCGGGCCATGTCGTCGTCGGGCCCGTGACACTGCCGTTCGGGCCCGGCGGCATCGCCATCAGCGACAGCGGCTCACGCGTTGCCGTCGTCGGCGGGTTCAAGGGCGACCTCGCCATTTACCGCACCAGCGACGGCGAGCTGCTCGGCACCGTTTCCGGGCTCCCCCGGCCCCAGACCGCAAGCCAGGTCGTCGACACCGCCGCGGTAGCCGTCGGACCGGACGGACTCGTCTACCTCGGCTCGATGGCCGGCCCGATCAGAGTCGTCGATCCTGCGGACATGAAGATCATCAGGACCATTCACGGTCCCCCGTTCACGTCGAACCGGCACGTCGTCGTCGGCTCCGATGGCATCGTGACCGCCGCCGGCGACGAGGGACTAGTCGCCGCCGACGCCTCGACCGGGGCGATCCGCTGGACGGCCGACCTGCGCGGGACACATCCCGAACCGTGTCCGTACTTCGCTGCGTCAGTTCCCGCAGGACGCCTCTACTGCGGCACCTACTTCGGCGTCATCGAGGAGCGCGACCGTCTCACGGGGGAGCGAACCGGCGTGACGCTCGACCCGCAGCTGGGCGCGGTCGGCCCGTTGGCGATCACTTCCGACGGCGACGAACTGGTCTCATTTGGTGCCGAAGCCCCCGCCATCTCCAGCTGGCGGCTCGACGGCGGCGGACGTGTCACCACCAAAGTGGCCGAGGGCCAAGTCGTCTTCGACGGGTACGACTTCGTCGACGGCTCGACGCTGGTCGTCGCCGAGCGAAGCGCGACGGCAACCGTCGACGCCGACTTCGACGACGTTGCCCTCTGGGACCCGGTGACAGACCGTGAGGTCGACCCGCTCGACCTCGGCGGTCCGGGAGCGAGATGGGCCGGCCGCGACACCCTCACCACTCTCACCCCCTCGCACCGGACCGTCTGGTATGAAGTGAGCTCGCGAACATTTGTCGATGGCGTCGATGTCCCAGTCGGCGGAGCCGACGAATGCTCGCACCTGTGGGCATCAGCCGGAGGTGAGCGCGCCTACTGCGGGCTCAACAACGGGGACGTGTGGACCATCGACGTCGCCACCCGTCAACGCATCGAGCCGACATTGCACGTCGACGGACCGCCGAACTCGGTTTCCGCGACCCGTGGTGGAGCAACCGTCGTCGTCACCGCCATCGTCGTCGACACCGACGGCGCATTACGCGCGGTGACAACGGTCTTCGACGGCACGACTGGCCGACCGCGCCAGAAGACCCTTGAGGGGCCGGCGCTCACCAGCGTGAGCCTCGACGGACAGCTCGTGGGTGCGGCCCGCGGCGACATTACCCGCTACGACCTCCACACACTCGAGCCCATCGCAAAGCTGCCCGGCGCACGAGGTGAAGTCAACACGTTGCAGTTCAGTGACGACGGCACGACACTCCTTGCCACCTCACTCGACCAGACGGTATCGCTGTACGACGTCGAGAGCGGCACCCGCCTCGGTGACCCGATCCCGATGATCGCACCATTCATCTACGGCGCCTTCCTACGCCCCGACGGGAACGCCGCCGCGATCACCGACCGCACCGGGGTGGCAATCTGGGATCTCAACCCCCAGCACCTTCGCACGGCCGCCTGCCAGCTCGCCGGGCGCAACCTCACCCACAGCGAGTGGGACAGCTACATCAGAAACCTCGGCGCCTACCGACCGACCTGCCCGGAGTTCGGATAACCACCATCGGGACTGTTGTTCTGGCGGTGTTTCGGCCTGAGACTTCTGGCCTGACAGGGTGAGCGGGAAGGGGCGGTGATGACCGCCCACTGACTCACGTGGCCAAGAAGAAGCCAGAGCCGGCCGCCGAGCGGCCGAGCAGGAGGCCGCGCGGGAGCTGATCCGGCTGGCGAAGGAACCGGGCCTGTCATTGAACGGCCGCGTCGACCACCCAGGCCATGACGGCGATCAGCGCCAAGTCCTGTTCGAGCCGCTGTTCGCGGACGGCACGATCTCGTGCTCGGCGTGCCCCTTATCACACGCCGATCCACTCGCGGCGGCGACCCGCGTGCTGGCTCTCGCGGCGGACCGATTCGGCAGGGAGCACATCGGGTCACCCCGCGATCCGGCGCGTGTACCCCCGCTTGGCGACGGCCGGCGTCTGCCTGCCCCGTCGCAAAAGTTACGCGCCTGGCAGCTTCGCCGGTGTCGGGGCGCGCTGGAGCGAGTCCGGTCGGCGACCGGTGGGGTGCCGTCGGCCATTGCGCGCCGTCGACGTTTGAGCCAGAGGCCCGACGGCCTTCGCGACGAGGTGAGGCGGAGGACGGCAGATCCGTCACGCCACTTCTGGGGCCAGGGCGAACCAAGAGCGTCGCGCCTGGGTGCGGAGCACACGGATCAGGCAGAGGCGTGCGACCCGTCGATCGCATCGTCGAGTTGGCCGACGAAGCAGCGAACGGCGTCAACCAACGCTTCGCGAGCATCCGACAACCAGATCAAGTGGTCACGACTGTCGAGTTCGATCATGGTGGCGTGTGGCAGCAGGGTCGCCATGTACCGCGCCTGCTCGACGGGGTCGGTTCGGTCACCGGTGGCGTGGATAACGAGGGTCGGCACGTGCCGGTGAGAGCATCCTTGCTCGGGCCGTACAACGCGCAGCCGCTCCCGCGAGCCCGTTGCTTGCGCGGAAAGCTGGCGGCCGCCACCTGCCGGGCGGGTCTCGGCCGTTCACACCACCTACCGGATCGTTCGGGTCGGGTTGAGAGGCGTCGGCGTCGAAGCGCCCCCGAGGGCAGGTGGTTCAACCCGGCCGAAGCGATTCACGGCGGCGTCTGCAGCGTGGCATCCTGCGCTGGACACCTCTGGTGAGGCTGACCGCCAGGAGTTGAGCCGCATGAGAGAGACAGCCGAAGCGGCGACCAATCTCCAGCGTGGACGAGCAGCGCGGCGCGTTCTGGCGGCCAGCATCTGCATCGCACTGCTTGCGACTTGCAACCGCGAGGGGCGCCGCAGCGCAGGACCCGCCACGGTCGCGTCTCCCGCCACGATCGCCACGACCACCACGGTCGCCACGACCACCACGACGACCGCCCCGCCCATCACCTACCAGGTGAAGTGGGGGGACACACTGACGGCGATCGCCAGGCGGTTTGGTGTCTCGATCGCCGCCATCGTCGCGACCAACCACCTCGCCGACCCAGATCGAATCACCGAAGGGCAGGTCCTGCAGATCCCTCCGGCCCCACCCCTCAAGCTCGTGATCACACCGCCCGAGGCCCAGGCGGGAGAAGCATTCGAGGTGAACCTGACCGGGGCGAAACCCTCCGAGACCATCACCTTCGAGATTGACTCCCCCGACGGCAAGAAGTTCACGGGACCGCCACACACCGCATCACCCGACGGGGCCGTAACCGCCACCTACCAGACCTACCCGGCGGATACGACCGGAACCTACTTCGTCATGGCGAAGGGCAACCAGGGGACCTCGGCGCAGGCCATCTTCCAAGTCGACCCGGCCAACACGCCCCCGTAGCCGACGGCGGCGTGTTCCCAGCCCGTGACGAGCGCCGGGGTTACCAGGGGCTGCGGCCACAGCGTCGAAACCACCGGCAAGGCGTTCAGTCTGCTGAACGTCCGAAGAGGCGGCACGGGTTGGGTGGTGCCGGCAGACCGGTCTCTCCGAAGGCGGCGATCGTAGCCCCCAGGCGCTGCGGATCTTCCGGAGCCCGCATGCGGCGGGCCGGCGCAGCGACGGTCGCGGCAAGCCCTGTGAGCGCCTCGGGACGGGCGTGGCCGGTCTCCGGTACCGGGGAGCCGACCCGGGCTTTCATCGCGCAGCCCCCTCCCGGTCGTCGATCCGCATGGTTGTTCGGGTGATGGTGTGGTCGGCGCGTTCGTTGCCCACCAAAGACGGGGGCCGCCGGCCGGGTGGCGTAGAGCCCGGGCGTGGCCGTCGGTGATTGCGGCACCATCGGCACCGTTCGTGGAACGGCGGTGAAGACGGTGCTGGCCGTCCCCATCCGGCGGTGTTGTGGGCGCGGATCCGGAAGTAGTAGCGGTTTCCGTTGGCCAAGCCAGTGTTGGTGTAGCTGCGGGTGGTCGGGTCGGCGACGTTCTTCCACGGCCCGCCGGCGCTGGTGGCCAGCGAGATGCGCGACGGTCGCTGCGCAGCCTCGCTGAGCTCGCCGGCCGACGCGGCCGCGCGTGGGCGGGGCGTCGTCAGTGCGAGCGGACGTTGTCGATCCGGAGCACCTTCCCGGTCAACGTGACCACGAACGCCGTCTTGCCGATGAACTCGAGCGACGTCGGCTGGTCCAACGCGCCAACCACGGAGGTGAAGGTGCCGTCGGCGTTGACCCGCAACAGTCTCCCCGTGTTGTGTGACGCCGGCATTCCCTCGTTCCCGGGGATATTGGGCAGCGTCCACACTCCTTGGGAGACGGCGTACAGCTTGTGCCCGTGACCGAACTCGACGTCGGTGATGAGCGGGGCACCGGACGCCGTGTCCTCCGCGACCGCCTCTCCCGGCCGGAACGTCACGACCTTGCCGTTCTGCGGGAGATGCGGGATCGGGCCCGCCTCCGCCACGTACACGCGTTTGCCCGACGTCTCGAGCCCGGTCGGGACGATGTTGCCGAACTGGATCAGCTGGGTGATATCGCCGTCGAGGTTCACCCACAGGACGCGGTTGTGGTGCCCATCGGTGACGAGCAACCCGCCGCGATACGCCTGCATCGAGTACTGCACACCCGTGTCGATGAAGAAGTCGGTCGGGGGCGGGTTGTCGATCGACCACTCGCCGATGTCCGCGATCGGAGTGACGCTGCCGTCGCTCTCGACGCGGTAGACCCCGTCGACTGCGTCGGGCTGGCCGAACCCCGGGCCGACGAGGGTTGTCAGCACATAGGCGGTGGAGCCGAGGAAGTCGACGTCCATCGCTCCTCCGATGCCGACCACGGACGGCGGCAGGCCCTCGGCGAACGGGGTCATGGCGCCGGTGCGCGGGTCGATGCGCAGGACCCGACCCGCCTTACCGTCGGTGACGTACAGAGCGCCGTCCGGACCGACCGAGCTGCCCGAGCCGCAGCCTCCGGTGCACCCCGACGCGGCGAACGTGACGAGCTCGGTCACGACCGGTTGGCGCGGTTTCGGCTTCGCGCTGGCCACCGGAGCGACGCTCGCCACCACGGCGAGGGCCGCGCACGACACAATCAGATTTCGTCGCAGACGCATGATCTCCCTCCGATCCCTCTGACTAACTTCCGCCTTACGGCGCAATCCTTGACCCGCCGGAGATCGAAGTCAACACGTCCGAGCCGCCGCGAAGCGCACCGAACGGCACGTCGGCGTTGTCCCTGGGGCTGGTCGGGTGGCAGACGGTCAGTTCTCCTCGGCCGAGAGCCGCTTCAGGAAGAAGGTCTCGCCGTGACCGATCGGCGTGTCCGAGGCGAACCCGATTCGCTCATAGCCGAGCTTCTCGTAGAAGCCGGGAGCTTGGAACGTGTGGCTATCGACTCGCACGACGCCACACCCGCGCGCTACCGCCTCGGCCTCCGCGGCTCGGATGAGCTGCTTGCCGATCCCGTGGCGGCGATGGTCGTCGTGCACCCAGAGCCACTCGATCTTGGCGTAACCACCCCACGAGAACCCATCGAGGCCGGCGATCAGCTGACCGTCCGCGTCCCGAAGGAAGCACCCCAGCGAGCGACCATTGGGGAACCCGGTAGCGGCGAGGTTGAAGGAGATGACCCGGCCGCGGAGCTCGGCACTCGCTGCGTCGTCGACCTC
This sequence comes from Actinomycetota bacterium, assembly GCA_046723555.1. Taxonomy (GTDB): domain Bacteria; phylum Actinomycetota; class Acidimicrobiia; order Acidimicrobiales; family Ilumatobacteraceae; genus JALZMG01. The sequence goes on along the minus strand of JBKOUV010000179.1, from coordinate 1,688 downwards.
GTCGGTGATGCGGACGTCCATCATGACGCGACATCCTCGCACCGCACGCCGCCGCAACTGTCCGGGGTCACCACCGTGCGGTCACCGAGAACGACAGTGCAGAACGTCGCCCGCGGCACCGGCACAACCCGCCCAGGCATCACTGTGCGTGTCAATCCCGGACACGTCGCGGCGAGGCGACGCCCGAACAGCTCATTGCGCAGCACGCGGCTCGCCGCCACCGCCGACTCTGATCGACGGTGGCGGCGGCTCGGCAACTGCTCACGGAGACAGAGTCCCTATGTCCGTGCACGCCGGACCGAAGCCGGCTGCGTTGTGGGCGGCGACGCTGAACAGATAGTCACCGTAGGGAAGGTATCGGTAGTCGTTGTGGAGGATGTTGCCTTCTGAAAGGTGGTAGTAGGGACCGAAGATGCCCTGGTTGTCGTAGCCCCAGATGTCGATTCGGTAGTTGTCGACGGGCGCGCCTCCGTCGCTGCTGGGGGGAGTGAATTTGCCCACCATCCAGTGGGAACCGGCCCCGCCCCATTGCTGACCGGCGCACCAGTCGGGCTTACCTGGAACGGTGAACGGCCCGGCACTGACGACCGTGCTGACCGGACCCCAGCCGGCGGGGTTGTGGGCGCGGATGCGGAACGAGTACTTGGTGCCGTTGGTCAACGAGCCGACGGTGTATTTGAGACCAGTCGGTGAGGCGACGTCGTTCCATGCCCCGAACAAGCCCTGCTGCTGCACCCGGTAGCTGTCGATCTTCTCCCCACCGGTGTTCGACGGCTGCTTCCACGACAGCGTGACGCTGCTGTTGCCCGGTGTTGCCACCGGTGACAGCGGGGCGCTCGGCACCGTGCGGGGCACGGCGGTGACGACGGTGCTGTACGGCCCCCAGCCGGCGGCGTTGTGGGCGCGGATGCGGAAGTAGTAGCGGGTGCCGTTGATCAACCCTTTCGCGGTGTAGCTACGGGTCGTCGGGTGAGCGATTCTCGTCCACATCCCGCTCGAGCTGGTCGCCCGCTGCACGGCGTATCTGTTTATCGCCGCCCCGCCGTTGCTCGACGGCCTCCGCCACGTCAGCTTGACCGTGGCGTTGCCCGGTGTCGCCGCGGGCGATCGCGGCGCGGTGGGCACCTTGCGGGGGACGGCGGTGACGATGGTGCTGTAGGGCCCCCAGCCGGCGGCGTTGTGGCCGCGGATGCGAAAGTAGTAGCGCTTGCCGTTGGTCAGCCCGATGGCCGTGTACCGGCGGGTCGTCGAGACGGCGATCCTCCTCCACGGCCCGCCAGAGTGGCGCGCCCGCTGGACGGCGTACTTGTTGATCGTCGCCCCGCCGGTGCTCGACGGGGCCAGCCAGGTCAGCTTGACCCTGGCGTTGCCCGGCGTCGTGGTCGGTGAACGGGGCCTCGTTGGTTTGGTCACGGCGACGGTGAGCGGCACGGAGCTGGACGTCGGCGAAGGATCCAGGGCGACCGGGGCGCCGGTGGGCGCAGCGGCCCGCAGGACGCCGGTGCCCGCATCGGCTCCGCCGGCCGTCCCGACGCCGACGGCAATGATGCCGGCGACGGTAGCGATCACGGCTCGGCGCGCAAGGCTCTTGCAGTTCATGGGATTGCTCTCTCTTGTTCGTCGGGTCCCACGTGGAACCCGTCCAAGCGAGCATGACGAACGGCGGTCGAATCGGCCTGAGTAGCCGA
>JBKOUV010000330.1:0-7448 GCA_046723555.1 Actinomycetota bacterium | reverse complement strand
CCCTCGAGGACCGCGGTGGTGCCACCGCGGGCGAGGTAGCGACCGCCCGCCGCCTCGACCGCAGGGCCGGCGAGGACCCGATAGCCCTCGTACTTCTCGGGGTCGGTGACGTCGATGTCGACGATGACGTAAGCCTTCGGCATTGGCTCAGTTCAGCACTTTCGCCCGGAGGTCGGTCGAACGGGCGCGTCAGTGGGGCACGCGGCCGCCGTTCACGACGATCAGCTGGCCGGAGACGAAGGCCGAGTCGTCGGACAGCAGGTAGCAGAACGTGCCGAGGAGGTCGTCGGGGCGCATCACCCGCCCGAGCGGCGTGCGCGTCGGGTCGTACGGGCCGAGCACCTCCGACCCCGGCGTCGGGGTGAACCCCGGCGCCACGCAGTTCACCCGAATGCCCCGCCCGCCGAGCTCGTTCGCCAGGGCGCGCGTCATCGAGATGACGGCGCCCTTCGAGGCGACGTAGTGGACGAAACCGTGCGAACCGGTCAGCGCCGTCTCCGAGGCGACGTTGACGATGCTGCCGCCGCGCTCCCCCATCGCCTGGGCCGCGGCGCGCGCACACAGAAACGAGCCGCGGACGTTGACGGCGAAGATGCGGTCCCACTCGTCGAGCTCGATCTCGTCGAACGCCCGGCGATCGACCAGCAGGGCGGCGCAGTTGACGAGGCCGTCCACCGCCCCGACGGCGACGAAGGTGGCCTCGACCTGCTCGGGGTCGCTCACGTCACAGGCGACGTCGGCCCCCGGCCGAACGTCGACGGTGACGACGTCGGCGCCGCGGTCGCGGAGCTCGGACGCCAGCGCCGCGCCAATCCCCCGGCCGCCGCCGGTCACGACGATCCGCTTGTCCTTCACGGTCATCACACCTCCCGCACGAGTGCGACCAATGCGTCGTGGATCCGGCTGTTCGTCGCGATCACGTTGGCCAGTCCGGCCCCGAGGTTCAGCGGGCCGCCACCGAGATCCTCGATACGCCCACCGGCCTCGGCGATCATCAGCGCGCCGGCGGCGACATCCCACGCGTACGTGGAATCCGCCTCGAGGAAGGCATCGATGCGGCCGGCCGCGATGTAGGCGAGGCACAACGCCGGCGACCCGACGCACCGCACGGCACGGCAGTTCCGCTGGAGCGAGACCACACGACGCCCGAACGCCGCGATCGCGTCCTCGTCATCCGACTGGACCCCGGTGCAGACCAGCGCGGCGGAGACGGCGGTCGTGTCCGACACGGCGAGCCGCTCGGACCCCAGCCACGCCCCGCCGCCCCTGACCGCGGTGAACAGCTCCTCGCGGAACGGCTCGAAGATCGCCCCGGCCACAATCCCGTCGCCGTCCTTCACGGCCACCGACGAGCAGGCGAACGGCACGCCGTGGGCGAAGTTGGACGTGCCGTCGAGCGGGTCGACGATCCACGTCAGCCCGCTCCCGTCGGTCCCGCCGGAGCTGCCCTCCTCGCCGGCGATGGCGTGGTGCGGATAGTGGCCACCGATCACGCGCTCGATCTCCGCCTGGGCGGCGAGGTCAACGGATGTCACGAGCGACGTCCGCTCGTTCTTGCGATCGACGTCGAGGGGTCCGCCGAGCGTTTCGGTCAGCACGTCGCCGGCGGCCCGGGCGGCGGCGGCCGCGACCGCGAGGAGCTCGTCGGGTGACGTCCCCACGTCCGGCGTCAGCGCGTGCCGGACAACCGGGTGGAGAGCCGGCCCTCGATCGGCTCGGGATCGGGAACGCCCTCGCCGAACTGCTGGTAGTCGGTGCGGTCCTCGAGGTCGTCGGGGTCGAGCGTCTCGAAGTAGTTGAGCGCGCCGTCGACGTCGCCCTCCCACATCTCGGCGGGGACGTTGTACAGCACCTCGAGGCCGTACCCGTCAGGGTCGGCAATGTACGCAGAGTGGCTCATCCCGTGATTGCCGCGGACGATGAACTCGACCCCGTGGGCCTTCATGTGACGCAGCTGGTTGAGCCAGGACTCACGGTCGGGGTAGCCGATGGCGATGTGGTTGACGCCGACGTGGCGGGGGTCCATCGACCAGCGCTCGGGCGGCCCCGCCTGCTCGGGGTGCTCGACCTGGACGAGGGCGAGGTCGTGGTGGCGGGACGCGTCGCCGCGGTAGAAGCGCATCGTCATCGTGTGGGTCAGCTCGCCGCACTGCTCGAACCCCAGGATCTCGGTGTAGAAGCGGTGTGACGCCTCGATGTCGCGCACGTTGAGGACGAGGTGCTCGACCTTCGCTCCCTTCGACGGGCGGCTCGCTTGTGTCGGTGTTGTCATCGATGGCCCCCTCTGCCCTCCGATGAAGCCAGCCTATCGGCAGTCCCAGTATCAGGAACCCTGCGACTTCGCCTCCGCCAGCGCGGCCCAGATGCGCTCCGGCGTGAGCGGCGTGAGCAGGTGACGGACACCGAGGTGAGCGAGGGCATCGACGACCGCGTTGTAGACGGCGGGGATCGACCCGATCGTCCCCGACTCCCCCACGCCCTTGGCGCCGAGCTCGTTGGCGAACGTCGGCGTCTCCATGTGGCCGACCTCGAACGACGGCAGCTCGGCCGCCGAGATCACCGCGTAGTCGGCGAAGTTGGTCGTCCTCGGCTGGCCGTCGTCGTCGTAGTGGGCGACTTCGAGCAACGCCTGGGCGGCGCCCTGGGCGATCCCGCCGTGCACCTGACCCTCGGCGAGCAACGGGTTGATCAACGTTCCCGCGTCGTCGACGGCGACGTGCCGGCGCAGCCGGACGAGACCGGTCTCGGTATCGACCTCGACCACCGCGATGTGGGTGCCGAACGGGAACGTCGGCATCTGCGGCTCGAAGACGTGCTCGGCGACGAGCGGGCCGCCGTCGCCTCCGGAATCCGAGTCGACGAGGTCGGCCCAGCCGATGCTCCGGGCCGGCGTGCCGGCGACGTGGAACCGCCCGGACTCGGTGTCCAACACCACATCGGCCACGTCCGCTTCGAACCGGCCGGCCGCCCGGTCGCGCGCGGCGTCGACGAGCCCGGCGCTCGCCGCCGCCACGGCCGCGCCGGCGAGCTGCACCGAGCGTGATCCGACGGTTAGACCGCCGGACCGGACGACGTCGGTGTCGCCGTGGACGACCTCGATCTGCTCGATCGGCACGCCGGTGGCGTCGGCGACGATCATCGACCACGTGGTCGCGTGGCCTTGTCCGAACGGCGTCGACCCGGTCAGCACGCGGAGACCGCCGTCGGCGCGGACCTCGACCGAGGCGAACTCGGGGCTCTGCACGCCGGCGGTGATCTCGACGTACGTGGCCACGCCGATGCCGAGTGCGATTCGGTCGCCGTCGGCTCGGCGCCGGGCCTGTTCGGCCCGCAGGTCCTCGTACCCCGCCGCGGCGACGGCGCGGTCGAGCGACTGGACGTAGTCGCCGACGTCGTACACGCTGCCGATCCCGGTCGTGTACGGCTCGGTGAACGGCGGGACGTAGTTGCGGCGTCGCACGGCGGCTGGATCCATGCCGATCTCGGCGGCGAAACGGTCGACCATCCGCTCGATGGCGACGGCCGCCTCCGGCCGTCCCGCCCCGCGATAGGCCGTCGTCGAGACCGCGTTGGTCACGACCGACACGCCGGTGAACCCGACGTTCTCGAGGTCGTAGACGCCGGTGGTCATCCGCTGGGTCATCGCCGGGAGGAACGCTCCGATGAGCGGGAACGCGCCCGCATCCTGCACGACGTCGAGTTGGTACGCCGTGATCCGCCCGTCGCGGGTGCCACCGAGGCGCGCCCGCTGAACCTGCCCGCGACCGTTCGGCATGGCGAGGATGTTCTCGGTGCGTGACTCGGTCCACCGCACCGGGCGACCCAGCTCCCGGGCGTAGTACCCGAGGGCGAGCTCCTCGGGGTAGGTGCGGGACTTGGCCCCGAACCCGCCGCCGACGTCGGGGACGATCACCCGCACCTGGGCGGCATCGAGACCGTAGATCGCGGCGAGGAGGTCCCTCGTCGGGTGCGCCCCCTGGCACGCCGAGTAGTGGACGAGGCGGCCGTCGTCGGTCCAGTACGCCGCGCCCGACCGGGCCTCGATCGGGGCCGCGGTCAGCCGCTGGTTGACGATGCGCTCCTCGACCACGACCTCGCACTCGCTGAAGTCGGCGTGCTTCTCCGAGCGGAAGCGCATCACGACGTTGGTGCCGTGCTCGGGAAAGAGCACGACCTCGTCGCGCAGCGAGGCCTCGGGGTCGACCACGACCGGCAGCGGCTCGTAGTCGACGAGCACGAGCTCGGCCGCGTCGGCGGCCTGGACCCGCGTCTCGGCCAGCACCGCAACCACCGGCTGGCCGACGAAGCGGACAGACCCGTCGGCGACGACGGTCCGGCGCATCGCCGCGGGGAAGGTCGGATTGGTGTGGGGGACGAGGCCACTGTCCCCGAGCTCGCGCAGATCGTCCGCGGTGAAGATCGCCAGCACGCCCGGCGCCGCCTTCGCCTCCGACGTGTCGATGCCGGTGATCCGGGCGTGCGCCTCGGGCGACCGGACGTAGGAGAGCCACGCCGCTCCGGGGAACGGGATGTCCTCGACGTACGTGCCACCGACGGTCAGCATCCGCGGGTCCTCGACCCGTCTCACCCGGTTGCCGAGAATGCTCCCCATCGAACCGCCGACCCTAACGCGACGGCATGGCAGCACTCAGACGTATCGACACCCGTGTGCTTGACTACCTCGGTCATGGCCGGAGAGTTGACGGACCGAGTTCGCGAGCAGTTGAACCACGTGTCGACGCCCACGTTGACATCGCAGCTGCAGCGGCGAGGGATCCGCAGCACGTTCCTCAGCGGGCTGCACCCGATCAAGGAGGGCCAGCGGATGCTGGGCTACGCCCACACCCTGCGCTACGTGCCACTCCGCGAAGATCTGCAACAGCAGCTCGGCGGCCGGCAGAACGCTCAGCGGCGGGCGGTCGAGAGCCTGCGCACCGACGAGGTGCTCGTCATCGAAGCGCGCGGTGAGCCCGACGCCGGGACGATCGGCGACATCTACGTCTCGCGCGCGATCGCCCTCGGGGCGACGGGGATCGTCACCGACGGGGCGTTGCGCGATACGCCGGCGATCAAGGAGTTGAACGTTCCCGTGTACCACCGCGCCTCGCACGCCGCCACCTATGGCCGGGTGCACATGCCGCTCGAGCACCAGATCCCGATCGCCTGCGCGGGCGTCACCGTGATGCCCGGAGACATCGTCGTCGGCGACGGCGAGGGCGCAGTGGTCATCCCCGCCGCGCTCACCGAGGAAGTCGCCGCCGACGCCTACCAGCAGGAGCTCGAGGAGGAGTGGGCGCTCGGGCGCGTCGCCGCCGGCGAGAGCACCAACGGCGTGTTCCCGATCTCGCCGGAGCGCCGTTCGGAGTTCGAGGAATGGCTCGCCGGACGGCAAGGCTCTCACCAATGAGGTGGGGCTCCCGAGTCGCGCCGTTCAGCGCTGAAGACCCGGTTCGGCACGGCGGCGGCTCCAGCCGCTTCGCCGGCCGCATTGAGAGGAGAGATGTGTGACCCGGCGCTCGATCGAGATCGAAGGTTTCCGCCACGCCAACCCGATCCCCGGTGCCTCGCGGGTTGGACCGCTGCTGGCGTCGAGTGTGATCGCCGCCCGGGACCCCGGGAGTGACCGGGTACCCGAGGACGCCGACGCCCAGATCGCCAATCTGTTCCACCACGTCGAGGAGATGCTGCGCACCGCCGGAGCCGACTGGCGCCACGTCGTGAAGATGAACTTCTACGTCCCCGACATGAAGATGCGGTCGGCGATCAACGCACCGTGGCTCGAGCACTTCCCGGACCCGGACTCCCGTCCGGCCCGCCACACCCAGGCCGACGCCGAGCGCACCGACTGCGCCTGCGATTTCCTCGCCTACGTTGACGACTGATGGATACCAGCCCGCTCAAACAACGGTGGCAGGACGGAGACACAGCCCTCGGGGCGTGGATCTCGCTCCGCGACCCGCTCCTCGCCGAGGTGGCCGGCTCGGCCGGTTACGACTACGTGTGCATCGACATGCAACACGGGATGTCGGACTACACCCACGTCACCGCCCACCTGCATGCCCTCGCCCAGACGTCGGCGGTGCCGATCGTGCGGGTGCCGTGGCTCGAGTTCGGCATCATCGGCCGCGTCCTCGACGCCGGCGCCCTCGGCGTGATCATCCCGATGGTCAACTCGCCGGAGGAGGCGCGGTATGCCGTCGACGCGTGCCGCTACGCCCCGGTCGGCAAGCGCAGCTTCGGCCCGCTCGGGGCGTCGACCCGCTACGGAAGCGGCTACGCCGCAACCGCCAACGAGGTCGTGGCGTGCATCCCGATGATCGAGACCCGCCAAGCGGTCGAGTCGATCGACGACATCCTCTCCGTGCCCGGCATCGACGCCGCCTACATCGGCCCCGCCGACCTGTCGCTGACCTACGGCCTGCAGCCGCGCGTCGATCAGGAGGGCGACGTATTCGACAACGCCCTGGCAACGGTCGTCGATGCGTGCAAGCGCCACGGCGTGGTTCCCGGGATCCACGCCAACGCCTCACTCGCCGCCAAGCGGCACGCCACCGGGTTCCGCATGATCACCGTCGGCCTCGACGCGTCGCCGGCGACGGCGGCGTTGCGCGCCGACATCATGTCCGCTCGGGATTCCCTCGGCGACGACGCCGGGTCAGCGCAGCGAGCCGAGGGCGTCGATCCAGCGCAGCGCGGCGGCGAGGTGGTCTGACGGGGTCTCGAAGCCGCCGCCGGCGGTCATGACCCGCAAGTGGGTCGCACCGAGGTCGCGGAACGCCATCGCCCGATCCACCCACCGCTGCGGGTCGTCATCGCGACGCACTGCGATCCCACCCTCGATCGCGATCGCGGATGGGTCGCGTCCGGCCTCGACGGCGTAGCCGCGCAACCGCTCGAGGACGGCGGCGAGCTCGTCGCCGGGCGGGAACTGCGGGAACCAGCCGTCGGCGAGCCGCCCGATCCGGCGGATCACCCGCTCGACGATCCGGCCGCGGAACGAGCCCATCCAGATCGGGATCGGCCGCTGCACCGGCATCGGGTTCAGCCCGATCCGGTCGAGATGGTGCCATCGACCGTCGAACGTGACCAGCTCGTCGGTCCAGAGCCGGCGCAGCACCTCGACCTGCTCCTCGATCCGCTCGCCCCGGTTGGAGAACTCCTCGTGGAGCGCCTCGTACTCCATCCAGTTGCGGCCGACGCCCACGCCGAGGCGCAGCCGTCCCCCGGTCAGGAGGTCGAGCTCGGCCGCCTGCTTGGCCACGAGCACCGTCTGGCGTTGCGGCAGGATCAGGATGCTGGTCACCAGCTCGAGCCGGGTCGTGACCGCGCCGAGGTGGCTGAGCAGGACGAACGGCTCGTGGTACGGGACGTCGTACGTGTGGACCTGGCGTCCTGCCTCGCCGGCGGCCCGCTCGGGGTGACCGCCGACGACATGCTCGGCGGCGAGG
>JBKOUV010000304.1:0-2620 GCA_046723555.1 Actinomycetota bacterium | reverse complement strand
CACCCGTTCCTCGGGCCCGAACAGGAACAGATGCTCCGCACCGCCAGCTTCGGTATCCGGCGCGCCGGGCGACGTGGAGCATGTCCCGGTCGCTGTTGAAGTTCGGTGGTGATCCCGAACTTGCTCAGGCGCTGTGAGCGTAGTTGGTGGGTGTGACAGTCGGGCTCGTGGCGGCCCTGATGGCGGCGACGAAGTTCGACATTTCGGTGCAGCCCTTGATGCGTCGGAAGGAGCGCTCGGCTTCGAGCAGGCCGGCGGCGATCCACCGCTTCTTCATCGTGCCGTCCCGCCAGTGCTTGACCCGGCCGGTGGTGGTGCGGGCGATGGAGATCATCGACTCGATGCAGTTCGTGTTGGTCAGCGACCGCCGCAGTCGGCCGGTGACGCCGAGATTGGCGACGGTGAACATCTCCTCGAGGCCCTCACGTAGCGAGGCGGCAGCGTCGGGATGGCGGTTGTCGAGTTGGCGGGCGAGCTCTTGGCAGGCGCGCCGGCCTTTGGCCGGGTCGGGGTCGGCGAACGCTCGGGCGAGGCGCTGGTCGACGGCGTCGCGCTCGCCGACGGGCAGGTACCCGGTGACATTCCTGCGCTTGTGGAGGGTGCAGCGTTGCACCAGAGCCCGTTCGCCGAACACCTTGGCGACCGCCTTGCGCAGCGCCTTGGAGCCATCCAACACGGCGACGATGCCGTGGCTGTAGCGCAACCCACGGGCGACCAGATCGGCCAACAGGTCTTTCACGACGATGTGGTTCTCGGTGTCGCCGAGCATCAGCCCGACGGGCACCTTGGTCCCATCAGCGGTGATCACCAGGGCAACGACAACCAGCTGCTCGGCGACGCACAGTCCGTCGATCATCAACACCGCCGTCTCCAGGTCGCTGAGATCCCGCGCCAGCAGGTCACCCATCGCCGCCACGGTGGCCGCCTTGAACCGGCGCGAAACCGCCGACTTCGAAGTCGCCGTGCCAGCCACGCCGACCGGTTCGGTGACGTCGACGTGGCGGCGGGTGGCCACGCCGGCGAGCATCCGCTCCACCACCACCTGGCGCAGCAGGTCCTCGGAGGCGAACATCTCCCACGTCGCCAAGGCGACTTCGCCACCATCGACGTAACGGCCCCGCGGCCGTTCCACGGCCACCTTCTGGGAGCCCAACACGACCTGACCCGTCGTCGTGCCATGCCAGTTCCCGACCCGACCATCGCCCAACTTGGCGTGCTTTGGGCCGACGATCGCAGTGAGTTCCTCGGCCAGCAGCTGATCCATCACCACCAGCCCCGCCGACGTCGCGAACGCCAACAGCCCTTCACGCATCGCCGCCGCCACGTCGGCCATCGCCACCGTCGCGGACAGCGGCAGACCCTCCAGCTCGACAGCCGCCTGCGGGGTCGTCAACTTCACGACCGGTACCTTCTTGGACACGGTGATCCCTCCCTTGATGGGTGTCTTGGTGGACCCCCGAACCCTGCCAGCACGGCACGGACCGGGGAGGGATCACCACCTCACTTCAACAAGTCCCGGGACACGCTCCGGCCGGGGTCGGTGACCGGTAAGACACGGCGATAATCCGCCGCTCTTGACGAGGTTGCTGCGTCCCGGCACGGGCCGCACGGTCGCGCTCGGACCGTTGCGACGTGACGTCCGAGCTCGCGTGTCCCAGACGGCGCGTTTGGTGACAGCGGCGAGAGGCGCGTTGGCTTGGGTGCGTGTTGTTGCGAGCACGACGACACGGGCGGTTGGCGTGGCTCGCGCCGTGGGCGGACGGCCTCCCCTGGCCCCGAGTGGCCGGGCGCCGGTGTTAGCACGCGACGTGTTGCCGGTCGCTCAGGTCGGGCCGGCTCATGTGAATGGGTTGTGGATGAGCACGCCGGCGAGCCTGCGTCCGCTCTGCAGGACTTCGGTGACGAGTTGGTTGGCGCCGGCCCTTCGGGCGGCCTCAACAATGAGGGCGTCCCAGAACGACAGGGTGTGGTGTTCTTCGAGTTGCGATGCGGCGAGGATGAGGGCGACGTCGATCTGTACGAGCTGCCAGTGGCTGTAGGCGTCGACGAGTTTGCGGGCTTCGCGCCGCGACATCGGTGGTTCGTACTTGCGGGTGGCGACGACGTAGAACTCCTGGAGAACCTGTGTTGACAGGGCTCCGGTGCGGTTGCGCCAGAGCTCGGCGAGCAACGCCTGGGCGACCGGTCGGCGTTGCGTCTCGGAGCGGTCGTGGGCGTAGACCAAGACGTTGGTGTCGACGAATACCGGCCCTGACGACGCGGCGGTCACCGTCGATGGAGATCGTCGCGGCTCCACTGTCGAGTGCCGCGGGGTTTGGTTCGGCCGAGCGCCTCTTCGGCGCGACGCTGGGCGTCGTCGTAGCGTTCGTCGGCCTCGGCGAGCCGTTCGAGTTGCTGGGTGACCAGGCCGCTGACGGAGGTGCCACGCTTGGCGGCGACGATCTTGGCGCGGTGGATCACGTCGTCGTCGAGCTGGACGGTGAGGTTGCGCTTGGCCATGGCATGTTCTCCTCTGTTTGCGTGTTCCACAGTCTGCCACGTGGGGGGCCGTGAGAAGCAGCGTGAGAAGCAAACGGGGACAAAGGCGGTCAACGGCGGTTAACCGCGGACAATCCGTGAC
>JBKOUV010000207.1:0-14731 GCA_046723555.1 Actinomycetota bacterium | reverse complement strand
AGCTCCGCCGCCGGAGGGACCTGCGCCGCCCACTCGCCGAGCGCGTCGGCGCCGCGGATGTGGACGATCAGCGGGTGACCGACCGGTCGGGCCTTGACGGCGAAGATCCGGCCGACCGCGCGCTCATCGTCGGCGTCGGCGCCGAGCCCGTAGACCGTCTCCGTCGGGATTGCCACCAGCCCGCCGCGTGTGAGGCAGGCAGTCGCCCGCGCGACGTCCCGCGTGACGAGGCTCGACGTCACGGGTGGGCGTCGAGGAACTCGAGCGTGGCGTCGATGAAGCCGAACGACTCCGGCGTGGCGAAGTGGTCGACGTTGCGCAGCGTCACCAGCCGGGCATCGGGCAGGGCGTCGACCAGCGGGTCGCCCGGTCCGGCGAAGTCACGATCGCCGAGCACGACGAGCACCGGGGCCGTGACCGCGGCCAGCGCGGCGGGTGTGAGCGCGGTGGCGTCGTCGCGGCGCATGACCGCGGCGAGGGCGAGCCGGTCGTTGCCGGGCTGGGCGGCGTACTGGCTGAACAGGCGGGCGAGGTTGTCCTCGGGATCGGCGGTCCCGTCGAGGCCGGCGAGGACCCGCGCCCGCACGACGTCGTCGCGCTCGAACGCGTTGCGGCCGATGCCCGCGACCACGATGCGCCGGAACGCCTCCGGTCGCCGGACCGCCAGCCGCAGCAGGGTCAATGCGCCGAGCGAGAACCCGACCGCGTCGACCGGCTCGGCCGGGAGGGCTTCCTCGATCCGCCCGGTCAGGTCGGCGTAAGCCTCCGGGTCGTGGGGCTTCGGCGCCTCGCCGTGGCCGAGGAGGTCGACGCCGATGACCGGTCGCCCGGCGTCCGCCAGCAGCTCGGTGAACCCGCTGCGCTGCCAGGTGGTGGCGAACGACCCGCCCCATCCGTGGACGAGGACCACCGGAGTGCAGTCACCTTCAGACACGCGAGCAGCGTAGATAGCCTTGATTCGCTCCCGAAACGCACCCGAGGACCCGATGCGCCTGCTCCACTCCGATCCCGGTCACGACCTGACGTACAACGACGTGTTCATGGTGCCGAGCCTCTCGGCTGTGCCGTCGCGCCTCCACGTCGACTTGACGACGCCCGACGCGATCGGCACGACGATCCCCGTCGTGGTGTCGAACATGACTGCGGTCGCGGGGAAGCGGATGGCCGAGACCGTCGCCCGTCGCGGCGGCATCGTGGTCCTGCCGCAGGACATCCCACTCGACGTCGTCAGCTCGGTCATCGAGTACGTGAAGAGCCGGCACCAGGTCTACGAGACGCCGATCACGCTCTCGCCGCACCACACCATCGGCGACGCGCTGGGACTCGTCCACAAACGGGCCCACGGGGCGGTGGTGGTCGTCGACGACGACAACCGTCCCGTCGGCGTGTTCACCGAGCACGACGCGGCGGGCTTCGACCGCTTCACCCAGCTCCACGCCGTGATGAGCCGGCAGCTAGTGACGGTCCCGGACGGCATCGACGCCCGGGCCGCGTTCGAGCTGCTCACGAGCAATCGGCGCACGGTCGCCCCGGTCATCGACGCCGACGGCAAGCTGCTCGGCGTCGTCACCCGCAAAGGCACCCTCCGGTCCACGACCTACCGCCCGGCGCTCGACTCCGACGGCCGGCTGATGATCGCCGTCGCCGTCGGCGTGAACGGCGACCCCGACACCAAGGCCAAGACGCTCGTCGAGATGGGCGCGGACGTGCTCGTCGTCGACACCGCCCACGGCCACCAGACGCGCATGCTCCACGCCGTGGAATCCGTCCGCGCCGTCGCCGGCGACCGTCCGCTCGTCGCCGGCAATGTCGTCACCGCGACCGGGACGCGGCAGCTCATCGAGGCCGGCGCCGACGTCGTCAAGGTCGGCGTCGGTCCCGGCGCGATGTGCACGACGCGGATGATGACCGGCGTCGGGCGCCCGCAGTTCTCGGCCGTCGTCGAGTGCGCGACGGAGGCCGCCCGGCTCGGCAAGCACGTCTGGGCCGACGGCGGTGTCCGCTGGCCCCGCGACGTCGCCCTCGCCCTCGCCGGCGGGGCGTCGAGCGTGATGTTCGGGTCGTGGCTCGCCGGCACCTACGAGTCGGCCGCCGATCCGCTCGTCGATCCCGACGGCCGGCTGTACAAGGAGAGCTTCGGGATGGCGTCCAACCGGGCGGTGAAGAACCGCACCAAGAGCGACGACGCCTTCGAGCGGGCCCGCAAGGAGCTGTTCGAGGAAGGCATCAGCACGTCGCGCATGTACGTCGACCCCGAACGGCCCGGCGTCGAGGACATCCTCGACCAGGTCGTCGCCGGGGTCCGCTCGGCGTGCACGTACGCCGGGGCGGCGAGCCTCGAGGAGTACCACGAGCGGGTCGTGGTGGGCGTGCAGAGCCTCGCCGGCTACGAGGAAGGCCTCCCGCAGAGCAGCTCCTGGTAGCCGGGTGCTGATCATCGCCATCGACGGACCCGCCGGCGCGGGGAAGAGCACCGTCGGCCGCGCGCTGGCGAAGCGACTGGGGCTCGAGTACCTCGACACCGGGGCGATGTACCGGGCCGTCGCCTACGCCGCGCTGCGCCGGGGCATCCCGGTCGCTGACGACGAGCAGGTGGCCGACCTCGCCCGCAGCCTCGACCTGACCGTCGGCGAGGTCGGCGTGATCGTCGACGGCGAGGACGCCACGACCGCCATCCGGGGCCGCGACGTGACCGAGGCCGTGAGCGCGGTCGCGGCCAACACCCCGGTGCGCGCGGAACTGCGCGCGCGGCAGCGCCAGTGGGCCGCCGAGCGGGACGGCGGCGTGATCGAGGGACGCGACATCGGCAGCGTCGTGTTCCCCGACGCCACGCTGAAGCTGTACATCACTGCGTCGCCTCGCGTCCGCGCCGAACGGCGCGTCGGCGACATTGGAGGCGACGTCGACGAGGTCGCGGCCTCGATCGCCGAGCGCGACCGCCGGGACATGAGCCGCGTCGACGGCCCGCTGCGCCCGGCCGACGGGGCGATCGAGGTCGACACCACCGGCCTGACCGTCGATCAGGTCGTCGAGCACATCGTTCAGCTCCTGGCATGATCGAACAGCGATGACCGAGGTCGAAACGTTCCTGGCCGGCCGGAGCGCCGCCAGCCGGGCCTTCTATTACGTCGTTCGCGCCGTCGTCAACGGGTTCGTCCACGTGTGGACGCGCCTCACCGTCGAGGGCCGCGAGCACGTCCCCCGCAGTGGCGCGTTCGTGCTCGCCCCCGTGCACCGCTCGAACATGGACACCCCGATCTCGGCCTGTCTGACGCGGCGCCGCCTCCGGTTCATGGGCAAGGACTCGCTGTGGAAGCACCGCCTGCCGGCCTGGTTCCTGTCGTCACTCGGCGGCTTCCCGGTCACCCGGGGTACCGCCGACCGCGAGGCCTTGCGCCGCTGCATCGCCGTGCTCGAAGCCGGGGAGCCGCTGGTGCTGTTCCCCGAGGGGGAGCGCAAGTCGGGCCCAGTCGTGCAGCCGTTGTTCGACGGCGCGGCGTACGTCGCCCTGCGCGCGGGCGTGCCGATCGTGCCGGTGGGCATCGGCGGGTCGGAGCGGGTGATGCCGAAGGGCACCAAGTTCATCCGCCCGCACAAGGTCCACGCGATCGTCGGGCCGCCGATCACGATGCCGACGGGGCGGACCGGCCGGGTCCCGCGGAGCGCGGTCCACGAGGTGACGACGGAGCTGCATGCCACGTTGCAGCAGCTCTTCGACGACGCTCAGAAGCGGGTCGGGCTGAAGTAGGCGGTCAGGGCGCGGGCGAGGCGCGGCGGATCGGCGATCCCGCACAGCTCGCGGGCCGAGTGCATCGACAGCTGGGGCACGCCGACGTCGACGGTCTCGATGCCGAGCCGGGTCGCGGTCAGGGGCCCGATCGTCGAGCCGCACGGGACGTTGTTGCGCGACACGAACGTCTGGAACGGCACGCCGGCCCGATCGCACGCCTCCCCGAACAGCGCCGCCGTCTGCGCCGACGTGGCGTAGCGCTGGTTGACGTTGACCTTGATCGCCGGGCCCTGGTTGACGAGCGGTGCGTGGTCGGGATCGTGTCGCTCGAGGTAGTTGGGGTGGACGGCGTGGGCCCCGTCCGCCGAGACGCACGTCGACTCGGCGAGCGAGCGGTGCAGATCGTCGCGGGTGCCGCCAGCGGTCTCGTGCAGCCGCTCGATCACCGTGGCGAGGATCGGGCCCGACGCCCCGCTCGTGCTGCCCGAGCCGACCTCCTCGTGGTCGAACAGGGCGATGACCGAGCCGTGCGGTTGAGGCTCTGCCGCGGCGAGGGCCGCGGTAGCCGCCCAGCACGACACCTGGTTGTCAATGCGCCCGCTCGCCAGCAGGGTCCCGTCGCCGCCGAGCACGCTGGCCGGTTGGGCGTCGTACAGGCACAGATCCCACCACGCCGGCTCGGCGCAACCCGCCTGCGCGGCGATCCACTTGGCGAAGTCCTCACCGCCGCCCGTTCCCCACACCGGCGTCAGGTGTGCCTGGCGGTCGAGCACCACGCCCTGTTCGTTGACGTCACGGTCGAGGTGGATGGCCAGCTGCGGTACTCGCGCCACCGGGTCGCGGACGTCGACGAGGTGAACGGTGCCGTCGGTCATCACCAGTCGACCGGCGACGCCGAGGTCGCGATCGAGCCAGCTGTTCAGCAGCACTCCGCCGTAGATCTCGACGCCGAGCTGGCGCCAACCGGCGCGCTCGATGTCCGGGCGTGGTTTGACCCGCAGGCCGGGGGAGTCGGTGTGGGCGCCGACGATCCGCAGTGGACCGGCGCCGCCGTGCTGGGGACGCCGCCAGGCAACGAGCGCTCCACCGCGGGTCGTGTAGGCGGCGGCGGGCGAACCGGCCCACGACGTGCGCTCGTCGACGAACGTGAACCCGGCCGCGTCGAGCATCGCGGCCGACGACTGGACCGCGTGCCACGGCGTCGGTGAGGCGTCGAGGTACGACCGCAGGTCGGCGATCGGATCCTCCGGTGGTCCAGCATCCGGCACCATCACCGACTAGATAAGCAGCTGTGAGTCTGGCCGGCGCGCCCGACGGCACGACTGGGGCGGCAGCGGGCGTGCTTCGTATCGTGCGCACGTTGTGAGCGCGGTGACGTCGAGTGCGATCTGGTCCGAGGCGGCCGGACCGGAACACGCGCCGCTGGTGGCGCTGGTGCACGGCTCGATGGATCGATCGGCAGGGCTGCTCAAGCTCTCCCGCCGTCTCGACACCCGGCACCGCGTGCTCCGTTACGACCGGAGGGGCTACGGCCGGTCCCGTCCCCACCCGGGGCCGTTCGGGATGGAATCGCAGGTGGAGGATCTCGTCGCCGTGCTCGACGGTCGCCCGGCGGTGGTGTTCGGACACAGCTACGGCGGCAACATCGCCCTCGCCACGGCCATGCGGCACCCGGACCTCGTCCGCGGCGCCGCGGTCTACGAGCCGCCGCTGTCGTGGCTGGACTGGTGGCCCGGCAGCACGGCCGGTGCCGACGCGCTGGCGACGCGGGGCGAGCCCGCCGACGCCGCCGAACGCTTCATGCGCCGTCTCGTCGGCGACGAGCGCTGGGCGCGGCTGCCGCCGGCGACGCGGACGGCCCGGCGACGGGAGGGCGTGGCGATGGTGGGTGAGCTCACCGACCTGCGGTCCCGGGCCCCGTGGATCGCCGCCGAGGTGACGGTGCCGGTCCTCGCCATCCACGGCTCACGGGGCCGCGCCCATCACCGGATGTCGACCGAGCAGCTGGCGGCGACGCTGCCGGACTGCCGGGTCGTCGAGATCGCGGGGGCCCGCCACTTCGGCCCCAACACCCACCCGATCGAGGTCGCCGCGGCGATCACCCAGCTGTTTCTGCAGCTGAAACGGTCGCCATAGCGGCCGGATCAGCTGAGACCGAGGTGATCAGTCGCCGCGCGGCGACGGGATCGTGACCGGGCGGCCGAAGAAGGTGCACGTCGTGTCGTCGACGCCGGCGCGCAGCGTGGTTTCCACCCGGTCGGCGCAATCCTGCACCGATTCCCGCTGCGACCACACCGAAACCGCCAGCCCACCGACGAGCCCGACGACGACGAGCTTGCCGACGATCGCCTTGATCAGCCAGGCGCCGACGAGCACGACGACCACCGCCACTGCGATCACGACCAACGCCACGTTGCGGACGGTGTCGAGCTCGAGGCCGAGCACCGGACGAAGGTAGGTCACAGCGGGCGGCGAGTGGCGTACCCTCCCAAAACATGAGTGATCAGCGGCCGATCGAGATGTCATCCGGACTCCCGTCGACCGTCCTGCCCGACGCCGAGCCGACGGCCCGGGAGGCGCTTGCCGAGGCGCTGGCTGTCGACGATGCCGACCGGCGCGACGCCATCGCCCGGGTGGTGGCGCGCTACCCGCGCTTCCTCGAGGCCTGGGCGGAGCTGGGTGACGCCGGGCGCGATGAGATCGAGCGCTACGCCGCGTATCGCGTCGGCTACCACCGCGGGCTGGACGCCTTGCGGGCCAACGGCTGGCGCGGGTCCGGCTACGTGCGTTGGTCCGAGCCGTCGAACCGGGGCTTCCTCCGCTCGCTCGCCGGGTTGGGAGAGATGGCGGCAACCATTGGGGAGCTCGACGAGGCCCAGCGCTGCGCCCAGTTCCTGACTCAACTCGACCCGTGACCGCCGGCGCGGTGCTCTGCGGCGGCGGCAGCCGCCGCATGGGGACCGACAAGGCGCTGCTCGAGGTCGCCGGCGTGGCGATGGCGGAGCGGGTCGCGCGGGCGCTCGCCGCCGGGGGCTGCGCGCCGGTGGCGTTCGTCGGCGGCGACTCGGCGGCGCTGAACCGATTGGGCCGGCCGGTCGTCGCCGACCGCTGGCCGGGCGAGGGGCCACTCGGAGGGGTCCTCACCGCGCTCTTCGGGGCCGGCCGTGACGATGTCGTCGCCGCCGCCTGCGACCTCCCGATGCTGGACGGCTCGACGGTCGGCACGCTGCTCGCGGCAGCCGCCCCGGATGTCGACGTCGTGGTGGCGGTCACCGACCGGCTCGAGCCCGCGCTCGCCTGGTGGAGCGGAGCCGCCCGGCCCCGCCTGGAGCGGTGCTGGGAGCACGGCGTCCGGGCGCTGCACGAAGTGATCGCCTCCTTGCGATCGGTGGAGGTCGCCGTCGACCCGGCCGTCCTGCGCAACGTCAACGCGCCGCCCGACTTGCCATGACTTCGCTTCGGTAGCGTTGCCAACCGTGACCAGTCCGGAGATCGGCGTCGACGAGCTCGCCGAGCGCCTGCGTGACGGCGCCCGCCTGATCGACGTCCGCGAGCCCCATGAGTACAGCGGCGGGCACGTGCCCGGGGCGGTGTCGGTCCCCCTGGCCACCGTCCCCGACCATCTCGATCTGTTCTGGGGCGAGGGTCCGGTGTACGTGATCTGCCAGGCCGGCGGCCGCAGCCGCCGGGCGTGTGAGTACGTCGAGGCCCACGGCATCGACGCCGTCAACGTCGAGGGCGGCACCGGCGCGTGGATCGCCTCGGGACGGGAGACGGTCATCGGAGATCCCGGCTAGTGGCCGCGACCCATCGCTGGGTCGAGCACACCGACGAACTCGAGGCCGTCGTCGACCGGTTGGTCGGGGAGCCTCAGTACGCCCTCGACACGGAGTTCCATCGGGAGCGCACGTACTTCCCCCGGCTGGCGCTCGTCCAGCTGGCGTGGCCGGGGGACCTGGTGCTCGTCGACCCGCTCGCCGTCGACCCGACTCCACTGACCCGTCTGTTCGCCAGCCCCGCGCTCGCTGTCGCCCACGCCGCCCAACAGGACCTCGACGTGCTCCGCCACGCGATCGGCGAGATCCCCGGCCGAATCTTCGACACTCAGATCGCAGCCGGGTTCATCGGGTACGGAACACCGTCACTCTCGTCGCTCGTGCAGGGCGAGCTCGGGGCGACGCCCATCAAGGGTGACCGTCTCACCGACTGGCTCCGCCGACCCCTGACGGACGCGCAATGCGAGTACGCCGCATCGGACGTGGCGTTCCTGCTCGAGCTGCACGACCGGCTGGTCGAGCGGCTGCAGAAGTTGGGCCGCGTGAAATGGGCCGAAGAGGCGTGTGAGGAGCTGCGCCGGCGGCCCACCGGGCTCCTCCCGCCCGAGCAGGCGTGGGCCAAGCTGAAGGACGCCAAGTCGCTGCGCCCACGGTCGCGCGCCGTCGCCCAGGCCGTGGCCGCGTGGCGGGAGCGCGAGGCGGCGGCGACCGACACCCCCGTGCGCCAAGTGCTCCCCGACCTGGCGGTTCTCGGAATCGCCCAGCGCCAGCCGACGACGCTGGACGAGCTGACCCAGGCGCGGGGCGTCGACGAGCGTCACCGGCGGGGCCGGATCGGACGAGCCCTGGTCGCCGCGGTGGAGGAAGGTCAGCACATGCCTCCGCCGGCGCCTCCGGATTCCGTCGAAGAGCTCGAGCGGAGCAAGCGCCCGGCGCTGACCCTCGTGTCCGCCTGGGTGAGCCAGGTTGCCCGGGACCGCCGGATCGATACGGCCCTGCTCGCGACCCGAGCCGATCTGATCGCGATCCTGCGCAACGACCCCGACGCCCGCCTCGCCAACGGCTGGAGGGCGGAGCTGCTCGGCGACGACATCGCCCGCCTGGTCGACGGGCGTGCCGCGATCACCTTCGATGGCCGGGGCAGTCTCAGGCTCATTGAGGTACCCGGGTGACCTCCGCCCCACGGTCACTGCCAGCCACTTTCGGGATCCCGGGTGCCGCCCGCAGTTGGGAGAACCAGGTAAACTCGGAACCAATGTCAACTCACTAGTCTTGGGAGCCCTGCGTGAAGAAGGGTCGTCATCGCCGTTTCGAAGAGGCGCGCAAGTTGAAGCAATCAGGTCCGGGGGCGTTTGACCTCGGCTTCGGGGACCGTGGCCGCCAGGCCACGACCACCAAAGACGACGAGGACGAGTACACGGCCTTGGCCGAGAAGTACGGCGTCGAGTTCGACGACGACGACGACAAACAGGACTAGCGACGCAACACAGGGTGCGGGA
Source organism: Actinomycetota bacterium (assembly GCA_046723555.1). Lineage (GTDB taxonomy): Bacteria > Actinomycetota > Acidimicrobiia > Acidimicrobiales > Ilumatobacteraceae > JALZMG01. The sequence continues at coordinate 5,726 of JBKOUV010000207.1, read as the reverse complement.
GCGGCACCCAACCGGGCCGCTCGAGCTGTTCCACCAGCGTCTCGTAGATGTGAGTGCCGACGAGTTCGATGATCTCGTCGCGCGACGAGCGGTATACCGGCTCGGCGCCGATGAACGCTTCTGGTGACTCCGTGCACCACCAGTGGAAGTCCGCTCCACCCTCGCCCCAGTCCCGTCGCTTCCACTCCCTCAGCCGGGACGTGACGTGGCCGTTCTCATCGGTCGAGTGCTCCAGGCGCAGCGGCACCTGCCAGCACACGTTGGGTTTCCAGTCGAGCGGACGCTCGCCCGCCTCCAGGGCGGCGATGTGCAGGGAGCACCCCACCCCACCGGCGAAGCCGGGGCGGTTGAGGAAGATGCACGCGTCGTCGACCATGCGGGTGATCGTGGTCGGCTCGCCGTCGTCGCCGGGCTCACCAGGACGGAGGAAACCGCCCCGGCGGGCCTTGGCGTGGAACTGCATCTGCTCCGGACGCAGCCGCACGAACGCCTTGACCACGTTGGCGATGTCGTCGTCGTCGACGAAGTGCGCGCCGTAGCTGCAGCACCCGTGGGCCAGTTCCGGCGCGGGCGCGTCGAGCACTCCGAGGCACCCCTCGCCGTAGATGCACCGGTAGTTCGAGCGCAGGAACGTGGCGTCGAACACCCACGTCCGCTGCTCCTCGGGATCCTCGAAGCTGATCCACTCGTGCAGATCGTCCGGTGGTGCGGCCACGGCATCAACGTATCGACCCAGACCCCGGTCCCGTAGGCTGAACAGCACTTATGCCGTTCATTGCGTTCCCCGGCCACGCAGGCCGTCGTTGGCCACTCCTTCGCTGGCGCTCAGTCGCTCGCATCGGCTCGAGGGTTCGCCTGTGACTGCACCGCGCACCGCCGACGAGCTCCGCCAGTCGTACCTCGACTTCTTCGTCGCGCGCGACCACGTCGCGGTGCCGTCGGCGAGCCTGATCCCCCACGACCCGACGGTGTTGTTCACGGTCGCCGGGATGGTGCCGTTCAAGCCCTACTTCGTCGGCGATGAGACGCCGCCGCACCCGCGGGTCACCGACTCACAGAAGTGCGTGCGCGCCGGCGGCAAGCACAACGACCTCGACGACGTCGGTCGCACTGCCCGCCACCTGGTGTTCTTCGAGATGCTGGGTAACTGGAGCTTCGGCGACTACTTCAAGGAGAAGGCGATCCCGTGGGCGTGGGACTACACCACTGAGACCCTCGGGTTCGACGGTGAGCGGATCTGGATCACCGTCCACGAGAGCGACGACGAGGCGGAGCAGATCTGGCACGACGTCGTGGGCGTCCCGATCTCGCGGATCCAGCGCCTGGGCGACAAGGACAACTTCTGGCAGATGGGCGAGACCGGGCCGTGCGGGCCGTGCAGCGAGCTGCACCTCGACCGCGGTCCCGAGTACGGCGCCGAGGGCGGGCCGCTCGCCGACCCTGAGGGTAACCGGTTCATGGAGTTCTGGAACCTGGTCTTCATGCAGTACGACCAGGGGCCGGACGGCCGGCGCACGCCTCTACCGAAGAAGAACATCGACACCGGTGCGGGCCTGGAGCGGATCCTCTGCCTGCTGCAGGGCGTGGAGAGCGTCTGGGAGACCGACCTGCTGATGCCGTTGATCGACAAGGCGTGCTCGCTCACCGGTCGCTCGTACCGCCCGGGCGACTACGACGACCGGGACAGCTTCGCCGTGCGGGTGCTGGCCGAGCACGCCCGCTCGTCGACGATGCTGGTCGGCGACGGCGTGTTCCCGAGCAACGAGGCGCGGGGCTTCGTCCTGCGTCGCATCATCCGCCGGGCGATCCGCTACGCCTACCTCCTCGGCACCGAGCAACTGGTCATGCCGCCGCTCGCCGAGATCGCGATCGACATCATGGGCAACGCCTACCCCGACGTCGCCCGCCAGCGCGACTTCATCCTCGGCGTGCTGGAGAAGGAGGAGGAGCGGTTCCGCCAGACCCTGCGCAACGGGCTCTCGATCCTCGAGTCGGAGCTGTCCGCCGGTACCACGGAGCTGTCCGGCTCGACGGCGTTCGCCCTCCATGACACCTACGGCTTCCCGCTCGAGCTGACCCAGGAGATCGCCGGTGAGCGCGACGTCGCCGTCGACGTGGCCGGCTTCGAGACGGCGATGGCGCAGCAGCGCGAGCGGGCGAAAGCGGCGCGGCGCACGGCCGGCGACGACGCCAACCTCGACGCCTACCGCGAGGTGGTGGAGGAGTTCGGCACCACCGCGTTCACCGGGTACATCGAGACCTCGTCGGAGGCGCGCGTGCTCGCTGTGATCCCGGCGGCCGGCGACGACGACCGCGTCGAGATCTTCCTCGACCGCACTCCCTTCTACGCGGAGAGTGGTGGCCAGGTCGGCGACACCGGCACGATCACCACCGACAGCGGGACGGCCGAGGTCGGCGACACGACGTTCGCCCTGCCCAACCTGCGGCGGCACGAGGCGCGCATCACCGAGGGCTCGATCACGCCCGGCCAGCTCGCCACCGCGGCGATCGACTTCGCCCGGCGGGACCGGATCCGTCGCAACCACACCGGCACGCACCTGCTCCACCACGCCCTCCGCACGGTGCTGGGTGAGCACGTCAAGCAGGCGGGGTCACTGGTCGCGCCCGACCGGCTGCGCTTCGACTTCTCCCACTACGCCCCGCTCACCGCCGAGGAGATCGAGCGGATCGAGCAGATCGTCAACGAGGAGACGCTCGCCAACACGCCGGTCCAGGCGTTCGAAACGACCAAGTCGGAGGCCGAGCAGATGGGCGCGATCGCGTTCTTCGGCGACAAGTACGGCGACGTCGTGCGGGTCCTCCAAGCCGGTCCGTCACTCGAGTTCTGCGGTGGCACCCACGTCCAGGCGACGGGCGACATCGGCACCGTGAAGATCGTCAGCGAGAGCTCGATCGGCTCGAATCTCCGCCGCATCGAGGCGGTCACCGGCGAGGGCAGCGTGGCCCTGCTGCAGCGGGACGAGCGGGTGCTGAACGAGGCCGCCAAGCTGGTCGGCGTTCCGGCCGACGAGCTCGTCGTGGGCGTACAGCGGCGCATCGACGAGGCGCGGCTGCTCGCCGACGAGGTGAAGGCGCTGCGCGCCAGGCTGGCGTCGGGCCGGGCGGCCGAGCTCGCGGCAGGCGCCGCGGACGGCGTCGTGGTCGAGCGCATCGATGGGCTCGCCGTCAACGAACTGCGCGAGCTCGCACTCACCGCGCGCAACGTCGACGGGACGGAAGTCGTGGTGCTGATTGGGGCTGTGCCCAGCGGCGGCGTCGGTATCGTCGCCGCGGTGAAGCCGGGCCTGGGCATCGCCGCGTCCGCGCTGATCCGCGACGCGGCTCGTGCCGTCGGCGGCGGCGCCGGCGGCAAGGGCGACGTCGCCACCGCGGGAGGCAAGGATCCCAGCGGAATCGACGAGGCCCTGCGCATCGCCGCCAAGACGGTCGCCGACGCCCGCGGCTCGGCGAAGCACTGATCCCGGGATGCGGGCGCTCGGGCTCGATCTGGGCACGAAGCGGATCGGCGTGGCGGTGAGCGACCGTTCCGGCACGCTGGCGTCCCCGCTGACGGTGATCGAACGAGGTCGCTCCCGGCGCGCCGACCACATCCGGATCGCCGATCTGGTGCGGGCCGAGGAAGCGGAGTGCGTCGTGGTCGGGCTACCGATCGGCCTGTCCGGGGCCGCCGGGCAGGCAGCCGAGGCTGCCCGGTCGGAGGCCGAGGCGCTGGCTACCGTGGTGGGGGTGCCCGTCGAGACCTACGACGAGCGGTTCACCACCGTGACGGCCGAGCGCAACCTCGCTGATGCCGGCGTGCGCGGCCGAGCCCGCCGCCAGGTCATCGACAAGGCGGCCGCGGCGGTGATCCTCCAGTCCTGGCTCGACGCCCGGCGTGGGGTGGCGACGTGAGCAAGGTGTCCGAGGACCTCTCGCGGGACGACCCGGCGCGCCTCCTGGGTGCGGCCCGGCAGATCGACGATCTCGACTCGCTCGAGCAGCTCGATGCGGTCAGCTGGACGGCCGACCCGTGGGACCGCGCCGAGGCCGTCGGCACCGTCGAGCGGCTGCGCGTCCAAACCCGCTCGGTGAAGTGGGCGGCTTACACCGTGCTCGTGTTGGTGATGGCCCTGATCCTCGCCGCCGGTATCGCCGGGTGGTGGTACATCCGCCAGGTCAACCCGGCCGGCGAGCCGGGCCAGGCCGTGAGCTTCACGGTGAACGACGACGACACGCTGGAGACGATCAGTCAGCGACTCGAGGACGAGGGTCTGATCGTCGACGCGCCGCTGTTCCGCTGGTACGTCGAACGCCACGGCGGTCTCGAGATCACGCCCGGTTACTACGCCATCCAGAAGCGCGACCACATGGGCAACGTGCTCGCCCGCCTCCGCACCCCGCCCAGCCAGACCTACACCAAGGTCACGTTCCCCGAGGGCTTCACCGTCAAGGAGATCGCCGCTCGACTCGGCGAGGAGATCGTGCCGATGCGGGCGCGGCGCTTCCTCCAGGCAGCGAACGACCCCGACGTGGTCTCGAAGTACCGCCCGCCCGGGATCACGTCGCTGGAAGGGCTGCTGTTCCCCGACACGTACCAGGTGTCCAACGGCGAGAGCGAGGCCCAGGTCGTCGAGCGGATGGTGGGGCTGATGGAGCGGGTCGCCAGCCAGGAGGACATCGACATCAAGGGCGCCGCGCTCGGTCAGACCCCGTATCAGATCCTGACGATCGCCTCGATCATCGAGGAGGAGGCCAAGGTCTCCGAGGACCGGGCGAAGATCGCCCGGGTCATCTACAACCGGCTCGCCCTCGGCATGCCGCTGCAGATCGACGCCACGCTGCTCTACGGGCAGAACCGGGACCGGCCGATCAGCGAGTTGCAGAACATCGACACGCCGTACAACACGTATCTCCATATCGGGCTTCCGCCGACCCCGATCAGCAACCCGGGCCGGGCGTCGATCGAGGCCGCGCTCAACCCGGCGCCCAACCCGAGCGTCGGCGACCCGATCTGCCAGGACCTGCCCGAGGACACGCCGTGCGAGTACCTGTACTACGTCCTCGCCGACGAGGAGGGCGGTCACGTCTTCTCCGCCACCGAGGAGCAGCACGCGGTGAACGTGGCCGCGGCCCAGGCGAAGGGTCTTCTGGATTGACATGACGTCGTGATCCGATGCGAGCGACCGAGCGCCAGCGAGGAAGCGGTCAACCGCGGCCTGCGTGGCCGGGGAACGCAATGACGTGAACGTCGCTGGGGTGATCGGTTCACCGGTCGCCCACTCGCTGTCGCCGGCGATCCACAACGCCGCGTTCCAGGCCGCCGGGCTCGACTGGGCGTATGTCGCGTTCGAGGTCGCACCGGGACGGGCAGGCGCGGCGCTCGACGCGGTGCGGGTGCTCGGCATTCGCGGGCTCTCGGTGACGACCCCCCACAAGGAAGACGTGGCCGACGGGGTGGATGCGCTGGCCGCGGCGGCCGCGACGCTGCACTCGGTCAACACGGTCGTGGTCACCGACTCCGGTTGCCTCGTCGGACACAGCACCGACGGCGACGGATGCGTCGCCGCGCTGGCCGCCGCCGGCGTTGACGTCGCCGGCGCCGCGGTCGCCGTGGTCGGAGCGGGAGCGGCCGCCCGCAGCGTGATCGACGCGCTCGGACGCGGCGAGGCCCGCGACGTCGCCGTCGTCAACCGCACGGCCGGGCGGGCCGAGGAGGCGGCTCGGCT
>JBKOUV010000261.1:0-8451 GCA_046723555.1 Actinomycetota bacterium | reverse complement strand
CACCACAGGCTCCCCAGCACCGGGGGCCCGAGCCGGCGCCCCCGCCACCGGCTCGGGCCCCCGGCGCTCGCCGCTCGCGAGCGTTATGGCTCCACGTCGCGCTCGTCGCCGGCCTCGTCGTGATGGCGATGCCGTTCGTGTGGATGATCCTCAGCTCGTTCAAGACAACGGGCGAGCTCCGGCAGCTCCCGCCGACGTGGCTGCCGGAGAACCCCACGACCTCGAACTACACCGAGCTCTTCGACCGGCTCAACTTCCCCCGCTACTTCTTCAACTCCGCGGTCGTCGCGATCGCCGTGACGGCGGGCAACATCGTGTTCTGCTCGATGTTCGGGTACGCCCTCGCCAAGCTCGACTTCCCGGGTAAACGGGTCCTGTTCGCCCTGACGCTGGCCACGCTGATGATCCCGGCGTTCGTCACGTTCATGCCGTTGTTCGTCCTGGTCTCGAACCTCGGCCTGGTCAACACCCACCTCGGTCTGATCCTGCCCGTCCTCGCCGGAGCGTTCGGGGTGTTCCTGATGCGCCAGTACATCAGCAGCTTCCCCGACGAACTGCTCGACGCGGCGCGGGTCGACGGCGCCGGCGAGTACTCGATCTTCTTCCGCATCGTCCTGCCCAACTGTGGCCCGGCGCTCGCAACCGTCGGCGTGCTCACCTTCATCGCCAACTGGAACAGCTTCCTCTGGCCGCTGGTGGTGGCGACCACCGAGGACATGTACACGCTGCCGGTTGCGCTCGCATTGTTCTCCGTGGGCCAGCAGGAATCGAACCTGGGCCTGCAGATGGCCGGCGCCGTCGTCGTGGTGCTGCCGCTGGTGGTGCTGTTCTTCGCGATGCAGCGCTTCGTGATCCAGGGCATCGCCACGAGCGGGCTGAAATGACAGAAGGGAGTGAACCCATGCCGTTGGTGGCGGTGGAGCAGTTCGGAGCGGGCAGAGTCGCAGGGTGAGCGATCGCGGCGTCGAGTGGGCGGAGGTCACCAGTCGGCGCGACGTGGCACGCACGGCCGGCTGGCCGCGGCTGCCGGCACCACGGGGCGTGACCGCCAAGCCAGGTTGCGGCCAGGTCACGCTCTACTGGGAGTCGGTAACGGGGGCCGCGGGCTACCTGGTGCGGCGGGCGGACTCGGCTGACGGCGACTACACGCCGCTGGAGATCGGTGAGCCGTGGGTGCGGCCGGTCCCTCACCCGCCGCTCACCGACACCACCGGCAAGCCTGGCGCGACGGTGTGGTACACGGTCGCCGCGGTCGCCGCCGTGAACGATCACGATCAGCCCGCCAGCGAACCGATCAGTTCGACGCCCGCCGTCGACGGTCCCGCGGCCTGCCGGATCCAGGTCGACGCGACACGCGTGCTCGGGACGCTGCCGCGGCCGTGGCGGCCGATGATCGGCGCCGAGCACCTCTCCCAGCTCGAATACGGCACCGGACCGGGCGGGCGCAACATCGGCGAGGAGTTCGCCGACGCCCTTCGGCGCGCCCACGACGAGCTCGGTGTGGAGGGGGTCCGCGCCCACGCCATCCTCCACGATGAGCTGGGCACGTACCGCGAGGTCGGCGGGCGCCCGCTCCACGACTTCTCGGGGATCGACCGGGTCTACGACCGAGTGCTCGAGCTCGGGCTGCGCCCGGTCGTGGAGATCAGCTTCATGCCCCGCGACCTCGCCCGCGACCCCACCAAGACGGTGTTTGCGTACGACGCGATCGTCTCGCCGCCGAAGGACTGGGATCGGTGGGAGAACCTCGTCGCCGATCTGGCGGCTCACCTCGTCGACCGCTACGGCCGCGAGGAGGTTCGCCGCTGGGGGTTCGAGGTCTGGAACGAGGCGAACCTCGAGGTCTTCTGGTCCGGCACGCGTGCCGAGTACCTCCGGCTGTACGACGTCACGGCGCGCGCCGTGAAGTCCGTCGACGCCGCGCTGCCCGTCGGCGGCCCGGCGTCGGCGGCGGCGGCGTGGATCGACGAGTTGCTCGACGGGGCGGCTGGATCGGGCGCACCGATCGACTTCCTGTCGACCCACACGTACGGCAACGCCCCGCTCGACCTGCGGCCGATCGCCGCCCGCCACGGCCGGCCCGACCTGGCGTTGTGGTGGACCGAGTGGGGCGCGCACGCCTCCCACTTCAACGGAGTCCACGACTCGGTCTGGAGCGGCGGGTACCTCGTCCGGGGCATGGTGAGCGCGATGGGGCGCACCGACGCCGTCGCCTATTGGACGCTCTCGGATCACTTCGAGGAGCTCGGCCGCCCGGAGGCGCTGCTGCACGGCGGCTTCGGCCTGCTCAGCGTCGGCAACCTGCGCAAACCGCGTTGGTGGGCACTGTGGATGCTGGAGCACCTGCTTCCCGAGCGCATCGCCGCCAGCGTCAGCGGTGACGGGGCCGGAGACATGGTCGACGCGGTCGCGACGTGCGACGGGGGCGGCCGGATCTCGATCGTCGTGTGGAACACCACCGTCGATGTGGCCAAGGCCGCCGGTGAGCAGTTGCTCGACCGACATGTCAACCTGGTCGTCGAGGGTGTCCCGGCCGCCGGCTATCGGGTCACGCACCGCCGACTCGACGAGGCCCACTCCAACCTGAACGCGCTGTGGGCCCGGATCGCCGTAGGGCGGGCGTGGCCGGACGACGGCGACTGGCGCACCCTCCACGAGCTGGACCGACTCGAGAACCTCGAACCCCCGCGAGTGCTGGATGCGCGGGACGGGACCCTGGAGCTCGAGTTCGAGCTGCCGATGCCCGCCGTCTCTCTGATCGAGCTCGTCCCCGAATAGCTCTCCATGTCCCAGCCGTCGCCCCCGCGGAATCTGGGCGCGATCCTTCTCAAGGGCCGATCTGGGCGCAGATCTTCTCCGCTGTCGAGGGCGGCCTCAAGGGGTGGCGACGGTGAATCCGGGTGCGATCGGCCCGTTGACAGACCCTGCGGGAAGTGCTTTCATGAATGCGCTTTCACTCCGCCGGGGGGACCGTTGTCGAAGAGGCAAACGCGTCGGGCGCCGGCGACCGAGTGTCGACGAGGTCGCCGAGCGAGCGGGGGTCTCGATCGCCACTGTGGCGCGTGTGCTCCGGGACCGCGCCGCCGTCTCGGCGGAGACCCGCCGCCGGGTACTCGCCGCCGCCAACCAGCTGGGCTGACGTCCGTGCCACTGATCACCTTTGCCCTCCTGCGGCGCGACGTCGTCCAGGGCACGGCTACCACCGGACGCAAGGACTCGCAACCGAAGGAGTTTCCCGATGAGAACCCGAACCGCCATCGCCGTCGCTCTCCTGACTGGCGTCGGTGCGCTGATCGCACCGTCGTCGCCGGCGCCGGGGAACGCGGCCGCTGACGCCGCCGTACAAACGCGGTCCGGCCTGTCCACGGCGGACAGGCAGACGCTGCGCGACTACGCGGCGGCCACCTGGCAGTCGTTCGTCGCGATGGTCGACCCGGCCACCGGCCTCCCCGCCGACAAGCTCGGCACCGACGGGAGCCGCAGCATCGAGACCTCGACCACCAACATCGGCGCCTACATGTGGAGCACGCTCGTCGCCGAGCACCTCGGCATCATCGGCCATGCCGAAGCGGTCAGCCGGCTGAGCAAGACCATCGGCACGCTCGAGACGATCGAGCGCCACGAGCCGAGCGGCCAGTTCTACAACTGGTATGACCACCGGACCGGGGCGAAGCTGACCGTCTGGCCGCCGACCGGAGAACCGCTCACCCCGATCCTGTCGTCGGTGGACAACGGCTGGCTCGCGACCGGACTGCGCCTGGTCAGCCAGGGCATGCCGGAGCTCGCGAGCCGAGCCGGCGCGCTCTTCGACAGCATGGACTTCGGCTTCTACTACCGGCCCGAGGTCAACCGGATCGCGTTCTTCTACGCTCCCGACACCGGCGAATCACCCTGCTGCTACGACACGATCGTCAGCGAGAGCCGGATCGCCAGCTACATCGGCATCGCCAAGGACGAGCTGCCGCAGAAGGAGTACTTCGGCGCCTGGCGCAGCTTCCCGAACACCTGTGACTGGAGCTGGCAGGAGACCAAGCCGCTCGGCGAGAACCGCGACTACTTCGGTGTGAACGTCTTCGAGGGCGCCTACCCGTACAACAACACCATGGTGGTGCCGTCCTGGGGCGGGAGCATGTTCGAGGCGCTCATGCCCCCGCTGTTCGTCCCCGAGGAGAAATGGGGACCGCGGAGCTGGGCGATCAACCACCCGCTGACCGTCGCCGCGCAGATCCACCACGGGCTCGTCGACGCCCGCTACGGCTATTGGGGCTTCTCGCCCTCGAACATCCCCGAGGGCGGCTACAACGCCTTTGGCGTCGACGCGATCGGGATGAACCCGGGCGGCTACTACTCGAACGAGGACAACACCGGCGTCGACCACGGCTTCGCCGGCTGCCCAGGCCGCGACCCGCAGCCCGACCCGGCGCCGTCGGCATACACCAACGGTGTGGTCACCCCGCACGCGGCGTTCCTCGCCCTGCGCTGGGCGCCCCGTCAGGCGCTGAACAACCTCGCCGCGTTGCGCCGAGACTTCGACATCTACACGCCGGACCGCGGCTTCCTCGACTCGGTGAATGTGGACAGCGGCGTCGTGTCGCAGACGTACCTGTCGCTGGACCAGGGCATCATCATGGCGGCGATCGGCAACGCGCTCGGCAGCGACTTCCTCCGGAAGCTGTTCGTGACGCCCGACTTCACCCAGCGGCTCCGGCCGGTGATCGGAGTCGAGGAGTTCGGCGCGTCTCCGCGCCACTGCACCATCGGCACGGACGGCACCTGCGGATGAGGCCGCTCTCGTACGCCACGGTGGCTGCACCGACCCTCGCGACGCGGGCGGGATCACATCGGACCCTGGCGGTGTGACGGGCGCCGTCGTAGCGTGCGCGGCGCGCGCTCTAATCGCCGTCGTCAAAGGGGGAACGCCAATGACGTTACGCCGGGCTGGGGGGATCATTGTCGCCGCGATCGTTGCGAGTGCGGTTCCCTTAGGTTCATCGACGGGCACCTCGGCGGCGCCGAAATCCCCGATCGTCGTCACGGACAAGGGGCCGGTCCGAGGTGTCGCAAACGGAGCGATGGAGGAGTTCCGCGGCATTCCCTATGCCGCCGCACCGATCGGCGAGCTCCGGTGGCGTCCCCCGCAGGAGCATCGGCGTTGGCGAGGCGTCCTCGACGCAAGGGAGTTCGGTGCTCATTGTCCGCAGGTTGCTACGCCCTACGGAGCTCCGAGCACCACCGAGGATTGCTTGTTCCTGAACGTCTTCACCCCCGACAAGACCCACAGGGGAGCGCACCTTCTGCCGGTGATGTTCTGGATCCACGGAGGCGGACTCGTGGTCGGGGAGAGCGATGGCTACGATCCCGCCCCGCTGGTGGCGCAAGGGGTTGTCGTCGTCACCATCAACTATCGCCTCGGCGAGCTCGGCTTCCTTGCCCATCCTGCGTTGGGAGCCGAGTCCTCGAGCGGCGCGTCGGGCAACTACGGGCTCATGGATCAGCAAGCGGCGCTGCGCTGGGTGCAACGCAACATCCGGGCCTTCGGCGGAGACCCCGACAACGTGACGATCTTCGGCGAGTCCGCCGGTGGTCTGAGCGTCCACTCGCAGCTGGCCTCCCCGCTTGCCGCCGACCTGTTCCATCGGGCCGTCGTCGAGAGCGGCGCCTACTCGCTGAGCCAGCCCTCGCTCGCCACGGCGGAGGCGGCGGGCACGGCGTTCGCGGCGCGAGCCGGGTGCGCTGACCAGACCGCGGCCTGCTTGCGGAGCTTGTCGATCTCGACGATCCTCGCCGCCCAGACGGCGGCGACGATGGAGCCGAACCTAGACGGTTTCGTGCTTCCTCAGACGGTGCGGTCCGCGTTCGACACCGGGCAGTTCAATCGCGTGCCGGTGATCGAGGGCTCGAACCACGACGAGTGGAGGCTGTTCGTCGCGCAGACCGAAGCCACGACAGGTGTACCGCTGACCGCTGCGGGATACATCCCGGCCATCGCGGCCACCCTCGGCGTTCCGCTTTCGGTCGCCACCGCGATCGCGGCGGAATATCCCGTGGCGGACTATCCAAGCCCGAGTGTCGCGCTCGGCGCGGTCGGCACCGACGTCGTCTTCGCGTGCAACGCACGCATCTCGGCCCGCCAACTGTCGCGGTTCGTTCCGACGTATCAGTACGAGTTCGACGACCCGGCGGCACCGATGCTCTTCTTCCCTCCCGTGAGCTTCCCCACCGGCGCCTACCACGCCGCGGAGCTCCAGTACCTCTTCAACCTCCCCAGAACTCCGGTGCCGAGCCCCGGACTCACGCCCCAGCAAGAGCAGCTCTCGGAGGTGATGGTCGGATACTGGACGCAGTTCGCACGCCGCGGTGATCCGAACTCGGCGGGTGTGCCGTCGTGGCCGCAGTACGGGGCGAGCGACCAGTTCCAGTCGCTGCAACCCGCGACGCCGACGACGAAAACCGGTTTCACGACCGATCACAAGTGCGCCTTCTGGGGTTTGAACTGAGCCGTCGCTCCTAACCGGGCGTGCGACAGCGAATCGGCGCTCTCAGTGTGTGCCGCGCCAGATCCCCCGAATTGCACAATTTCGAACAAGTCGAACAGTGACCTCCTGTCGATCCTGCCGCGGCGCCCAACGGGCGCGGCGCGGGATTGTTCTACTGGCCACCGGAGTGGGTGCCCGGCGTCGGCTGGACGCCCGGGGCCGGAACACCGAACGACAACCTCACCCTCTACGACTTCCAGGTCCGCGCGCTTCCATCGATCGGACTGTTCGAGAACCCGACGGTCGTCTGCCGGCGATACGACCGCTTCGACGTCCCATGCGTCGTACCGTCTTGACCGGCACCGCCCGCAAAGACGCCCGAGCCGTCGAGCGGGGAGTGCGGGGCGCTGCCTTAACGACTTATCGGACCAGCGCGAAGAAGTTCGTCACCTCGGTGACGAACAGCGCCGGCTGTTCCAAGGCGGCGAAGTGGCCGCCGCGTTCGGGTTCGTTCCAGTACAGGATGTTGCCGAAGCGCCGGTCGGCCCAGCGCCGCGAGGGTCGCTGAAGTTCGTAGGGGAACACGCTGCACCCGGTGGGTGCGTCGACGTGGTCACGTTCTTCGAGTGGTCCTTCGAGCCAGCGGCTGACGTCGTGGAGGCTCTGCCAGTACAACCGCGCGCTCGACGCCGCGGTGCGCGGGAGCCAATAGAGCATGAGGTTGTCGAGGACCACGTCAGGCGACACCTCACTGCGCGGATCGGTCCAGCTCATCATCTTCTCGATGATCCAGGCGGCGAGACCCGCCGGGGAGTCGGTCAGCGCGTAACCGATCGTCTGGGGACGGGTGCGGTGCAGGATCGAATACCCAGACTCCTGCGCAGCGCTGCGAGTCATCGCCGCGAGCGCATCCTGTTCCTGCTCGGTGAGGTCGTCGAATGTGGCCGGGTCTGGTGGCGCCAGCGGTGGCATCAGGTGAACGCCCACGAGGTGCTCGGCATCCAGTTGCCCCAGGGTCGCGCTCACGCTTGTGCCCCAGTCGCTGCCCTGGGCTCCGTACCGGTCGTACCCGAGACGCGCCATCAGCGTTGCCCAGGCGCGCGCAATCCGCTCCACACCCCAACCCGGCGCGGCCGGCTTGTCGCTCCAGCCGTAGCCGGGCAGTGACGGCACCACACAGTGGAAGCCCGCCTCGTTCAGCGGGCCGATCACCTCGAGAAACTCGATCACCGAGCCCGGCCAGCCATGAGTCAACACCAGTGGGAGCGCGTCCGGCTCGGGCGAGCGGGCGTGCAAGAAGTGGATGCGGATTCCGTCGATCGTCGTGTGAAACTGTCCGAGCCCATTGAGCCGGGCCTCCGCCCGGCGCCAGTCGTAGTCCTCGGCCCAATACGCGCACCGCGCCTGGAGCTCTTCGAGGGCGACACCCTGGGCAGCATCCGTCGCCGGCTCTGGCCACCGGGTCGCACCCAATCGCGCCCGGAGGTCGTCCAGCTCAGACTCGGCAATCGCAAGGTGGAAGGGCGTGACGACGTCGACCGGCATGTGGTCATCCTCGCCCGCCTCAACGCGCGATCTGGGCGCGTTTCTTCTCGGCAGCTGAGAACGATCGCGCCCAGAACGCTCGATGAGATCACGCGCGGTCATTTCGTTCTTCGTTGAACCTCGAACGTGTTGCTTGGCGACCCGCCGCTCACGTCCGCCGGTGAGCAACCCCGCCGGCGTGGACAATCCGCGGTACCGGTTGGGTTCGAACTGGTTGGTGCGCGCCCGGGCGGAGCCCCAGGTCGCCGACTTCTTCGAGCTGCCGGCCGACACCGTCGAACGCCTCGTCGGAACGATCGACCCCGGCCGCTCGCTCGCCGCCCAACGCGCCTACCTTGCCGCCTTTTTCGATCTCCACCTCCGACACCGCGACAGCCAGCTCCTCGACGGCCCCACCCGCCGGTACCCCGACGTCCAACTCATCCAGTAG
>JBKOUV010000067.1:0-17248 GCA_046723555.1 Actinomycetota bacterium | reverse complement strand
CTCGAGGATCATCGCCGCCGTCTCGTTCGGGGCGGTGAGCGTCGCCAGGACCCGGTCGACGCCGGCGAGCGCCCGCTCGATCTCCGCCGCCTCGTCGGCCGCGAGCAGATCGGGGAATGGAGCGACGAAGATGCCCGCAGGCAGGGGTGCGTGCCCGGCCCGGTACACGGTCTTCGACGTCGTCATCGCCATCGCCAGGTGGGTCCGGCCGTGGAACGAGCCGTCGAACACGAGGATGTTGGGCCTCCCGGTCACCTGCTTGGCGAGCTTCACCGCCGCTTCGGTGATCTCGGCGCCGGAGTTGGCGAAGAAGAACGTGTCGATCGCCCCGGGCGTCAGGTCGGCGAGTCGGGCCGCCAGCGGCTCGAGCAGATCGTGGGTGAACACGTTGACCTGGGCGTGGATGAAGCGTCCGGCCTGGCGGGAGATCGCCTCGACGACGTGGGGATGGCAGTGCCCGGTGCTGGTGACGGCGATGCCGGCGGCGAAGTCGAGGTACTCATCGCCGTCGGCCGTCGTCACCCGACAGCCCCGCCCGCTCACGACCTCGAGGTCGGTGACCTTGAACCACACGTTGGAGAGGTGGGTCATGGCCGGAGCCTAATGAGCCGCCGATCAAGCACGATTCTCAGGTGAGTTGGGATCGCTCAGCGATCCTGCGAAGGCTCAGAATCCGACGGTTCAGATGCCGCAGGATGGCGCGCTCCAGAAGCGGCTGGCGCGGTGGTCGACGTGGGTGTGATCGTCGTGGCCGGGGTAGCCGGGACCGAGGATGCCGCGGAAGCCGTGGGACCGGGCCTCCCGGGCGAGCGTGCACAGCGAGTAGTAGTTCGACACGAGGTCGGCGGCGTCGCCGTAGAGGTGGCGGCTGTTGCTGGCCCCGCCCACGGCGGCGTTGCAGCTCTTGCTGCGGAACGCGCTGGTCACGATCAGCGGACGGTCGGCAAGGGCGTGGCGCATCGCCTCGAGCTTCCACATCGCCCGCAGCGCGTTCGAGCGGGCCGTCGCCTCCGACACGGCTCCGCCGTCGAAGCCGCTTCCGCCGCATCCGTCGTCCATCTCGCCGAAGCTGAAGTGGGCGGGACTGCAGTCGCCGTCCTGGAGGTCGTACAGCTTCGAGTACGTCTGCGGGCCGGCGATCCCGTCGGCGGCGAGCCCGTAGGCGGACTGGAACCGCTTCACCGCGGCTTCGGTCGCCGGGCCGAACGCCCCGTCGAGCGCCAGCACGTTGCCGAACCCGGGGTAGCCGGCCACGCGGATCTGCAACTGGGTGACGTCACCGCCCGACATGCCACGGCGCAGCGTCCGATTCCACGTGTAGCACGCGTCGGCGTGGGCGGCGGGAGCCGGTGCGGCGACCTCGACGGCGAGCGCGCCCGTCAGGGCGAGCGCGGCGGTGACGGCGAGACGGCGGAAGGAGTGGACACGAGTCATCGTGCCCACCCTGAATCAGAACCGCCCCGCCGTCCACGGGGACGAATCCCCGTTCAGGCGGCGAAGGCGGCGGCGAGCACGTCGGCGTAGGTGTTGGCGAGGTGGAAGGTCATCTCCTCGCGCACGGCCTCGGGGACGTCGTCGAGGTCGGCGGCGTTGCGCTTGGGCAACACGACCTCACGCAGTCCGGCCCGATGGGCGGCGAGTACCTTCTGCTTCACGCCGCCGATCGGCAGCACCGCGCCCTGGAGCGTGATCTCGCCGGTCATCCCGACGGTGTCCTTGACCGCCTGGTCGCGCAGCAGGCTGACGAGCGCCGTGGTCATCGTGATCCCCGCCGACGGTCCGTCCTTGGGGACCGCTCCGGCGGGCACGTGGACGTGGAACCGGCGCTGGACGCTCGACGGCTCGATCCCGAGCTCGCCCGCGTGGGATCGCACGTAGTTCAGCGCGATCTGCGCCGACTCCTTCATCACGTCGCCGAGCTGGCCGGTGAGGGTCAACCCGGGCTCGCCCTCGGCCGCCGTCGGGAACGCCGTCGTCTCGATGAACAGCACGTCGCCGCCGTGGCCGGTGACCGCCAAGCCGGTGGCCACACCGGGCAGCTCGGTGCGCTCGGGCACGTCGTCGACGACCTTGACCCGGCCGAGCCAGTCGGTGAGGTGATCCCGATCCAGCACCGGCAGCCCCTGGCCCGAGGCCACCTTGGCAGCGGCCTTGCTGGCGAGGCGGCCGAGCTCGCGCTCGAGCGACCGGACGCCGGCCTCCCGCGTGTAGCCGCGGATGACGGCGAGGATCGTGGCGTCGTCGACGGTGAGCTCGCCGTCGACCAGCCCGGCCCGCTTCAGCTGCCGGGGCAGCAGGTAGCGACGGGCGATGAAGATCTTCTCGTCGTCGGTGTAGCCGTCGAGGCGGACGATGTCCATCCGGTCGAGCAGCGGCGCCGGAACGGTGTCCAGCATGTTCGCGGTGGCGATGAAGACGACCTCGGACAGGTCGAGGTCGAGCTCGAGGTAGTGGTCGCGGAACGTGTGGTTCTGCGCCGGGTCGAGCACCTCGAGCAGCGCCGCGGTCGGGTCACCCGACCACGCCCCGACACCGAGCTTGTCCACCTCGTCCAGGAGGACGACCGGGTTCATCGTGCCCGCCTCGGTGATCGCCTTGACGATCCGGCCCGGCTGGGAGCCGACGTACGTGCGCCGGTGACCCCGGATCTCGGCCTCGTCGCGGATGCCACCGAGGGCGACGCGGACGAACTTGCGGCCCATCGCCCTGGCGATCGACTCGCCGAGGCTGGTCTTGCCGACGCCGGGCGGGCCGACCAGCGTCACGATCACGCCGTGGCCCCGGCGGTCCTCGGCGCGCTGTTCGGCGTCGGGGATGGGCTCGTCATCGGGGTCGCGCTCGGCGCGCAGCTTGCGCACGGCGAGGAACTCGACGATGCGCGACTTCACGTCGGCGAGGCCGTAGTGGTCCTCGTCGAGGATCCGCTGGGCGGCGGCCAGATCGATGGTGTCGTCGCTACGCACGCCCCACGGCAGTTCGAACACGCGGTCCAGCCACGTGCGGATCCAGCTCTGCTCGGGCGACTGGGCGTTCGTCCGCTCCAACCGGTCGATCTCCTTGGCGAGCGCGTTCTTCACCGATTCCGGAGCGTCGAGCGCGTCGAGACGGGTGCGGTACTCGCCGACGACGTCGTCGTCGCCCTCGCCGAGCTCCTTGCGGATCGCCGCCAGCTGCTGGCGGAGCAGGTACTCGCGCTGCTGGCGGTCGACGCCCTCGGTGACGTCGTTGCGGATCGACTCGGCGACCTGCAACTCGGCGAGGTGGTCGCGCGCCCACGCCAGCACCAGCTCGACGCGGTCGGCCACCGGGATCGTGGCCAGCACCTCGCGCCGCCGGTCCTCGTCGAGCTCAGCCCACGTGACGACGCTGTCGGCGAGCTCGCCCGGCTCCGGCGCGGACCGGAGCAGCTCGGGCAGCCGCCGCGAGCGACGCAGCTCGGCGATCGCTTCGAGCACCACGCGGAGCTCACGGCCGAGCGACTCGACCCGCGGCGTCGGCCGGGGGTCGCGGATCACCTCGACGTCGGCGTAGGCCGCTCCCCGCTCGGATGTGTGGACGGCGTGGATGGCGGCGCGCGCCTCGACGCGGACGATCGCCACCGGCTCCCCGGTGGGCAGGGCGCCGATGTCGGGGACCTGGGCGACGACCCCGAGCGGGCTCTCGCCGGCCCGCAGCACGACCCGCCCGTCGGCGGACGCCCGTGCGCTCTCGATGGCGCGGCGCAGCTCGTCGGTGCTCAGCGTGAGGGTGACCACTGCCCCGGGAAGCACCGTGGCGGGGAGTTCAGCGATGGGCAGACGGGCGACGGTGCCGATGTCACCGGCACTGCCGTTCAGATCGACGGCGGTCATGCATCGAAGGATATCGATCCTTCGCGACTTGAGGCAGGGAGACTCAGGTTTGCTGGGCGTGTCGTTGTTCACTTGCCAGGCCGAGCGCGTCTGCCCAGGTGCCTCGGGCCGAGAGCAGGACCCGGTACGGCATCACGAGGCGGGGGGCGTTGACCCCGAGCGCTCCCCGGAGCCGTCCCTGGCGACCGAACAGGGCCAGGAACCGGCCGCTCTCGGGCGTCCCGACGGCGATCTCGACGTCGTCGTGCGGTCCCAGGTGGCCGAGGAACTGGATCCGGTGGGGTGCCTGGTCGCTCCAGAAAAACGGCACCGGCGCGTACGGCTGGGCGCTACCGCCGGCGGCCGTGACGAGCAGGTTGCGCGCCGCCGCGGCTCCCTGCTCGGCGGCGTTGGTCCAGTGCTCGAGCCGCATCTCCTCGCCGTACAGCTCGTTCGGCCAGCGGGCCAGATCGCCGGCCGCGTAGACGCCGGGCGGGCCGGCCCGGAGCGTGGCGTCGCACACGACGCCGTCGCGCAGTTCCAGCCCACTGGTGGCGAGCCAGTCGGTCGCCGGCGTGACCCCGATGCCGACGACGATCACGTCGGCGGGAACCGTCTCCCCGCCGGCCAGCCGCACCGCGTCGGCCTGGAGCTCCTCGACGGTCACCTCGCAGCGGATCTCGATGCCTTCGTGGATCGACGTGGCGGCGCGGCCCATCTCCACGCCCAGTCCGCGGATCAGCGGCGCCTCGGCCGCTTCCAGCACGGTGACCGGACAACCCCGCGAGTGGGCGGTGGCGGCGACCTCCAGCCCGATGAACCCGGCGCCGATGACGACGACTCGCGCCGCGCCGTCGGAGATCAGCCCGCGCAGGGCGAGCGAATCGTCGAGCGTGCGCAACTCGCGGATCCCCGGAACGGCGTCCTGGCCCGGCAGCCGGCGGGTGCGGGAGCCGGTCGCGAGGACGATCCCGTCGAACGGGACGGCCGGGCCGTCGGCGAGCACCACGGCGCGGTCCTCGAGGTCGAGGCCGGCCGCCCGCTGGCCGAGGCGCACGTCGAGACCGAGCTCTTCGATCGCGTCCGGTTTGCGCAGGACGATTCGATCAGGCTCCCACTCGCCGGCGAGCAGCTTCTTCGAGAGCGGCGGGCGATCGTACGGCAGGTGGGGCTCGTCACCGATCAGGGTGATCGTGCCGCGGTAGCCCTCGGTGCGGAGCGTCTCGCACGCCCGCAGCCCGGCGAGCGACGCCCCGACCACGACGACCCGCTCGAGACGGCGCGTTTCCGGGTGGGCCACGGCGGTCACGATGCCATACCGTCCCGAGCGTGCCGGAGCCAGTCCCGTCTCGCATCCAGCCCGAGGACGTCAACGCGATGGTGCGAGAAGCCTTCCCGAGCAGCGAGAACCTCTGCGCCGAGTTGGGCGAGGGCTACGCCGTGGCGAGCCGCCGCGTCGACCCGGGCGAGCTGCGGCCGGGCGGGTTCATCTCCGGACCGACCCAATTCGGCCTGGCCGACGCCGCCCTGTGGTACCTGGTGTTCGCCGTGGTCGGGCGGATCGAGCCGATGGCGCTCACGTCGGAGCTGTCGATCCGCTACCTGCGTCCGGCGGTCGGGGACGTGTTGTGGGCCCGGGCGACGATCGACTCCGCCGGCCGGCGCAACGTCGTCGGCACGGTGCGGGTCTGGACGGACGACCGCCCGCACAAGCCGACCGCGGTCGCCCAGGGCACCTACGTCCTCCCTGCAACACGCGAATAGACAGCTTGAGTTTCGGCGAGCGGCGACGCGAAGCAAGCCTGCGAGCACGGCAGGGCGAAGCCCGAAACGTTACTGGAGACAGGCGAGCTCGCTGTCGTGGGAGGTTTGGCCGCCGGCGGTGATCGCGATCACGACGTAGCACGGGCGCTCACCGGGGCGGACGCCCTCGATCGTGACCGAGAGGGCGTCGGTGTTGCGCACCGGTCCCGTCGGGTTCTGCTGGCGCACCTGGTAGGTGACGCCGGAGTCCGGCTCGCCCACCGCCTGCCACGCCACCACGACCCGGTCCCCGCCGACACCCCGGACGACCGTCACCCCGTCCGGCGCCGGCGGCGGCAGCCCGAGGAACTGGGTCGTCGTCGGACCGGGCACCGTCGTGTCGCCGCCGCCGCTGTCGCCGCCGCGGCCGAACACGAGCAGCGACGCGGCCACGGCGAGGAGGCAGACCACACCGGCGACCGTGCCGATGACGATCCGGCGGGTGCTGGCCTCGTGCGGAGCGACGCCGGTCGATTGGTCGACGTCGTCGGACGGGGTGACGGCGCGGCCGACGGTGACGGTGTCACCGGCCACCACATCTCGGCCTTCGGCCTCCCGAGCTCGCGGGCTCCGCTCCGCTTCGCCGCTCGCCGAAGCTCCAGTCGGCGGCGGCAGCGGAGATGGGGCTGACGGCGCGGGCGGCGGCGACGAGGCCCCCGAGACCAGGGGCAGCGCCGTCACCGGCAGACCGAGCCCACCTTGGATCCCCTGCAGCTCCTGGCCGAACTCGGCCGCCGACATCGGGCGCTCGTCCGGCGCCTTGCTCATCGCCCGGGCCAGCAGCTCGCTCAACCCCCGCGGCACGTCGTCCCGCCGCAATCGGGGCGGCGGCTCGAGCATGATCCGCCGGGCGAGCTCGGCGACGGGCTGCCGCGAGCCCGGGCTCGGGCCGAACGGTCGCGCCCCCTCGAGCAGCGTGTACAGCGTGGCGGCGAACGAGTACAGGTCGGAGATCGCCGACGCCGGTGCGCCTTCGAGGACCTCCGGGGGCGCGTAGTGGACGGTCAGCCCGCCACCGCCGGAGATCGAGCGCTCGTCGTCCAGCGTGGAGATGCCGAAGTCGCCGAGGGCCGGCTCGCCGAACTCGGAGATGAACAGGTTCTGCGGCTTGATGTCGCGGTGCAGCAGCCCGCGGTCGTGGGCCGTTTGCAGGGCGCCGCTGATCTTGATCCCGGTGTCGAGCACCACGGCCACCGGGAGCCGGCCCTCCCGCTTCTGCCGGTCGCCCATCGTCCCACCGCTGTACAGCTCCATCACGATCACCGGCTGCTTCGAAGCGGTGAACGCGGCGTTGAACACCGTGACGATGTGGGGGTGCTGTGACACAAGTCCCATCGCCCGGCACTCCCGCTCGAAGCTCCGTCGCTCCCGTTCGTCGGCCAGCCCGAAGGTGAGCACCTTCAGCGCGACCCTGCGGTTGAAGTCGCGCTGGCGGGCACTGAACACATAGCTGAACCCGCCCTTGCCGATGAGCTCGAGCTGGTCGAACCCGTCGATCTGGACGGACGGCACGGTGGGGTCGGGCGGGCGGGGCACTACTACTTCGAGGCGGGAACTCGCGGATCGGTTCGGGCGGGGGAGCGAGGGCCTTCGATGGGGAGCGGTCCCCATGTAATTGCCCGGCGCCGAGGGTTAGCCTACGGACGATCCGACTCCTCTCTCAGCGGGAGGAGCCGCAACTCGCAGGGCGGAGCCAAACGATCAGCGGCCTTTTCGCGCCCGTGACGCGCCCGTCGCGAACCGTACGGCAGGTCGGATCGTCGGACTACTGGTGACTGGAGCGGTTGGGTGAACCGGGCGAGAGGACGAGCGTGACGAAGCGCACCCGGCGAGGTGTCGCCGGGAGTGTGCTCGTCGTGCTCGGCCTCGTCATCGGGGCCGTCGTCGTGACCGCGTTGCAGGCCGAAGGGCGCGAGCGGTCGCGGGCCAACACCAACGACGGCGGAGCGTGGCTGCTCAAGCGCGACGTCGGCTACGTCGGCCACGTCAACCGCGCCGTCGGCGAGGTCAGCGCCGCCCTCAGCACCTCCGAGCCGGGATCGGACTACGACGTCGACCAGGCCCGCGGGGTGATCCTCGTCCACGATCGCACGGCCGGCACGCTCGGGCTGATCGACGACCGCACGCTGTACGTGGCCAACAAGCTGCAGGTCGATCGCGACGTCACCGTCCACGCCATCGACGACGGGGCGCTGGTCGTCAACCGCGGCGCGATGGCGGTGTGGAAACTGGATCGGGACGGACTGGCGTCGCTGAAGAACCTCGACGAGATCGAGCCGATCCTGCGGGGCCAGGGGGGCGCGTTGTCGGCGGCGAAGCCGGACGGGACCGCCGTCATCGTCGACGAGGGCGCCGACGACGTGGTCTTTCTCCGCCCCGACGGCTCCACCGAGACCAGCCCCAAGCTGCACCTGACCGACGACCCGGTGAGCCTCACCCTCCTCGGCGACGACACCGCCGTCCTCGCCGATCCCGACGGCGACGTGTTCGTGGCCACCCCGGACGCGGTCACCCCGATCGACAGCGGCATCACCGACGGCAACGGTCGTCCGGTGCCGGTGATCCTCCAGCAGCCGGGCGACGAGGCCGACCACGTCGTCGCGGCGACCGCCGACGGCCGGGTGTTCGCCGTCCCGCTGGCCACTGCGGCCGGCGACGGCGATGCGGTCGAGAGCACGCAGCTCGCCCAGCTCGCGGGTGGTCGCCCGGTCGCCCCGATCGTCTACGGCGGCTGCTTGTTCGCGGTGTCCACGGAGCCGCCGACGTTCGGCCAGTGGTGCGGCGACCAGCAGGTCCAGTCCGCCGAGCTCCAAGGAGCCGGCTCCGAGCTCCGCCTCCGACTGGTCAACGGCTGGGTCTGGGTCAACGACGTCGACTCCGGTGCGGCGTGGGTCACCAGCCCGCAGAAGCGCCTCGACCGGGTCGACGACTGGGGCGCGATCCTGTCCGACTCCACCGACGACTCGGACGAGAACAACACCGACGACAAGGGCGGCAAGGTCATCGAGGAGATCGATCCCGACGACCCCAACGCCGAGATCGTCGAGTCGGACAAGCTCGACACCGAGGGCCCGAACCGACCGCCCGTGGCCCGGGACGATCACACCCAGACCCGGGTCGATCGCCCGATCGACGTGGACGTCCTGGCCAACGACACCGACCCGAACGGCGACGTGCTGCTCGTCACCGAGGTCGACCAGTCGGGCGGGGACGCGGTCGTGACGATCAACCCGGACGGGCGCGGCGTCCAGGTCGCCCCCGCCGCCGGCTTCGCGGGCGTCGTCACGTTCCGCTACACGATCACCGACGGTCGGGGCGAGAGTGCGTCGGCCCAGGTCACCGTCGAGGTCACCGCGTCCAACGGCAGCAACAACCGCCCGCCGGTGGCGCACGCGGACATCGCCTCGACCCGCAAGGGACGCCCGACGACGTTCGACGTGCTGGCGAACGACGAGGATCCCGACGGCGACGCCCTCGTCCTCGAGTCGATCGCCTTGTCCGACCCCGGGTCGACCACCGGCACGATCGTTTCCGACCCGTCCGGGCGAGTGGTGTTCACGCCGGACGTCAACAGCACCTCCGAGCGGATCGAGCTCACCTACGTGGTCAGCGACGACTTCGGCGCCACGGACGAGGGCAAGGTGGTGGTCTCCGTCCGGCTCAAGGACGCCAACAACGAGCCCGACGCCCGCAACGACGCGGGGATCACCGTCGTCGGCAAGCCGGTGCGCATCGACGTCCTCCACAACGACACCGACCCCGACAACGACCCGCTGTTCATCGCCCAGCTGCCCACGCTGGTCCGGCCGGAGAACCAGACGGCCGAGCAGCTCGATCTCTCGCTCACCCCCGACGGCGAGTTCTTCTTCAACCCGACCGAGGCGGGGACGTTCGTCTTCAACTACTCGGCGACCGACGGCGAGGAATCCGACGTCGCCCAGATACGCGTCGAAGTCACCGCGCCGCGGGGGAACCGGCCGCCCACCGCGATCCGCGACGACGTCGTGATCCCCGCCGGGAGCTCGCGGCTCGTCTACGTCCTCGCCAACGACGGCGACCCGGACGGCGACATCGTCGCACTCGTCGGCCACACCAGCGCCCAGGGCCTCACCGTCAAGGAGGTCGACGGCATCGGCTACCTGGTGACGGTGGCGGCGAACGCGCCGAAACGCCCGACGTTCCGCTACCAGATCTCCGACGGGAAGTCCGATCCCGTCAGCGCGGTGGTCGTCGTGGCCGTCACCGACAGCGAGCAGATCGACCAACCGCCGGTCGCCCGCACCGACGTCGTCGAGGTCCGCGCCGGCGGCAAGCTCGCCGTGCCGGTGCTGCGGAACGACTACGACCCCGAAGGCGGCGCCCTCGAGGTCACGTCGGTCACCGAGAACCCGTCGGCGGACTCCGATCCCGGGCTCGAGGGCCAGACCGTCGACCTCGACGTCCACCCCGACGTCGTGTCCAGCTTCACGCTGAGCTACACCGTCGCCGACAAGGGGGGCAACCAGGCGAGCGCGTTCGTCGAGGTCCGCATCGTGCCCGCCGACGAGGTCAACCGGCCCCCGATCGCCCGTACCGACCTCGCCCGGACGCGCAGCGGCGTCCCGATCGGAATCGAGGTCGTCGCCAACGACAGCGATCCCGACGGCGACATCATCGCCGTGCAGAACGTCCGGACCCAGCCCGCCGGCGGCACGGCCCGCGTCGACCACGGGGCGATCGTCTACACGCCGAGTGACACGTTCAGCGGCACCGACCGCTTCTCCTACGCGCTGGTCGACGCCAACGGCGAGATCGCGATCGGCGAGGTGCTCGTCGGGGTGATGCCGCTCAACGCCCAGAACCGACCCCCGGAGGCGTTCGACGACCGGATCGAGGTCGTCGCCGGCAGCGCGCCCTTGGTGCTCGACGTCCTGGACAACGACTCCGACCCCGACGGCGACCACCTCCACGTCACCAAGGTGGGCCGGCCGTCCCGCGGCGAGACGGCCGTCGTCGATGGTGGCGGGGCGGTGCAGTTCACCCCACCCGACCGCGCCACCGGCAACGGGCGACGGCGCGACGAGCTGGCCTTCACCTACTCGATCGACGACGGCCGCGGCGGTAACGCGTCGGCCACCGTCGAGGTGGTGGTGATCCCCTCGACCCACCCGGTCGCGCCGGTCGCCGTCGACGACCAGATCGGGCCGGTCGGGCCGGGCCAGACCATCCAGATCGACCTGCTCGCCAACGATCTCGACCCCGACGGCGACCCGGCCCAGTTGCGGTTCTCGTCGAGCGATCCCGCGCTGCGGCGCGTCGACGGTGGCACCCTCACGTTCACCGCGGGAGCGCGGTCGAGCCGCCATCGCTACACCATCACCGACCCGTCCGGCCTCACCGACACCGCTGAGCTCGCCGTGCTCGTGGTCGACAACCGGGCTCCGACCGTCGAGCCGCTGGAGCTCGAGACCCCCGCCAACACCCCGGTGACCATCGACCTCGCCGCCCAGGCCTCCGACCCCGACGGCGACCGGCTGTTCTTCGTCTGCTGCGACGGCCAGCGGGGCGGCGCGGCCCGCACGGCCGCCAACGGGCCCAACCAGCTCCGCGTGCGGTTCGACCCCGACGACCGGTTCGCCGGCCGGGCGACGTTCTCCTACACGGCGGACGACCAGAAGGGGCACATCGTCGCCGGATCGGTGACGGTGAACGTGCTCCCGCCGAGCAACCGCCCGCCGAAGGCAGCCGACACCGAGCTCGAGGTCCAGGTCGACCGGCCGACGAACATCGATCTCTCGGCGCTCGTCACCGATCCCGATCCCGGCGAGACGTTCCGGTTCTCGATCACCCGGGCGGCGGAGGGCGTCGTGCAACTGCGGGCCGACGGGGCGACCGTCCGGGCGACGGCCGCGCCGGAGCAGGCGGGGCGCACCGACTCGTTCCGGTACACGGTCACCGACTCGGCCGGCGCGTCGGCCACCGGCACCGTCCGCCTCACCGTCGCGGCACCCGACGCCCCGCCGCCGCAGGCCCGCGCCGACACGATCACGACGAACCAGGCGACCCCGGTCACCGTCGACGTGCTCGCCAACGACATCGACCCGCTGGGCCAGGGACTGACAGTCGTCGCGGTCGGCGCCTCGAACGGTGGCACCGCCAGCACCGACGGACGGCGGGTGACGTTCAGCCCGAGCAGTGACTTCTTCGGCACGACAACGTTCCAGTACCGCATCCGCGACGGCTCCAACCTCCCCGGCCGCGAGTCCGAGGCCCAGGTCCGGATCGACGTGATCGGCCGTCCCTCCGCGCCAGGCTCCCCCTCCGCGGTGGCCGGCAACGCGACGGCGACCGTGAACTGGGTCGCCCCGGCGGCCAACGGGGCGCCGATCGACGACTACGAGATCCGGATCGGTGGCGGCGCCGGTCAGTCGATCGGGAGCACCACCGGCTACACGTGGACCGGGCTGACCAACGGCGAGGCCGTGCAGTTCAGCGTCCGGGCCCACAACAGCGCCGGTTGGGGTGACTGGAGCGGTCCGTCGCCTGCGGTCACGCCCGATGTCGAACCGGGCCGCCCCGCCGCGCCGACCGTCCAGTTCGCCGACAGTGCCCTGATCGTCTCGTGGAACCCGCCCGCCAACGAGGGCAGCGCGATCACCAACTACGACCTCCAGATCGGCGGTGGCACGTCGGCGGTCCAACGGGTCGGCGCCGGCACGTCGTTCACGTGGCCGGGGCTGCAGAACGGGACCGAGTACACGTTCATGGTCCGGGCGGTGAACGCCAAGGGCGAGGGCGAGTGGAGCTCCGCGTCGGCCCCCGAACACCCGCTGCGCGCCCCATCGGCGGCGGCCGCGCCGGTCGGCGTGCGGGGGGACAAGACGATCCTCGTCTCGTGGACGCCGCCCGACAACGGCGGCGACCCGATCATCGCCTACGAGGTGCAGATCCAGAGCACGGGCGCCACCAACACGACCACGTCGACGTCGGTGCAGTGGTCGAACCTCCCGAACGGCGAGCCGCAGAGCTTCACCGTGCGGGCCCGCAACCGAGGAGGTTGGGGACCACCCTCGCCGGCGTCGACACCGGTGATCCCATGCGGCGTCCCCGACCCGGTTCCGGCCGTCCAGGCCGTTCGCGGCGACCAGTCGGCGGCGGTGTCCTGGACGGCGCCCAACCCACAGGGCTGTGCGATCACCGGCTACACCATCACCACCAACAACGGCGTGTCCATGAGCGTGGGCGGCAACGTCACGTCGGCGACGTTCGCCGGGCTGACCAACGGCACGCCGTACACCTTCACCGTCACCGCCACCAACGAGATCGGCAACAGCCAGCCCAGCGCGCCGTCGAACACGGTGATCCCGGCCGGACCGCCGTTCCCGACGACGATCACGCGAGTGGTGCCCGACGTCGGGCGGGTGTACGTCGAGTGGGCGACGCCCGACAACAACGGCAGCCCGATCGTCTACTACGAGCTGTCCGTCAACGGCGGCGCGTGGGAGAACGTGGGAGCCGGCAACTCCACCACCCGCACGGGCCTCGCCAACAGCACCACGTACACGTTCCAGGTGCGGGCCGTGAACGACGTCGGACCCGGCTCGCCGGCCAACTCGGTCAGCGCCACCACGCCCGGCCCACCAGGTCAGGTCGGCGGCCTGAGCCTGAACGCCGGCAACGCCCGGATCGACGCCTCGTGGTCGGCACCGGCGGACAACGGCAAGCCGATCACCTACTACCACCTCGACATCGACCCCGGCGGCGATCCGACAACCGGTTCCCAGGCCTACGTCTTCGACGGGCTCACCAACGGGCAGCAGTACGCCGTCCACGTCCAGGCTTGCAACGACGTCGGCTGCGGTCCGTACAGCGGGTGGGAATACGCCACGCCCCGTGCGCCGGTCAACGTGAGCTGGAGCAAGGGGGCGCGCGTCACTGCGCCCGACTGCAGCTCGCAGTACTGCCGATGGATCAACGTCAGCGCCAGCGGGCTGCCCGCGGGCACGTACTCGATCCAGTGCTACGACAACGTGGGCGGCGCGTTCGGTAGTCCCAACAACGCGACGGCGAACGGCAGCGGCGACCTGTATGCCCCCAACGTCTGCTACTTCGGCTACCCGGACAGGACCGTCTGGGTCCGCCTCAGTCCCGGCGGCTACGAGAGCGAGCACCGCCAGTTCGGCACCTGATCCTCATCGACCACGCGAGAAAGCAGCACTCCATGCAACCCGCAACCGACCAACAGGCCGAGTGGTTCAGCCACTGGTTCAACGCCCTGCTCGACAACGTCGAACGGGTCATCAAGGGCAAGCGTGACCAGATCGCTCTCGCCCTGGTGTGCGTGCTCAGCGAAGGCCATCTCCTCGTCGACGACGTGCCGGGCACCGGCAAGACGTCGCTCGCCAAGTCGATCGCCCACTCGGTGAAGGGCACTTGGAGCCGGATCCAGTTCACGCCCGACCTGCTGCCCTCCGACGTGACGGGCGGGATGGTCTACAACCAGTCGCAAGGCACGTTCGACTTCCGGCGTGGCGCGGTGTTCGCCAACGTCGTCCTCGCCGACGAGATCAACCGGGCGTCGCCGAAGACGCAGGCCGCGCTGCTCGAGGTGATGGAGGAGCGCCACGTCACGGTCGACGGCGTCGGCTACGACGTGCCCCGCCCGTTCGTCGTGATCGCCACCCAGAACCCGGTCGAGCAGGAGGGCACGTACCGGCTGCCCGAGGCCCAGCTCGACCGCTTCCTGATGCGCACGACGCTCGGCTACCCGGACCACGACCACGAGGTGGAGGTGCTGCGAATGCTCGCCGAGGGGCTGCGTCCGGAGGGCCTGTCGCCGGTGATGTCGACGTCCGACGTGCGCGCGATGATCCAGGTCGCCGAGCACGTCCACGTCGAGGACTCCATCCGCAGCTACGTCGTGCGCCTCTGCGCCGCCACCCGCAACCTGCCGGAGCTGCGCCTCGGTGTGTCGACGCGCGGCGCGGTCGGCCTGATCCGCACGGCGCGGGCGCTCGCCGCCGCCCAGGCCCGCCCGTTCGTCACCGCCGACGACGTGCGTGTCGTCGCCCCGGCGGTGATGGGGCACCGCATGCTCCTCACCCCCGAAGCCGAGCTCGGCCGGGTCGAACCCGGCGAGCTCGTCGAGCAGGTCATCGACCGCGTCGACCTCCCCGCAGCGATGAGGGCGGGCTGACGACCATGCCGCGTACTGGTTCTGATCGCGATCCGGGTTCATCCGTGACCACGAATCGCGATCAGAACCGAATGCGGCGGCTTCCACTCACGGCGAGCGGGTGGACCGTGCTCGCCCTCGGTGCCGCCGCGTACGTCGCCGGGTGGCTCTTCGGGTGGGTCGAGTTGATGGTCGTCGCCGCCGGCTGCCTGATCGTGCTGCTCGTGGCCCTGCCGTTCGTGGTCGGGCGCCTCACTCTCGACGTCGAGCGCACCCTCGAGCCCGAGCGGGTCACGGTCGGCGACCGTGCCGTCGCCGTCGTGCGGGTCACCAACCCTCGACGCACCCCGGTCGCCTCCCGCACCATCGAGGAGCACGTCGGCGGGCGGCCGCTCCGGCTCGACATCCCCCCGCTGGGCCCCGGCCGCTCCACCGAGGCGGTGTACCCGCTGCCGACCGCGCGCCGCGGCGTGGTGACGATCGGGCCGGCGCTGATCGTGAAGACCGACCTCGTCAACCTGATGCGGCGGGAGATCGTCCAGACCGGGACGCAGACGCTGTGGGTGCACCCGCGGGTCCTCGCCCTGCGCCCGCTGCCGGTCGGCTACGCCAAGGACCTCGAGGGTCCGACGTCGGACGCGTCGCCGGCCGGCGACGTCGCCTTCCACGCCCTGCGCGAGTACGAGCTCGGCGACGACCACCGCCACATCCACTGGATGTCGACCGCCCGCACCGGCACCCTCATGGTCCGCCACTACGTCGACAACCGTCGGCCCAACGTGACCGCGGCGGTCGACACCAACATCGAGTCGTACGTCGATGCCGCCGGGTTCGACACCGCGATCGAGATCGCCGCCTCGCTCGGCGTGTCCTCGCTCATGGCGGAACAGCCGGTGGCGGTGTGGCTCGACCGCGAGCCGGTGATCGGGCAGAACCGCCCGGCGGCGCGCAACGACCTCCTCGACCGGCTCACCCTCGCCGAAGCGGCGGTCGGCACCGACATCGCCGACGCCGCCCTCCACGCCCTCCACGGTGAGACGGCCACGTCGGCGCTCGTCGTCATCACCGGCAACGTGCCGACGGATCGGTTCCTCACGACCACGACGATCGCCCGCCGTTCCGCCAGGGTGATCCTGGTCCGCGTGTGGCCGAAGGGTGATCGCATCCCCGGTCACCTGCCCGGTGCCAAGGTCATCGACGTCGACACCCTCGAGCAGTTCCAGGCTGCCTGGGGGCAGGTGCTCACGTGAACGAGCGCAGGGAGCCCGACGCCCGGCCTCGGCGCGGCATCGGCGCCTACGTCGCGGTTGCCGTCGCGATCGTGGCGGCGATGTCGATGGTTGCCGCGGTCGGGTTCCGCAGCGCGCTGTCGGGCTGGAGCTTCGTCACCGCCGCGGCGATCGGCACCGCCGGGGCGTCGGCGGTCGTGCTGTTCGCCCGTGCCCGCCGCCTGCTGCTCGGCGAGAGCGTCGCCTTGTCCGCCGCCGCCTTCATCGTGTTCGGCGGGGTGGCGGTCGGCGGGTTCCCGACTCCGGGGGCGTACGCCGACTTCGCCCGCGGCCTGGTCGACGGCTGGGCCGATCTCCTCTCGGCGGCCCCGCCCGCCGACATCACGGTCGAGTTGCGGGCGCTGCCGTTCACCGTCGCCTGGCTCGCCGCCGCGATCGGCGGCGAGATCGCCCGCCACACCCGCCGGCCCGGCCTGCCGGCGATCGGACCGATCCTCGCCCTCGCCCTCAGCCTGCTGTTCACCGTCGAGGAGCGCTGGCTCGCGCTGCTCCAGGGCGCCGGCATCGTCGCCGGCACGCTGGCCCTGATCACGGCGGCCCAGCGTCTCGGTCGGCACTCCGTGGCGGGGCGGGTGCCCGACGAGTTCGACGCCGGCGCGGTCTCCACTAACCGCCGCCGACTGACGTTCGGCGCCATCGTCGTGGTCGGAGCCGTCGTCGCCGCGCCGCTGCTCGGGCCCCACCTGCCGTTGGCCGAGGCGCGCGACCGCTTCGACCTGCGGCGGTACCAGGTCCCGCCGTTCGACCCCCTCGCCGTACCCAGCCCGCTCGTCCAGCTCAAGTCGTCGCTCAAAGACGAGCGTCGCGACGACGTCGTGTTCACCGTCGCGGGCGACACCGAGGTCGACCGGTGGCCGGTTGCCGTCCTCACCGATTACGACGGCGTCGTGTGGACGGTCGCCGATCCCGACCGTCATGCCGCGGCCACCGAGTTCGTCCCGGTCGATACCCAGCTCCCCCAGCTCGACGACCCGCCGCCCGACGATGCGAAGACCGTCGAGCACACCGTCACGATCCATGACCTCGGCGGATTCTTCCTGCCGACCGCCGGCACCCCCCTGCGACTCACGTTCGCCGACGACCCCGATCCGCGGCTGAACCTGGGCACCGGCACCGTCGCGCTCCCGGGCGGGTTGCCGGACGACTTCACCTACCAGGTCACGTCGGCCGTC
>JBKOUV010000234.1:0-3852 GCA_046723555.1 Actinomycetota bacterium | reverse complement strand
GTCCGTGGGCCCCGACCCAGTCACCACGGTCGAGCGCCTTGACGTCGGCGAAGGTCTCCTCGCCGACCGCCGCCTTGGAGATGAACAGCTGCAGCTCGGCCCCGCGTTCGGCGATCGTGGCGAACACGAGCTTGCCGGCGTCGCGCTTGAGCATCACCCGTCCGGCGACGGTGACTTCGGCGTCCGTCTCCGTGCCCGGCGGCAGATCGAGCCATCCGGCGCGCACCTCGGCCACGGTGTGGGTGCGGTCGAAGCGGTACGGGTACGGCTGGCGTCCGGCGCGGCGCATCTCGTCGACGGAGCTCTGGCGGCGGGCCCGCTCGGCGGCCAACCCGCTTCCGGACGGCGCGCCGAGCTCGGCGGGGGCGGCGTCGGCTGTCGGCTCGTCCACGGGTCGCCCACGGTACAGCCGGTGGTCCCGCCGCGTAGCCTGGGACTCGTGGCGACGCGTTTCGTGATCATCGGCGGCGGACCGGCCGGCAACACCGCGGCCACCTACGCCGCTCGCCTCGGCGCCAAGGTGACGATGATCGAGCGCGACGTGATCGGCGGCGCGGCCCACCTGTGGGACTGCATCCCGTCGAAGACGATGATCGCCACCGGCGGGGCGATGAGCTTCCTGCGCCGCTCGACGGGCATGGGGCTCGAGCAGGCCAGCCCGGAGGTCGACACCGAGGCCCTCACCTCCCGCATCGAGGGGATCAAGAACCACTTGCAGCACGGCATCGTCCAGCTGCTGCAGAGTCAGGGCGTGCGCCTGGTCAGCGGCACGGCGAGGTTCGTCGGCCCGCACTCGGTACACGTCGAGGGCGTCGACGGTCTCGACGAGGTGATCGAGTTCGACAACGCGCTGATCTCGACCGGGTCGCGGCCGCGCATCCCCGACTGGTGCGTCCCCGACGGCCACCGCATCCTCACGACGCGCGACTGCTACCCGCCGAAGGTCTTTCCCGAGAGCATCACGGTCATCGGCTCCGGCGTCACCGGCGTGGAGTTCGTCCACATGTTCTCCTCGTTCGGCGCCAAGGTCTCGCTCGTCGTCTCCCGTCAGCAGGTGCTGCCCGGCAAGGACCCCGAGGTGGCCGCGGTGCTCGAGGAGGACTTCCTCCGTCGCGGAGTGCAGCTGCTCAAGGGGGCGCGCGCCGTGGGAATCGACCGTGACCCCGACGCCGAGGTCGAGGTCGACGGCGGGGGAGTGCTCGTGCGGTGCAACGACGGGCGGGTCGTGCGATCGACCCACGCCGTACTGGCGATCGGGTCGGTGCCCAACAGCGACGACCTCGATCTCGAGGCGGCCGGGATCGACACCGACGCGGGCGGCTACATCCCGATCGACCACAACTGCGTCACCAACGTCCGGCACGTCTACGCCGCCGGCGACGTGAGCGGGAAGCTGCCACTCTCATCCGTCGCCGCGATGCAGGGACGCAAGGTGGCCGAGCGGCTGATGGGCCTGCACGACCGCGAGCACCGCCACCTCGACTACGACAAGGCGGCCTCGGCGATCTTCACCGAACCGGAGATCGCCGACGTGGGGTTGCCCGAGGCGGAGGCGTTCGCGTCGGGCCGCAAGATCCGGGTCACCAAGGTGCCGTTCTCGGCGAGCGCCAAGGCGTTGATCAACAACGACCCGCGGGGGTTCGTCAAGATCATCTCCGACCCGGCGACCGGTGTCGTCCTCGGCGGCTCGATCGTCGGCCGCCACGCCGCCGAGCTGATCTCGGTGGTCGCCCTCGCCGTCACCGCCAACTTGAAGGTGACGGACATCCTGGAGAGCCTGCTGGTCCACCCGGCGCTGTCCGAGGCCCTCGCCGAGGCAGCCGAGTAGCGCCCGCATCTGGGCGGGATCTGTCCCAATCCGGCATCTGGGCGGGATTCGTCTCACCTGTCGCGACGATTCCCGCCCAGATCGACGGGGCAGCAGCGTCAGTCGATCACCGCCACCACGTCGCCGCCGCCGACCGTGTCGCCCGGTGACACCTTGATCTCCTTGATCGTGCCGGCCTTCTCGGCGGCGATCTGGTTCTCCATCTTCATCGCCTCGAGGACGACGATCGGCTGGCCGGCCTCCACCTCCTGCCCGACCTCGACGAGCACCTTCACGATCGTGCCCTGCATCGGCACGGTGACGTTCCCGCTGCCGACCGCGCCGCCGCCACCACCGCCGGCCGGGCGCCGGGCCCGCCGCGGTCTCGCGCTGTTGACCGCCGCCGAACCGGCGGCGACACCGGCCGACTCGGGGACCCACAAGTCGACCTCGAACCGCTTCCCGTTGACCTCGACGGTGGTGTGACGTCGAACGAGCCGCTCCGCCGGCTCGGCCTCGTCGCCCGCGGCCTCCCCGCTCGGCACGGCCGGCGCCTTGATCCCCGACAGGTCGAGCGTCTCCTCGACCCACTTCGTCGAGTGGGTGACGTTGACGAAGTCGTCGTGGCGCAGGATCGCCAGGTCGGCGGGGATCGTGGTCGCCACCCCGTCGACGGTGAGCTCCTCCAGAGCGCGGATCGTACGGGCGATCGCGGTCGGCCGGTCGCGACCCCACACGATCAGCTTGCCGATGAGGTTGTCGTAGTACTGACTGACCTCGTCGCCATCGTGGTACCCGGTGTCGAAGCGCACGCCGAACCCGTCGGGCGGGGTGAGCTGGGTGATCCGCCCGGGTGACGGCAGGAACCGGCCCTCCGCCGGATCCTCGGCGTTGATCCGCACCTCGATGCCGTGGCCGCGCTGCTGGGCGCGCACCTCGTCCTGGCTCAGCGGGAGCGGCTCGCCGGACGCCACCCGGATCTGCCATTCGACGAGGTCGATCCCGGTGACCACCTCGGTGACCGGGTGCTCGACCTGCAGGCGGGTGTTCATCTCCAGGAAGAAGAACTCACCGTCCTGGTAGATGAACTCGACCGTTCCGGCGTTGTGGTAGCCGACGGCCTTCGCAGCGTCGACCGCGGCCGCGCCCATCGCCGCCTCGACGCCGTCCGGCAGCGCCGGGGCCGGCGCCTCCTCGATCAGCTTCTGGTGCCGGCGCTGGGCCGAGCAGTCGCGCGTCGAGACCCAGACGACCGCGCCGTGGTGGTCGCCGACGACTTGAACCTCGACGTGCCGCGGCCACGTCAGGTAGCGCTCGACGTAGACCTCGTCGCGGCCGAAGAAGCTCTTCGCCTCCCGCTGCGCACTGGCCATCGCGTCGGCGACGTCGGCCGCGCGGTCGACGACCTTCATCCCCCGGCCCCCGCCGCCGAAGGCCGCCTTGATCGCGATCGGCCAGCCGTGCTCCTCGCCGAAGGCGACGAGCTCGTCGGGCGACCGGGCGAACTCGGTCGTGCCGGGCACGATCGGCACGCCGCCCGTCAGCGCCGCCTTGCGGCTCGACACCTTGTCGCCCATGGCTTCGATCGCCTCCGCGGGCGGACCGATGAAGACGACGCCGAGATCGGTGATGGCCCGGGCGAAGTCGGCGTTCTCGCTGAAGAACCCGTAGCCGGGGTGCACTCCGTCGCTCCCGCTGTCCTCGACCGCCTTCAGGATCGCCGCGGTGTTGAGGTAGCTCTCCGCCGCCGCCCGCCCGCCGAGCGAGTACGCCTCGTCGGCGAGCCGGACGTGGAGCGCGTCGCGGTCGAGCTCGGAGTACACGGCCACCGTCGACACGCCGAGCTCACGCGCCGCCCGGATGACCCGCACGGCGATCTCACCGCGGTTGGCGATCAGGATCTTGCGCAGCACGGCTGCCAATGTAGGTGTCGTGTTCGAGTGCGCCGCCATCCCGCCCCGGGAGTGGACGGTGGAACACGTCGCCGAGACCGGCAGCACCAACGCCGACCTCCTCGCCACTGCGGCGTCGCGGCCGGACCGCAG
>JBKOUV010000044.1:0-18264 GCA_046723555.1 Actinomycetota bacterium | reverse complement strand
GCCGTGGCCGTCGACCAGTTCGGAGCCGAGGGCCCGGCTCGCCGCGATGAGCAGGTCGCAGCGCCGGTAGAAGGCCCGGTCGAGCGGCCGCTGCAGTGCCGTCCGTGTCGTCGGCTGAGCGATACCGCCGGGCGGTTGGTGCAGGATCGCGGCGAGGGGACGGTCGGGCCGACGCAACCACACCCACGGGGCGACCGACCACGCGGTGATGCTGTCCACGACCATCACGCCCCGACTTCGCGACATCGGGTTCTGCCAGCGCGACAGCGAAACGAACTCGACCTCGGCGTCCCGGGCCGGTGCGGCCTCGGCCATCCGGCGGTGGTAGAGGTGCCCGCCGGTCAGCTGCGCCGGCGAGCCGCGGGTGACGAGCGACACGACGAGCGTCGCCCGCGGCGGCGCGGCGTCAGTCGAGTCGGTCGCGGAAGCCACCGAACGCCGACGCCGACTCCCACACTCGAACCCCGAGCACCTCGGCGCCCGTCCCGCGCAGCTCGGCGGCGAGGAAGTCGTGGGCCCACCGGGCGAACACTTCGACGGTCACCGCTTCGGCGTCCTCGGGACGGATGATCTCGAGGTTCTGGTTGCGGACCGTGTCGTCGATCCGCCGCAGCGCGGCGCCGAGAACGTCGAGGTCGCAGACCATGCCCCGGTCGTCGAGCTTTTCCCGCTCGACCACCACCTCCAACCGGTAGTCGTGCGAGTGCAGCACTCCCTCTGGACCTTCGACACCGGGCATCACGTGCTGCGCCGGGAACTGGATCGACGTGCCGACCTCGAACATGGGCCTAGGCATACCTCAGCGCGGCGTGGATCAATCCCGGCTCGCCGGCGTCGAGGGCCCGGTAGGCGTCAGCGGCGTCCTCGAATGCGAACGTGTGTGTCGCGAGCGCGTTGAGCGGGAGCTCGTCGAGCAACGTGACGGCCTCCCGCCGGCGGCGCGACACGTCCCAGCGATCGGCGAGCCGGGCCGGGATCGTCGACACTTGAGTGCTCCGCAGGGTCAACCGCCGACGGTGGAACTCCTGGCCGAGGTGGAGGGTGACCGGCTTGGTGCCGTACCACGAAGCGACCAGCACGGTGCCCTCGTGGGCGAGGAGGGGCAGCGCTTGCGGCAGGGCGACGGGGTTCCCCGACGACTCGATCGCCAGCGGAAGCCCAGCCGGGGCGTCGTCGGCGGTCTCGACGGCGGGGATCCCGATCGACGCGGCGACGTCGCGCCGGTCCGCCTGCGGCTCCACGGCCACGACCCGCGCCCCCGCCCGCTGCAGCAGGAGGCTGGTCAGCACGCCGACGACCCCGAGCCCGAACACCGCGACGGTGTCGCCGAGCACCGGTCCGGCGTCGAGGGTGATCTGCAGCGCTGTCTCGACGTACGGGAAGAGGGTGGCCTCGCGAGGCTCGGCCGAGCGGAGCGGGATCACGTCGTCGGCGGCGGCGACGAAGAGGTCCTCGTGGGGGTGGAAGGCGAACACGACGTCCCCACGGCGGAAGGCGGACCGGGTCTCCTCGACCACGGCGACGCCGCTGTAGCCGTACTGGAACGGGTAGCGGAAGGTGCCTCCGAGCGAGCCGATCGTGTCGTCGAGCGGCAGTTCCGGGTCGATCTGGCCGCGGTAGGCGAGCAGCTCGGTCCCAGTGCTGATGCCCGAGTAGATCGTGCGGAGGAGCACCTCGTCCTCCTCGATGGACCGCACCGCCGTCGACCGGATCTCGACCTGCCGGGGGGCGACGAACCACAGACCTCGAGCGCACCCCATGCGCCGAACTGTTTACCTCGCACCGGCCGGTGGGTAAAGAGCGCCCGCATGATCACGAGCGCTGCGGCGCGGGCGCCGTTACCGACGTCGTTCGGGGTTTTCGACGTCCACGCGTTCGAGGACAGCGTCGGCCACATCTACGTCGCGCTCGTGCACGGCGATCTCGGCGACGGCCGTGACGTCCTGGTCCGGCTGCACTCGGAGTGCCTCACGGGCGACGTCTTCAGCTCGCTGCGCTGTGACTGCGGGGTGCAGCTGCGGGTCGCCCTGCGCATGATCGCCGCCGCCCCGTGCGGCGTGTTGATCTACGCCACCGGCCACGAGGGCCGGGGCATCGGCCTGGTCAACAAGCTGCGCGCCTATGTCGCCCAGGACGAGGGAGCGGACACGGTCGACGCCAACGTGATGCTCGGGCTGCCCGTCGACTCGCGGGACTACACCGACGCCGCCGCGGTGCTCGACCGCCTCGGGGTGACGACGATCCGGTTGCTCACGAACAACCCGCAGAAGGTCACCGGGCTCCGCGCGGCCGGCGCCATCGTCGATGACGTCGTTCCCCTCCCGACCGCCCCCCACCATCGCAACCTCGGGTACTTGAGGACCAAGACCGAGCGTCTCGGCCACGGCACGCCGACCGTGGCGACGGACTCGGCGACTGTGATGTGGTTGCCGGCGGACGCGATGGACCTGCTCGGTGAGGTGCGAGCCCGTCCGGACCGGCCGTACGTGGTGCTCAAGTACGCCCAGAGCGTCGACGGCCGGATCGCCACCGCCACGGGTGACTCGAAGTGGATCAGTGGGGAGCCCGAACGGCAGGTCGCCCACGCCTTGCGGGCGGCGGCCGACGCCGTCCTCGTCGGCGCCGGCACCGCCGTGCGCGACGATCCCGAGCTGACCGTCCGCCTGGTCTCCGGGGCGTCTCCGACGAGGGTCGTGCTCGACTCCTCGCTACGCGTGCCCCCGTCCGCCAAGCTGTTCGGCGTGGAGGCGGCGACGCTGGTGATGACCACGGAACGCTCGGACGCCTCCCGGCGGCAGGAGCTACGCGACCGGGGGATCCAGGTCGAGGTGGTGCCGGACGACGCCGGGAAGGTCGATCTCCGGGCGGCGCTGGCGCGGCTGCGCGAGCTGGGCATGGAGACGGTGCTGGTCGAGGGTGGGGCCCAAGTGATCACCGGGCTCCTGGCCGGCCAGCTCGTCGACCGGATGATCGTCGCCGTCGCCCCGATCGTGCTCGGGAGTGGGACGGAGGCGGTCGACCGCCTCGACATCTCCCAGGTCAGCGACGGGATCCAGCTCGTCAACCGGCTGGTCGTGCCCGTCGGCGACGACGTCCTCCTCGCCTGGGACGTCCACCCCGCCGGCTAGCCGTCCGCACGGGGATCACGGGGTTTCCCGTATTGGCATCGTTTGTGCCCGCGTTTAACTTATCATCAAGTTACCGGCTGGTAACCAATCCCTACCGGGGCATGCGGGCGGCATCCCCATCATTCCAAGGATGAGTGCGGAACTGAAATCGAACACCCTCGTTCGCGATGCTGCGCCGAAGGAGCGCGACCACGAGCTGCGCGCCGCGCTGTACGGCATGGAGGCGCTGGCCCGGGGGTTGTGCGACCACCGCGACCAGCTCCCGAGCGGGCAGGTGGACGAGCTGTTGAAGAGCCTGGTCGCCGAGATCCGGCGGGTGCGGGCACTCGTGGCCGGCCGAGTCGGGCGGCCCCGGACGTTCGACCTGGCCGACGCGATCGGTCCGGTCGTCTCGTGCGCCCGCGCCACGGGTCTCGACGTCCGGTGTTTGGTCCCTCCGGGCGTCGACATGATGGGCCGGCGCAACTGCACGGCCCAGGTCGTGCTGACGCTCCTCGACAACGCCCGTACGCACGCGCCGGGATCGGCCGTGACGCTGCGGGTCGGCGAGGTCGACGGTGCCGTGGCGCTGTTCGTGGAGGATCGCGGACCTGGGGTTCCCACCGCGCTGCGGGAGCGGATCTTCGAGCGCGGCGTGCGGGGCGACGACAGCGCCGGCTGCGGGCTCGGGCTGTGCGTCGCCAAGCGCCTGATGGCCGAACAGGGAGGGACGATCGAGTGCCGCGCCCGCCGGGGCGGCGGCGCCTCGTTCGTCCTGCGTTTTCCGAACCCCGTGTAATGACCACCCGGGTGCTGATCGTGGAGGACCACGCGCTGGTCGCGACGGGACTCCAACTGGCCCTGTCCGCCCGCGGCTGGGAGGTCGAGACGACCGACGGCCCCAGGGCGACTGACGTGATCGAGCACGCCCGCCGCTTGGAACCACAGGTCGTGCTGCTCGACATCGGGCTGGGGGAGCAGGTCGGCAGTGGGGTCCAGCTCGTCGCCCCGTTGGTCGAGGTCGGCGCCAAGGTCGTGATGCTCACCGGGGAGACCCGGCGCGGCGTCCTCGCCGCCTGCCTGGAGGCCGGCGCAGCCGGCTGGATCGGCAAGAACGTGTTCCTCGACGAGGTCGAGGGCGCGCTCCGCGACGTGCTCGCCGGCAACCCACTGATCGGATGCACCACCCGCGAGGCGATGCTCGACGAGCTCCGCATCGAGCGGGCTGGCATGCGCAAGGCGCTGACGCCGTTCGAGCAGCTCACGATGCGCGAGCGCGAGGTGCTCGCCGCGCTCGTCGACGGCCTGTCCGCCGAGGAGATCGCCGACACCCATTACGTGTCGCTGACGACGGTGCGGTCGCAGATCCGGGCGGTGCTGCAGAAGCTCGGCGTCCGGTCGCAGCTGGCTGCGGTGGCCCACGCCAACCGCGTGGGGTGGCGGCCTCACCGCGCCGAGCTCTCCGTCGCCTGATCGCTGACCGCCGAGTCCCGCCTGAGCACGGCGAGGCGGGACACCAGTTCGTCGCGCTCGATGTAACAGCTCTGCAGGTGGCGGGAGCCGGCGGCGGAGAATCCGGTGCGCCCGTGGAGCACCCGTCGGTTGTCGACCATGTAGAGGTCGCCGGGGCCCATTGCCAACCGCAGCTGGTAACGCACCTGGTCGCGCCGCGCGCCGAAGGCCCGGTAGGCGGCGTAGAACCGCTCCATCTCGTCGAACGGGAGGAGGAACGGCGCCGCCGAGTGGTTGGAGAACCGGATCGCCCGCACCTCGCCGTCGGGGGAGCGGTCGATCACCGGGCTGTCGCAGACCAGCTCAGTGGCGGGGTCGGTGAACCAGAACCGAAGCACGGTGGTGGACAGCAGCTCGAACGCCTCGGGATCGTCGCGCCGGAGATCGGCGGCGATCCGGAAGCCGTCGACGAGCGTGGACGCGCCGCCCGCCGCGTCGGCGCGCAGCACGTGCTGCAGCTGCACGGTGGGCGCCGGGTCGCGATACGCCTCGTCGGTGTGGGCGACCAACGGCAGATTGGTGTAGGCCAGCGAGTTGGCGTCGACCATCGACCGCACGTCGAACACGGTCCCCCAGCTCGTCGCGCGGACCTCGCCGAACAGCGCCCCGACCTCGAGGACCGTTCCCGCCACACACGGGACGTCACTGAGCAGCCCGACGCCGTAGCGGACGAAGCCGGCGAGGAACTCCCGACGGCGAGCCGGGTCGGCGGCGACGTCCGGGTAGGCCGCCCGGGGGATCGCATCGGCCGCCGTCGCGTCCCACAGCATCGGCGTGGGCCGGACGACTCGCGCCCCATTGGAGTAGTCGTGCGCAGCCAGCCACTCGCGTGCGTAGGTGCTGACGTGGCCGTCACCGGCCCACGTGATGCGCAGCGCGTCGGCGTCAACCACCTCGACGGCCGCCGGCCGGCACTCCGCCGGGATCGTGGCCGTGTCGACGATCCGGTGACCGGTCGCCGGATCGGCGAGCTGCGGACAGTTGTCCCGCAGCCAAAGGTGGTGGTAGCGGCTGATCTGGCCGTCGTCCCACGTCACCCGCACCCATCGGGGCTCCACGGAGGCGCCAATGATGCGCGGTCGCCCCTCGCCGGCCGCCTCGGCGTTCACTGCCGGTACTCGGGGCTCTCCTCGTCGAGGATCTCGCGCAGCGCGGCGAAGTGCTGTTCGGCGACGTCCGGGTACTCGGACCACTGGCGGCACGCCAGCTGGGCCGTCTCGTCATCGATCACGGCCAGTCGCTGCCCGGTCGACAGGGCCAGCACCTGCAGCTCGGCGGCCCGCTCGAGGTAGTAGAGCTCGTCGAACGCGCGGGCGACCGTCTCACCGATCACCATCACGCCGTGGTTGCCGAGCATCAGCACGCTGTGCTCGTCGCCCAACAGCTTGGCCACCCGCTCGCCCTCGTGGTCATCGAGCGCCACTCCGGCGTACTGACGGTCGTAGGCGATCCGACCGTGGAAGCGGCACGCGTTCTGGTCCAACATCAGCAGCTCGAACTCGGCCAGACAGGCGAGTGCCGTCGCATGGCGCATGTGCGTGTGCAGGATCACGCGGGCACGCGGGACCGACCGGTGCAGGTGGCCGTGGAGGTACCAGGCCGACGGATCCACCGCCGGATCCGGCAGGCTCGTTCCGGCCTGATCGGCGTCGAGCAACAACAGCTCGCTCGCCCGGATCCGGGAGAAGTGCCGACCCTTCGGGTTGAGCAGGAACGTCGAGTCCGTTCCCGGCACCGCGGCGCTGAAGTGGTTGGCCACCGCCTCGTGCAGTCCGAGCCGCGCCGCCCACCGGAACGCCGCCGCGAGATCCTCCCGGACTGCCTGCTCAGGCGCCATTGCCACCACCGTAATCCGCCCCTCGACCAGGACATTTCCAGAAATCTCGAATTTTCTTGTATCAGGACGTCTGCGAGCCACTCCTATCGAACGACAGCGTGAACAAAGCCGGCGGATGCGGATCGGCCGATTGTCCCCCGACGATCGGCCGCCCGTGGGGTCGGCGTCTGGCGGAGACGCCGGCCCCGTCCGCAGCGGGGTCGACGTCAGTCTGCCCCGTGGCAGGCAAACGCCCCGCCGATGACCGGGTGGGCCTGGCGCGCCCTCCGCAAGGCGTCGGCAGGACCGGTGCCGGCGGCGAGGGCCTGGT
Source organism: Actinomycetota bacterium (assembly GCA_046723555.1). Classification (GTDB taxonomy): domain Bacteria; phylum Actinomycetota; class Acidimicrobiia; order Acidimicrobiales; family Ilumatobacteraceae; genus JALZMG01. The sequence goes on along the minus strand of JBKOUV010000044.1, from coordinate 11,498 downwards.
GGAGCTCGCTCATGAAGTCGACCATCGACGTCGCGTCCAGCACCGCGACGGTCGCGGCGATGACGGCCCGGGGCCCGGTGGCGAGAAGGGAGGCGGTCAGGCCGAGAATCTCCTTGCCGGCGGGCGTGGCGTGGTTGCCCGCCGAACAGGCCGACAGCACTACCACATGGGGCGGCGGCGAGAGCCGCTCGAGGTCGTACACGAACATCGGTCCGTCGGCGAGGCCCAGCGAGGAGAACATCGGATTCCCGCTCGAGAAGCTCCCGTGGCACACGAGGTGGGCGACGTCCACCCCGCGCATCGCCTCCTCGACGGCGGCGACCGTTGCGTACTCACCCATGAGGAGCGGGGCGTCGGGGTAGCAAGCGGAGACGGCGCGGCCTTCTTCCGCTCCCAACGGGAGTTCCGGGCCGCAGACCACCAGTGCCGAAGTCGGGCGAGTCGCCGGGCGCATGCGACATCGTCTCCAGAGACCAGCCGACGGGGCGACGACGAACGGTCGGTCGTGCAAGCCGGGCAGCAGTGCCCAGGGCAGGTCGTGCAGGACCGGGCTCGGACTCACGACCACCAGCCCGTCCGGCAGATCCAACGGATCGAGCAGGAGCGCCGCCGCCTCCCTGGCCGCCTCCTGCACGACCGCCGGGTCGCGATCGCGGCCCCGGCCCGTCGCGCTCAGGTACATCGACAGCGTCGCCATCAGCCCGACGGACTCACGTCGGGCGGCGTCGAGTGGGCCGAGCCGGACGATTGATGCCCGGCCGTCAACCACGCGCACCGCGGCGATCTTCCCGTCGACTTCGACGTAGGAGATCCATGCGGCGACGGCACCGTCGGAGGTCTCGGGAAGGCTCTCGGCGGGCGGCGCCGGTTCGCGCTCGCCGGCCGCTTGTCGCGTCCGTCGGCGGACGCTGTCCTGCAGCTCGACGCAACGCCTCGCCAGCTCTGGATCGCTCACCCCGTCCCGAAGCTTCAGGTCGAAGTCGATGACGGCCGCGCGCAGGTGGTCGAGATCGCGCGCCAGCGCGTCCTCCTCCGGCGGGCGGACGGGCGCCGTCGCCAGCGCCGACGCCCGCTGGCGTTCTGACCACGCGAACGCCAGCTTCGCATCGCCGCTGCTCACGGCCAGGCGGACACCGAGCTCGATCAAGGCCGCCACGTGCATGGCCACGTGGGCCCGCAGCTCGGTGCCTCCGAGCATCGACGTCAGCGAGGCGAACTCGTCCGCCGCGGCTGCGCACTGCCGCAGGGCATCCTCCGGACGTCCGCTGTTGGCCAGCAGCTGCGCGGCGACGAGGTCGCGGCGACAACGAGCGGCGAGCCCGAGCCCGTTCTCCATGGCCGCGAGGTGGCGTTCGGCCGTGTCCGCGTCCCCCCGCGCCGCAGCAAGCTCGGCGGCGATGACCCGGGCGTAGGCGGACGCAGCGGTGAGCCCGGCCGCCTTGGTGGCGGCGATGACGGTATCGATGAGCACGGTGTCGAACTGGTCGGCGGCGCCAGCCCGTTGACGGGCTTCGACCCGTAGCGACGCCGCCGCGGCCCACCAGCCCGCCCGCCCCTGGCCTTCGAACTGCGCGGTCGCCTCCCCGGCCGCCGCGGCGGCGCGGTCCACGTCCCCGGCGAGCAGCGCGGCTCGGGCGACCAACATGAGCGCCTCGGCGACGTCGACGTCATCGCCTCGCGCGCGCAGACCCTGCACTGCCCGTTCGGCGACTGCGAGCGCCTCGCGCGGCAGTCCGGCGGCGAGGAGCGCTTCCGCCCGGTCGGGGAACACCGCCGCGCCATTGACACCGAGCGACGCGTAACCACGCTCCGCAGCGTCGAAGCGGCGGAACGACTCGACGAGGTCGCCCCGTCGGGCCGCCAGCCAGGCCAGGTTGTGGTGCGCGTCGGCCGCCCGCTTCGTCCATTCCCGAGACTCATAGAGGTCGAGCGCGCGCCGGGTGTCGGCCTCCGCACCTTCGATCTCACCCGCCCACCCGAGCAACGCCCCACGGTTCATGAAGAGGTCGGCGACGAGGGAGTCGTCCATCGCGACGGCGCCGTCGAGGGCGGCCGTGAACGCCGCCAAGGCATCGGAGTGGCGGCCGGCGCGGTGCAGCAGGCCGGCGCGCTGGCTCATCGCCGCGACCTTGTCGTCGCCCTCGAGCAAGGTGACGGCTCGCGTCGCCAGCTCCAGTGAGCGTTCGAACTCCCCGGAGTAGGACAGGCTGGCCGCAAGGGACATCGACGCCAGCCCCTCGAGTCGGTAGTCATCGAGCTCGACGGCCGCGTCGACGGCCGCGGTGAGGTGCCGGACCGACTCCTCGACCCGGCGGAGCTCGCGGCAGGCGTTGCCCATGACCCGCAGCAGCTCGACGCGCTCGGCCCCGGACGCGTCGGGCAGCCGCGATCCCGCCTGCTCCAGGGTCTCCGCCGGATCAGTGAATGCCCGCGTCAGTAGGTCGTCGATGGTGGTGTCGCCCAGGGCGCCGAGCGTACCGCGAGCCGGACGGACGACCTCAGCAGGGGCCGACGCCGGTGCCGACCACGACGTCCGCGATGCCCTGGCCACCCGCGACGGCGGCGGTCACCCGCGCCGTCGCGAAACTTGTGCCGCTCCACCGGGCGAAGCCGGTCGGGCTGGGCGGACTCGGGTAGCGGCTGACCGTGTCGTTCCCGGCCGCCACTGCGTTCACCCACGCGCCACAGTTGGAGAAGGAGTCGCGCCGGCCCCCGGTCCACGAGCCGACGGCGAGCATGCCGGCCGTGAGATCGGCCTGGATGGCCCGGATCTCGTCACCGACGCCAGGTGGGCTCAACAGGTCGACGATGGCAGCGGTCGCCTCCATGGTGGGTGTATCTCGCCACGCAGCGGGGAAGTGCTTGACGTCGCTGCCGTCGTTCCCCGCGGCTGCGACATAGACCGGCCGGACGCCGGCTGTACGCGCCGAGAGGTCGGCGAGATCGCGTAGGAAACGACCGAGGGCGAGGCGGCTGCCGATGCCGGCGCAGCCGGCGCCGCCGAGCGACAGGTTGATGACGTCGAATGGTCGGGCGACACCACTTGGCGACAGCCAGAAGGCCTCGCCGATCGCGGCGATGACGTCGGCGTCCGAGAACACCATCGGCGACCAGCGGGCCGAGGCCGCGAGATGTCCTCCGTTGACACCGGTCAGGACGACTTTCGCCTTCGGCGCCAGCCGCTTGATGAGCGACGCGACGTAGACACCATGGCCGTGATCCTCGTCGACGAGGCCATTGCCGTCGACGTCGTAGTCCACCTGCGGACCGATCGTCGTCACGCCCGATGCGGCGGGGTCGTCGGGAGGGGAGTCGACGACGAGGACGCGACCACTGCCACCCTCGCCGCTGAGGGGAACTGCGGCTGGCACCGGATTGCCTGCGGGACGGAAGGCGTAGTTCGGCAACGGGGGCTCGAGATAGTTGAGATCGGTGCTGAACCCTCGTCCTTGCAGGGACGGGACGATCTGACGGAGGAAGGCCTCGCCGAGAGTGCCGCGGCGGAGGCTGAGCGTCGCCGCGAGCGGGTTCAGCGTGGTCACGCCGATGACGGAGCCGTTGAGCCGCCGGCTCACCTCGGCCACCGCTTCGTCCAGCCGTTGGGTGTCGGACGCGGCGACGAGGAGTTCGTCCGGCATGGCCACGATGGGTGTCATCGATGCGATCGGACCCGAGCAGAGTGGCAAGATGGCGAATAGGCCGGATTCGCGGAGCGCGGCGACCATCGCCGAGTCGGTGAGCAACGCCGGATCCAGCAGGCCGTAGTCGCAGCGGTCGTTCAGCTGGTACTCACGTACTGTTCCTAGCGGCCCGCACGGCGAGCTGGCCTGCGCCGTCCCTGTCGGGCTCGCCGGGACGGCGGTCGTCGTGGCGCACGCCACCAACGCCCCTGCCGCCAAGAGAGCTCGCCGCGAGCGCGATGCCACGGCGCGGACAGTACACCGCCGGGGCGTGACGGCGCGCCGAGGCGCCGGTGCTTGCTGCACCGGCGCCTCGCGCGGTCAAATCAGGGTGTGCCCGGATCCGGGTTCAGGCCGCAGGCGCCTCTTGGACCAGTTGCGACAGGTCGGTCTGGCGGAGCGTGTGCTCCTTGCCGGCGATGTCGATCACGGTCTGTCCGTCGACGAGGTGAACGTGTCCCGCGATCCATGCCTGGTCGGCGGCGGTGGCCGAAATGACCTTGTCGCTGTCGGCGACGAGTTGGATCTCGATGTCTTCGCCGTCGCCGCCGTCAATGACGTCCTGACCGAGGCCGCCGATGATCACGTCGTCACCCGCGTCGCCGTGGAGTACGTCGTTGCCGTCGCTGCCGATGAGGACGTCGTTGCCGTCGCCGCCGTTGGCGGTGAGCTGGATCGCATCGGCGGCCAGGCCGGAGGCTTCCACCACGTCGTCGCCGGCGAGCGCGTTGACGGTCAGGCGGTCGTTGGCCGCCTCGGACCCGGTGATGTTCACCTGGGCGGCCAGGCCGAGGACCGCCACCCCGCTCGTGTCGCCGGCCACCTGGGCGACGTCGTCGCCGTTGGTGCCCTGGACCGTGACGTTGTCGGGCTGGGCGTCGCCGACGCCGCCGACGGCGGCCAGGTCGGTGTTGACCTCGACCACGTCGGTGCCGCTGAGGTCGTTGACGGCCACGTTGTCGACGCCACCGAGGGCGGTGAAGTCGATGCCCTCGACGTCGTTGAGGTCCATCAGGACGCTGGCGACGTTGCGGAAGAACCGGACCCGTCCGCCGTTGGCGGAGATGTCGATGTTCTCGGCGATGTTGGCGCCGTTGAACAGCATGCGGTCGAACCCGGCTTGGCCCTCGAGCGTGTCGTTGTCGTCGCCCGGGTTCCAGACGAACGTGTCGTCGCCGGCGGCCATCAAGGCCGTGTCGTCGCCGTCGCCACCGTTGACCAGGTCGTCGCCCTGACTGCCGAAGACCACGTCGGCGCCGAGGCCGCCGTTCGTCGTCAGCTGGATGCCGTCGGCTTCCAGAGACGTGGCGTCCACGACGTCGTTGCCGCCCTGGGCGTTGAGGACCAGCCGGTCGTTCGCCTGCTCCTGGAAGAAGACGTTCACCTTGGTGTGGAGGCCGAAGACGGCGACCCCTCCGGCGTCGCCGGCGGCACCGAACGAGTCGTCCGCCTGGGTGCCGTTGACGGTGACCGTGTCGGCGGCGCCGTCGCCGCCGCCGTTCGGACCGCGCAGGTCGAGTCCGGTCAGCGTCAGGTCGGTGCCGCTGAGGTCGCCGACGACGACGTTGTCCGTGCCCCCGAGGGCCCGGAAGTCGATGCCCTCGACGTCGTCGAGGTCCATCGTCACGTTGGCCACGTCACGGAAGAACCGGACCCGCCCGCCGTTGGCGGCGATGTCGATGCTCTCACTGATGTTGGCGCCGAAGAAGAGCATCTGATCGGTGCCGTCCTGGCCTTCGAGGGTGTCGTTCCCGTCGCCCGGGTTCCACTGGAAGGCGTCGTCGCCGGCACCGAGGAGCGCCCGGTCGTTGCCGTTGTCGCCGAAGGCGAAGTCGTCGCCGTCGCCACCACGGATCTCGTCCGCGTCCTGGGAGCCGAACAGCGAGTCTTCGCCGGCGCCGCCATCCACGGTCAGCTTGATCACGCCGGCGGGCAGCGCGGTCGCATGCACCACGTCGTCGCCGCCGAGTGAGTTGACCACCAGCGAGTCGTTGGCCACCTCGGAATTGGTGATGTTGACCCGTGCCGGCAGACCGAGGACCGCAGCCGAGGTCCCCGCGCCGGCGACGTCGATGACGTCAGCGCCGTTGGTTCCGTTGACGGTGATCACGTCGGCTTGGCCGTCGCCGGCGATGCCGCCGATGGTGCCGGCGAGGTCCGTGTTGAGCTCGACGACGTCGGTGCCCGACAGGTCGTTGACGGTGACCGCATCGGTGTTGCCGAGGGTGTTCACGTCGACGACCTCGACGTCGTCGGTGTCCATCACGATGCTGCCGAGGTTGCGAGTGAACCGCAGCCGCTGACCGTTGGCGGAGGCCTCGAAGATCTCGGCGCCGGCGCTGCCGTTGAACAGCATCGTGTCGAAGCCGGCCTGGCCCTCGACCGTGTCGCTGCCGTCGCCCGGATCCCACTGGAAGACGTCGTCGCCGGCGCCGACGAAGGCGATGTCGTTGCCCTGCTGGCCGTCGACGAAGTCGTTGCCGTCGCCGCCGAGCAGAAAGTCGGCGCCGTTGCTACCCAGGATCGTGTCCTCGCCCGCCCCGCCGTCGACGGTGACCTGGATCAGCGCGGCGAGGTTGCCGGTGGCGGAGAAGCTGTCGTTGCCGCCGTTGGCGTTGAGGACGAGCTTCTCACTCGTGCCGATGTCGATGGAGAAGGGCGCCGGGTCGAGCCGGTCGAACCGGACCCGCGTGCCGTTCGCCGTCGTGGTGAACACTTCGGCCCCGTTGCCGCCGTTGACCTCGACGGTGTCGCTCCCGGCTCCGCCTTCGTTGAGGTCGGTGTCATCGCCGGGGTTCCACACCATCCGGTCGTTGCCGCTCTCTCCGAACACCTGGTCATCGGCGTCGCCGCCGGTCAGGGTGTCGTTCTCGGTGCTGCCGAACAAGAAGTCGAAGCCACCCTTGCCGAGCAGCGTGTCGTTGCCGGCCTGCCCGAAGAGCAGGTCGTTGCCTGAGCCGCCGGTCAGGACGTCGTTGCCGGCGCCGCCGAAAAGGTTGGCGCGCGGCAGCGCGCCGCCGGCCTCGTTGAGGGTGAGCGTGTCGTTGCCCGACTGCCCGAAGACTTGGATCAGGCTCGTGTTGGCGACCGTCGGCGTTCCGCCGGTGGTCGTTACTGCCCCGCCATTGACGAGGATCCCGCCGGCCGCGTTGCGGCTGATCGCGATGCTGTTGTCGAGCCCGTCGCCGAAGACGCTGAGCACGCCGTTGCTGAACGACGCGGTCACCGCCGCACTCGCCGACAGGCTCGTCGCCACGATCGCGCCGGCACCGATCACGGTGCCGACGAGCAGCCGGCGCGCCAAGCGTCTCCGGCCGCGATTGCTACCTACTTTCATGTCTGGTGCTGCTCCCGTTGAGAAGGAACCGGCCGCGAGCGGCCGGGGATTGCCGTTGTCGGTCGCGCTAGTCGGCGACCGGTGAGAAGGTGCGCAGATGGATGCGCACCTGGCGTGAGTGTTTGTTACTCAATTGAGTGGTCGCCGGCCCTGGTTGTACGCGGCCACCGTGAGTAAGCGGCGTTGTGCCACCTCGTCCTTCCCGGGACCTTCCCCGGGAGAGAAGGGGAACGGAAGCGATCCCGCTTCGGCGCCGTCCGCCGGTCATGACAACCTGAGTCGATGGCCGAGCCCGTCACTCCGCTCCCGTCAGCCAAGGCGTTCGGCGAGGACGAGCGGGCCGTTCTGCTCGGCTACCTCGCCTACCACCGGGCGGTGCTGGCGCGGAAGGCGGAGGGCCTGACGGATGACGAGGCCCGCCGCGCCGCCTGCCCGCCGAGCACGCTCACGCTGCTCGGTCTGATCCGGCACATGACGGACGTGGAGCGGTGGTGGTTCCGGCGAGTGCTGCTCGCCGAAGATGTCTCGGGCCTGTTCGACGACGACGAGGAGTGGCGCGTCCCAGCCGACGCCACCATCGCCGACGCCCTGGCCGCCTACTGGGACGAGATCGCCGTGATCGACGGCCACCTCGCCACCGCGGGCATGGATGACCGGATGCGGGGCGGACCGGACCCGGGCGAGCACACGCTGCGGCGGACGATCGTCCACATGATCGAGGAGTACGCCCGTCACTGCGGCCACGCCGACCTGCTCCGCGAGGCCATCGACGGAGCAACCGGCGACTGACGACGTCCTCCCCCGGGGCGTTCTGGGCGTTCTAAACATCGAGAAGATTTGCGCCCGGATGTCGAAATGAGTCGGACGAGGGTCCGTCTGAATGGGCCCGGGCAGGACACCCCAGGGAACGGGTCGATCGCCTCCGTGGCCGGCTCACACCTGAACACCGGCTCTTCGGCGAAGTCACTACCCGGACCCGATAGGACAGTACGACCAATGGGCCCCGTTCGAAAGGGTCGACGTTCCTCGGGTGCCGGCTGCGGCTCAGACCGTGACGGCGGCCGGGCGGCTCGCCAGGACGGACGCGCGGGTCGACGCGACGTCGCGGCTGCGGAGGAACTCCGCGGTCGTCCGTTCCCGGCCGTAGTGGCGGCGCATCCAGCAGTAGAGGAGGAACGCGGGCGGCCCCAACCACGTCTGCACCGGCACGACGATGTTGAGGCTGCCCCTGGTGAACGCCCCGAGGACGAGCGGCGTCAGGCTCGGCCCGGCTGCCCCGAAGATCAGGATGAACACCAGCATCAGATCACGTGGAGGAAGTTCGAGTTGTTGACGGTCGTCGTGCGTCAGTCCGGGCGCCACCGCGCCGAGCACGAGGAACGGAACTCCCCACAGGATCTTGGGCACGTCATCGTCACGGGATGTTGGTCGTGGTCTCGCAGGTGGTCGCGGTGTCGACGCCGAGCCCGCCGTTGCACAGGTCGACGCCCGCGCCGCCGGTGATGGCGTCGTTGCCGTCGCCACCATCCAGCCGGTCGTCGCCGGCTTCGCCGCGGAGCACGTCGCGGCCGCCGCGACCCGCGAGCTGGTTTCCTGCGGCATCACCGGCGAGCACGTCGCCGAGGTTGGAACCGGTCAGGTTCTCCATGCGGAAGAGCCGGTCGTTGCCGAAGCCGGTCCCGACGTGGGCGACCAGATCGGCCGTGATCGGCAGCGGCGAGTCGGCGAAGCTCGCGGTGTCGACCCCGCTCCCGCCGTCGAGGAAATCGTCGCCGGCTGCGCCCTGAAGCAGATCGTTGCCGGCGCCAGCCAACAGCTGGTTCGGCCCGCGGTCACCGAACATCCGGTCGGCGAAGGCGCTGCCGATCACGTTCTCGACCGCGACGACAGCGTCAGTGCCCTGGCCGAAGGCCCGCCCGTTGCCGAGCTCGACGGTCACCGGGGCCTGCGACCCGCTGAAATTGACGGTGTCGCTCCCGGTACCGCCGTCCAGCCGGTCGTCGCCCGCGCCGCCGATGATGGCGTCGTCCTGATCACCGCCCAGCACCACATCGGCGCCATCGGTCGCGTCGGCGGGCCCGCCGACGAGGACGTCGCGGCCCGACGAGCCCTCGAGCAGATCGGGACCTGCTCGGCCGTCGAGTACGTCGGCGCCGCCCAGCCCGGACAGCCGGTTGCCCGCCGAGTCGCCGCTGAGCACATCGGCGAACGATGTGCCGACGACGTTCTCCACTCCGAAGATGCGGTCGTCGCCGTCGCCGGACGCGGCGTGGTTCTGCAGGTCCACGGTGATCCCGAGAGTGGCGTCCGTGTAGGACGCCGTGTCGTTGCCAACGCCGCCGATCAGCCCGTCGTTCCCCCCTCCCCCGACGAGGAGGTCGTTGCCGGCGTTACCCGCGATCGAGTTGTCGTCGCTGTTCCCGACGAGCACGTCGTCGAACGATGATCCGGCCACCGACTCGACGCCGTCCAGGATGTCGTTGCCATCGCCGCCGGAAGCCACCCCGCGGTCGAGGTCGACGCTCACACCGGCCGGCGCGTCGACGTAGTAGACGGTGTCGAGGCCGATGCCCGGCAACAGACGGTCGTCCCCGGTCCCACCAACGAGCTGGTCATCATTGGACCCGCCCCAGATCTGATCGTCGCCGGCGCCGCTGCAGATGATGTCAACGCCTTCTCCGCCGAGGATGGCGTCGTTGCCGCCGAACGTGACGATCACGTCGAGACCGTCGGTTCCGATGATCACGTCATCACCCTCGGTCCCCTCGATCGTGGCTGCAGAGTTCAGACACGTCGCCGCCGCGTGGGCGTGGCCCTCCGCGCTGACCAGACACCCGACCACCGGGATCATCAGTCCAGCTAGCACTCCTGCTCGGCTCGTTGCCACGGTCATCACGGCCTCCTTCGATTGGGCGGCGCCCGGTAGCGCCTGCACCGAAGGGCGTGACATCGCCGTGACATCCGATGGAACAAGGGGACGTCGCGAGACTCGAAGTCGCTACTGCGGTCGTCTGCGTCACCGCATCGGTCGTCGAACACCGATTCGGTGACACAGATCGTGGCGATCTTCCGGAGTCCGACGAACGGAGCCGCTGAGCGACCGATCAGCTCTCGATCCGGTACGCCCCCGGGGTCGCGGGGCGCTCCGCCGTCGAGCGCTCGATGCAGAACTCGTTGCCCTCAGGGTCGGCCATCGTCACCCAGCCGGTGCCGTCGTCCTTCCGGTGGTCTTCGACGATGGTCGCGCCGAGCTCCTGGGCCCGGTCCACCTGCTCATCGCGGCTGCAGTCGGTGGGCTGGAGATCGAGGTGCACGCGATTCTTCGCCACCTTCCCCTCGGGCACGGGGATGAACAGGAGCGTCAGGCCGTCGGGTGGAAAGTGGGGGGCGACGACCACCTCGGGGTCGTCGTCGTAGTAGACGTTCCACCCGGTGAGCGCCGACCAGAAGTCGGCGACCTTCCGTGCGTCCGAGCAGTCGAAGGTCACGTTGCGCAGCTTCGCCGTCATGTCCACCACCCTGCCCCGCCGCATCCGTGCCGGGCGACCGGGTATCGGCGGCTCAGCGACCCGGTCGCTCAGTTCTGCTCGGGCGGGGCGAAGCCGAGGAGCCGGGCTGCGTTCCACTTGAGGATGAGCGGCCGCACGTCCGGGCGGATGTCGAGCCGTTCGAAGTCGGCGAGCCATCGGTCCGGGGTGATCACCGGGTAGTCCGATCCGAACATCACCTTGTGCCGGAGCAGGGTGTTGGCGTACTGCACGAGGTTCGGTGGAAAGTATTTGGGTGACCAGCCGGACAGGTCGATGTGCACCGACGGCTTGTGCAGCGCAACGGAGATCGCCTCGTCCTGCCATGGGAACGACGGGTGGGCGATGACGATCGGCATGGCGGGGAAGTCGACCGCAACGTCGTCGAGGAACATCGGGTTGGAGTACTTGAGCCGCACGCCGCCGCCGCCCGGGCGCCCGGCGCCGACTCCGGTGTGGCCGGAGTGGAAGATGGCGGGCAGGGCGCTCGACTCGATCGCTTCGTACAGCCGGTAGAAGTCGCGGTCGTTGGGATAGAAGGCCTGGAGGCTGGGATGGAACTTGAAGCCCCTGATCCGGCCGTCCTCGACCAGCCGCTGGACCTCACGGACGCTGGCTCGGCCACCATGCGGGTCGATCGAGGCGAAGGGAACGACGACATCCGGATGCTGGGCGGCGAGCTCCGCGATCTCATCGTTGCTGACCTCTGGTGGCTCACCGGTCGCGGTCGTGGCGTCGACCATGAAGGCGACACACATCATGTTCCGCTCGCCGTAGTACTCGGCGAGATCGTGAACGGTGGGCGACACGACGTCGGCACCGAAGTAGGCGAAGAACGCCTTCCGCTCCTCGCCGGCCGCTCGATGCGTCTTCACCGACGCGTGGACATGCGTATGGACGTCGATGGCGGCGAGAGACTCGATGTCGATGGTCACGGTGACTCCTCAGTTGGCA
>JBKOUV010000235.1:0-10112 GCA_046723555.1 Actinomycetota bacterium | reverse complement strand
GTGGAAGCCCGCCTCGTTCAGCGGGCCGATCACCTCGAGAAACTCGATCACCGAGCCCGGCCAGCCATGAGTCAACACCAGTGGGAGCGCGTCCGGCTCGGGCGAGCGGGCGTGCAAGAAGTGGATGCCGAGCCCGTCGATCGTCGTGCGGAACTGTCCGATCCCATTGAGCCGGGCCTCCGCCCGGCGCCAGTCGTAGCCCTCGGCCCAATACGCGCACCGCGCCTGCAGCTCTTCGAGGGCGACACCCTGGACAGCATCCGTTGCCGGCTCTGGCCACCGGGTCGCACCCAACCGCGCCCGAAGATCGTCCAGCTCAGACTCGGCAATCGCAAGGTGGAACGGCGTGACCACGTCGACCGGCATGTGGTCATCCTCGCCCCGCCTCAACCCGCGATCTGGGCGCGTTTCTTCACGGCAGCTGAGGGCGATCCCGCCCAGAACTGGCGACGGTGAGATCACGCGCGGTCATTTCGTTCTTCGTTGAACCTCGAACGTGTTGCTTGGCGACCCGCCGCGCACGTCCGCCGGAGAGAAGCCCCGTCGGCGTGGACAATCCGCGGTGCCGGTTGGGTTCGAACTGGTTGGTGCGCGCCCGGGCGGAGCCCCAGGTCGCCGACTTCTTCTTCGAGCTGCCGGCCGACACCGTCGAGCCCCTCGTCGGAACGATCGACCCCGACCGCTCGCTCGCCGCCCAACGCGCCTACCTTGCCGCCTTTTTCGATCTCCACCTCCGACACCGCGACAGCCAGCTCCTCGACGGCCCCACCCGCCGGTACCCCGACGTCCAACTCATCCAGTAGCGGCCGGCGGCATGGGGGCAGGCACCGGGTTCAGTCGTCGGGAGCCGGGCTCACCGGTCGCCTCCCTCGGCCGCGAGCAGGCTCCCATATTCCATGATCTCGATCTGGCGGGGACTGAGAGCGTGGCGGGCGGTGTAGCTCTCATCGCGGGTTTCGTTGACCACGTCGACGGTCGCCGCCTGCCGGAGCGCAGTGATGCCGCCGTGGATGGCGAGGGTGTCGCCCGCCTCGATCCGCGCGTAGTCGTCGGGATCGACGAAGGTGAGGGTGAGCACGGCGAAGTTGAGCAGGTTCTGGCGATGGATGCGAGCGAAGCTCTTGGCCAGCACGACGCGCAGCCCAAGGAAGCGCGGGACGATCGCGGCGTGCTCGCGGCTCGAGCCCTGCCCGTAGTTCGACCCGGCCACGATCAGGTGATCGCCGGCCTCCCGGGCTCGCTCGGGGTAGGTGTCGTCGACCGCGTCGAAGGCGAACTCCGCCATCGCCGGGATGTTGCTGCGATACGGCAGCACGCGCGCTCCGGCCGGCATGATCTCGTCGGTGGAGACGTCGTCGCCGAGCTTCAACAGGACCGGTCCGGCGAGTTCGTCGGGGAAGGGGTCGAACGTGGGCAGCGAGATGATGTTCGGCCCTTTCAGCAACGGCACGTTCGTGCCGTCGACAGGCGGTTCCTCGAGCATGGCAGTGTTGATGTAGCCATCGCCGGCGGGCGGCTCGTAGGCGGGATAGGCGATCCCGAGGTCGCGAGGGTCGGTGATGACACCGGTCAACGCTGCCGCGGTGGCGGTTTCCGGGCTGCACAGGTAGACCCGGTCGTCCTTGGTCCCCGAGCGGCCGGGGAAGTTCCGCGGGAAGGTGCGCAGGCTCGCCTTGCCGGTGGCCGGGGCCTGGCCCATCCCGATGCACCCGTTGCAGCCGGCTTGGTGGAGCCGGGCTCCGGCGGCGACGAGCTGGCGGAGCCATCCCTCACCGGCCAGCGCGGCCAACGTCTGACGCGAGGTCGGGTTGACGTCGAACGACACCCCGGGATGGGTATGGCGCCCGTCGACCATCATCGCCGGCACGGCGAAGTCGCGCAGGCCGGGGTTCGCCGACGATCCGATCACGACCTGGTACACCTCGGCGCCGGCCACCTCGCGGACCGGCACGACCTTGCCGGGACTCGATGGACAGGCGATGAGCGGCTCGAGCGTCGACAGGTCGATCGCCTCCTCGACGTCGTAATCACACCCGGGGTCGGCGGCCACTTCCCGCCAGTCGTGTCCGCGTTGCTCGGAGGTGAGGAATCTCCGGATCTCCTCGTCGGAGGGGAACACGGTCGTCGTCGCCCCCAGCTCGGCGCCCATGTTGGCGATCACGTGGCGATCCATGGCCGACAGCAGGTCGACCGCCGGACCGTGGTACTCGATGATCCGTCCGACGCCCCCTTGCACACCGTGGCGCCGGAGCAGCTCCAGGATCACATCCTTCGCGCTCACCCACTCGGGCAGTCGGCCGGTCAGCTGCACTCCCCAGATCTCGGGCATCTGCAGGTGGAATGGCTCACCGGCCATCGCCAGGGCGACTTCAAGGCCGCCGGCGCCGATCGCCAGCATGCCGAGCGACCCGGCCGCGCACGTGTGGCTGTCCGATCCGAGCAGCGACTTGCCGGGGACCCCGAAGCGCTGCATGTGCACCGGGTGACTCACCCCGTTGCCGGCCTTGCTGTACCAGACCCCGAACCGGCGACAGGCGCTGTGCAGGAAGATGTGGTCGTCGGCGTTGCGGAAGTCGGTCTCGAGCAGGTTGTGGTCGACGTACTGCGCCGACAGCTCGGTGCGGACCCGATCGAGACCCATCGCCTCCAGCTCGAGCATCACCATCGTGCCGGTCGCATCCTGGGTCAACGTCTGGTCGATGCGCAGCGCGATGTCGGCGCCCGGAACCATCTCTCCATCGACGAGATGGTCGGCGATCAGCTTCTCGGCAAGGTTGCGCGCCATCAGCGCCCGGACCGGCCCGCCACCGGCGCACCCCGGGCGTCGAGGAGACGGACGACCAATTGCGGGTGGGAGGTGAGCCGCGCGATCGCCCGCTCCGCCTCGGCGCCGTCGGCGGTGTGGAGCGAGACGACGTTGAGCTCGTCGACGGCCTCGTCCACGAAGGTCTGTCGGTAGGCGTCGCTCGCGCCCAGCCGTGGGAAGGTCGCCCAGAACGCCCCCAGGACGGCGAGCAGCAGGGCCCCGGCGAGGGCCGCGGCGAGGATGTAGCTCGCTTGCGCCCCCGTGATCGCCGCCACTGCCGCGCCGATCCCGGCGCCGACCGCGGCGCCGATCGCTCCGCCTCCGACGGTCCGCGGGATCAGGGCACGACCGACTCCTGCGGGGGCGATCCCGACCGTCGCCGCGTCAGCGGTGGACGGCCCGAGGGCGACGAGCCCGATGCGGGCATCGTCGATCTCCTCGGCCTCCAGATCGAGCACCGCCTGCCGCGCCTCATCGGCATCCGACGTCATGGCGACGACGTTGAACTGCTCGAGGTGCGGCTCCGGATGCGAGACGCTGACGACCCGCAGGTGCGGTGCCAGTCGACGTACCACGGATGGCCACTTCTCGGCGCGGTTCGACGACGTCATGCGCGATCCGATCCTCCTGTACGCGCGGAGTGATACCCGACGAGTCCGAGCGCCATACCGCCGCGTTCGGAGGGCTCAGCGTCTCGACGGCGATGAGCCAGCTCGGACTTCGGCCGTGATCACGACTCGTACCGGAGGGCGATCGCGGCCCGGTTGTCGTGGACGAGCAGGGTGATGCTCTCCTCCAGGTAGAGCTCGACGGCGTCGCTGTCGTGGCCGCGGTATCCGATCGAGAAGTCCTGCCCGCAGACCAGTTCGTAGTCGCCGCCGCGGGTGCTGATGACGACGGCGCCGTCGACCGCGGCCGCCCACAGAACCGGACCACCCACGATGAGCTTGACGTGTTCGAGGACGGGATAGCCGCCATGTTCAGCGGTCTCGACGACGCCGGTGTAACAGCGGGGTCCCAGGGCGATGGCGTACGGTCCGCCCACGCCCGCGCGGCGCAGAGCGGCGACGGCTCGGGCCACGACGCTGGGGTACTCGTCGTAGTCGTCGCTGATTGAAAGCGGCTCGTGCGGTGAGCTCGGGGTGATCCCGGCGATGGCGGCGGCATCGTGGCCGTGGAACAGGACGCGGTCCTCGGCCAGCGCAGCGAGCCGGGCCGCCTCGACGACGGGGCCGAGGTCGGGGTCGGGTGCCTGTTTGTCGATGGCCTCCAGCTCGAGCAGGGAGAGCTGGAACGGGCTGCGCAGCTCGACCAGGGGCTGCACGGCGCGGACGTCGGCCACCACGCCTTCGGCGGGCGAGGGCACCGCCGGGCGGACCCGGCCCAGCGGCTCGGCGCTGTGGTCCCAGCCACGGGGCTCGCTGAACTCCACCAGCGGCCGGGCCGCAAGGTAGTGGCGGAGCGTTCGAGCCGCCTCGGCGTCGACGCGCTCCCAGGCAAGGTCGCTGAGCGGAGCGAGGTGGCGGCGAAGATGATCGGTCACAGCCCCTCCTTGTCGCCCAGGCTGCCGATGCCAAGCGTGGCCGGCGGCGCCGGCGTGACGCCCCCGAGTTCGGCGGCTTCGGCCAACTCGGCGACAGGTGTGTCAGTGAACAAGTAGCGCCGCAGATGGAGGTCCCAAGCGGCGTCGTGGCGGCGGAGCCATTCCAGCGTCATCGACGCGTGCTCCTTTTCCTCGTCGCGGTTGTGGGCGAGCACCGCGGCCAACTCGGCGTCGGCGGTGGCGTCGATGCGCTGGTCGTACCAGTCGACGGCTTCCAGTTCTTCCATCAGCGAAACCAGCGCCCGATGACGCTCTCGGGTGTCAGCCGACAGCGTCTCGGGTGCCTCGTGGAACTCGGCGCTTGAACCAGCCATCGCTTCCCTTTCACCGTGTCAACGTCTTCTCACGTCGCCATCATCCCCACCGCCGGCGGCTTGTCGACGCCCATGTAGGCGGCCGAACGACCAGCGAGGCGCACCGGCTCACCAGGTCGCCCCTGCGGGTCATCACCTGACCGAAGCCCTTGAAAGTGCCCGCATCCCGACCCAGCACCACCTGCTTGATGACGGACAAACACCCTATCCCGAGGGGCACCGACGACGGCGAGCTGCCCCGGGCAGCGACTACTCGCGAAGTGCGGCCCCGTCCCATTGACGAGCGGGTCGACCCCCGGCGGTTGTAGCGACGACGAGGGTCGACCCTGCTCGGTGCTCACACAGCGAAGCACGTCCTACCCGACTGGCAACAGCACGAAACCGCCCGCCATTCGTCGTCGGAGTGGATCGCGATCGGGCCGCTGGTGAACCGCATCGGGTTCCTGGTCCGGCTCGTCATCGGGGCGCTGGTTCGTCGAGAAACGAGAGCAACTCGTTCGCGGTTTCCTCGGGGCGTTCCTCGGCCAGGAAATGGCCGCAGTCCAGGGGCCGGGCGCGAAGATGCGTGGCGCGTGATCGCCAGATCGCGTCCACGTCGTAGTGGCGACCCAGCCCGGTGGCGCTCCACAGGACCAGCACCGGGCATCCCAGCTGCTCGTGCGCATCGGCTCGATCATGGGCCAGATCGATCGTGGCGCCCGCTCGGTAGTCCTCGCAGGTGGCATGGATCGTGGCTGGGTCGAAACAGCGGTGGTACTCGGCCAGCGCCTCGACGGACAGCGCTTGGTCGGTGGAGCACCACTCATCGAAGGTCCACCGAAGATAGAAATCGGTATTCGACCCGATGAGGCGCTCGGGCAAATCGAACGGCTGGGTCAAGAAGAAGTATCGCCACACGCTGCGCGCGCGAGCATCATCGACGGTGCCGTAGACGACAGCGGTCGGAACGATGTCGAGGATCCCGAGCCGGGACACGACCCGCGGATGATCCAGCGCCATGCGCAGCGCCACTCGCGCGCCCCGGTCGTGGCCGACCACGGCGAACCGGTCGAAGCCGAGTGATCCCATGACGTCGACCTGATCCTGCGCCATGGTCCGTTTCGAGTACGCCGCGTGCTCCGCGTCGCCGGGCGGCTTGTCGCTGTCGCCATAGCCGCGAAGGTCCGGACACACCACGGTGAACCGCTGGACGAGCCGCGGAGCGACCCGGTGCCACATCAGGTGGGTCTGCGGATATCCGTGGAGGAGCAATACCGGCGGGCCGGTCCCAGCGGATGAAACGTTGACTCTGATCCCGTTGGCGATGACCGACGTGCTCGTGAACCCGGTCAGCAGCATCATGTCGCGACCCTACGAGCCGTCCATCCGTCGACGTCGGGCGTCGCCGTGCTGCCGACCAGTAGCGGATCTGCGCGCACTGAACGGCATGATCGTGTCGGTCACCCGCAGGAAATCGGTGCCCGTCGAGTTGGTCGATGGCCTGTACCGGCGCACGTCTACGATGCGGTGCTCATCGAAGCACTACGGCCTTGAGCGGCCATAGTTCCTCCCGGGGAGGCGCGGGGCCGACCCACAGGAACCGGTGCTCAGCCGGTGAAGAAGCCGGTGACGAGGTAGGCGTTGCCGCTTACCGCGCCGGTGTACGTGCAGGTCACGAGGTCGGTGTGCCCCGGACCCTGAATGCCACGGTTGATCGCACCGGTCTCGCCGCTAGGCGTTGTGAACTCGATCCGCTTCCACACGAATGTCGCGGTCGAGTCGACGACGTGGAACGCAGCCGTGTTGGCCGGTTGGATCACGACGTCGTAGTCGCCGTCGGGGCAGGACATCGTGAACGGCAAGGTGAGGTCGTTGTCGGGATCGGCGCTCGCCGGTGTCGCGACCGCCAGCGTTCCGGCCGTGACCGCGAGTCCCCCGATGAGCCCCATCACTGATCGGCGCATGTGAGTCCTCCTTCGTGACGTTCGACCCGCGACCGTACTGCGGGTCGTCGGCCACAGAGTCGCCACGACGGCAGCGCGCGGGCGCCGGTCGGGGGTCAACGGCCGAGCTCTGGTCGTCAGCTCAACGGACTGGCAGCGATTGCGGGAAGCGGAAGAAATTGGTCGGGTCGTAGCGGGCTTTGATGTCGAGCAGGCGGTCGTGGTTGGCGCCGTAGTAGGCGTTCGCCCAGTCGTGCAGTTCGGGATCGGCGAAGTTCTGGAATACCCGTCCGGAGCCCCACGGGTGGACGGAGGCCCAGGATCGGGCTACCCAGCGCTGAGCTGACTGACTGGCAGCCGGCGGCGCTGGGGGCTCGACGGTCGCGGCGTGCTTGAGTTGGAACAGCTCGTCGCGGTGGACGAAGGCGGTGGCGTCGGCTCGGCGGCGGTTGTAGGCGCCGCCCCAGGGCATGAAGTCCAGCTCGCGGGACTCGCCGCTGGACCGCTGCTGGGAGAACGTCTCGACCAGGGGGGCGATGGCCTCGATGGGCATCGGCCGCCGGAAGAACTCGGACTTGCTGTACAGGTGGGCGTGGTCGGCCGGACGGTCACCCGTGTCGGCGATCGCGTCGTCTTCGGCGGCACCGAGCTCGGCCCAGTACCGCCGAGTCTCGGGGAACGACATCAGCCGGCTCGATGTGTGCGCTGGCGCGGCGCCGGCCCGCGCGATCAGCTCGTCGAGCAGGTTGAGGGCGTCGGACTCGGTTCCTAAGTAGGCGGCGTACAGGTCGACCGACGGGGACTTGTCACCGGCGACGGTCACCTTCAAGCTGGCGGCCAGCTCGTCGGGACCGCGCGGCGCCCACTGCTGCCACGACGCGATCACCGCCGGGGCGTCTCGAAGCGGCCACTCGGCGTGGACGTTGGTCACCACCTCGGGTCGGGGCACGGTCTCGAACACGAACGAGGTGACGACGCCGAAGTTGCCGGCGCCCGCGCCCCGCAGCGCCCAGAACAGGTCGCCGTCGTGGTGCTCGTCGCAGTCGAGGATGCGACCGTCGGCGAGGACGATCTGCGCTTGGAGCAGACGATCAGAAGTCGTCCCGTAGGTCCGACCCAGGATCCCGAGCCCACCACCGAGGACCAGGCCGGCGATACCGACCGGTGGGCACGTGCCGGCCGGGATCGCAAGGCCGTGATGCTCCAGTTCGGCATAGACGTCGCCGAGCCGGGCACCGGCACCGACCGTCGCCACCGCTCCATCGACCGACACCGAACGCAACGGCGCCACGTCGATGACGACGCCGCGAGTCGAGGAGTGGCCGGCGAAGCAGTGTCCTCCGCTACGCGTGGCGTGCTCCAACCCGTAGCGGTTGATGAATCCGATCGTCTCCGCCACATCCTCCGGTCCCGCGCACGACACCACGGCCTCGGGGCGGACGTGGTGATACCGACTGTTGAATCCCAGACCGCCGTGCTCGTAGCCGGCCGAACCGGGAAGTGACACCGCACCCCCGATCGCCGCGTCGAGCGCCCTCCAATCCGGCGTCGACCTATCCATCACCTGCACGTGGTCCGACCGAGCGTGTCGAACGCTTGGCACCGTCGAACATCAAGACCCAGCCTGCCCGATGTCGGCGGCATCCAGAACATGCCGCCACCGGACTCTCCTGCCGGACGCGGTGGCAAGGCCTTGGTGGCTCGGCGCGGGATGGCTCGGCCGACACTGAATGCGAAGTAAAGGCCTCGTCGAGTGGCACACTCTCGCACCGTGGTGGTCGCGGTGGGTGTCGACGCCTGCAAGACCGGCTGGATCGCAGTCGCGGTGGACGACGCCGGGGTGGTCGCTGCTCACTATCTGCCCACGATCACGTCGCTGACCGAGCGTGCGCCTGATGCGAGCGTGGTTGGCATCGACATCCCGATCGGGCTCCCGGAGTCAGGTCGTCGCGAGGCTGACCTTGTTGCCCGCTCGCGTCTCGGGGTTCGGCGCAACTCCGTCTTCTTCACGCCGCCTCGCATGGCCGTGGAGGCGGCGACCCATGCCGAAGCCACCGCGGCCTCTGTGCGTCTGACCGGGTTTGGCGTCAGTCAGCAGTCCTTCGCGCTCGCGCCGAAGCTTCTCGAGGTCGACAGGTGGGTTGAGCAGGCTCCGTTCCCCGTGTACGAGGTACATCCCGAGATCTCGTTCGCCGTCCTGCTCGGTGCGCCGGCGTCGGCGCCGAAGAAGAGCTGGGCGGGGATGACTGAGCGACGCCGGGCGTTGGAGGGCGCCGGGCTCACCCTCGATCAGGTCCACGGCGACGCTGCACGACGGGCCGCCGTCGACGACATGCTCGACGCCGCGGCTGCCGCATGGACTGCACGGCGGATCGCCCGCGGGCAGGCCGTGATGATTCCCGACCCGGCTCCGGCTGGACCGGGGGGACGTCCCATCGCAATCTGGGCCTGACCACCGCACCCGTTCCGCCGCCGCGTCGGGCGACGGTGCGATCATGCCAGACGTGCTCGCCATCGACCACGTCGTGATCGTCGTCGGGGACCTCGATGCGGCGGCAGGGCGGCTGTACGAGCGGCACGGATTGGCGTCGGTCGCCGGCGGGCGTCGCAGCGGGCAGGGCACCGGCAATCGCATCGTGCCCCTGGGCGACAGCTACCTCGAGCTGATGGCGGTCGTCGATCGCGACGAAGCCGCCTGCAGCCCACTGGGGTCCTGGGTGGAGCGACGGCTCGCCGAGTTCGGCGACGCGCCCGCAGCCTTGTGCCTGCGGACCGAAGACATCGAGGCCGTCGCCCGACGGATCGAGCACCGGTCGTTGCCGATGAGTCGCACCCGTCCCGACGGCGTGACTCTGACCTGGCACCTCGTTGCGCTCGAGGCAGTGATGACCGAGGGCCTCCCGTTCTTCATCGAATGGCACGTCGACGACGCGGAACACCCCGGCCGCGCTCCCGTCGCGCACCGCTGCGACCCGTCGGGCATCGAATGGGTCGAGGTGGGTGGCGACGAGCGCCGATTGGCGTCATGGCTAGGACCGCACGAGCTACCGCTTCGTGACGTCGAGGATGGACCGGGGCCGATCCGCATCGCGATCGCCGTCGCCGACGGCGTACCGATCGTTCTCAGCTGACCACGTCCTGGCGGCGATTCACGCACTGGCATCGTCGTGCCGCCGCGCGGCAAGGCGCGGGAGCAGGCTCACGACCGGATCGTCCCAATCCTCCTCGTCGTCGAACTCGTCGGGAGGGTCCTCGTCGAACCGGCACTCACAACTGATCATCTGCCCGCGGCAGACGGCGCAGACCTGCAGTGCATTTCGAGTTGACAGAACGAGCAGATGGCCATGGCGTCCATCCCGACGAAGGGGTGTCGCACCGTCGGGCTGACACCCGCTTGCCAAGCTGGCGGGGCGCGATGCGCCTCGGGGCTGCGGTCCCCTCGATCACTCGACTGATGGGACCCCCGA
>JBKOUV010000153.1:0-5147 GCA_046723555.1 Actinomycetota bacterium | reverse complement strand
CCGTGCTCGGTGGCGGACAGTGCGTGGTTGGTCCGCTGGGCGGCACCGGCGAGGTGTTCGGTCGGGGCAGCGCCCACGCCAACCTCGATCCGCAGTCGGGGGGCTGGGTCGTCCAAACCTCCCTCACCGACACCGGGAAGGACGCGTGGAACGCACTGGCGTTCGAGTGCAACCAGGGCCTCGAGACGTGCCCCAGCCACCAGCTCGCGATCGTGCTCGACAACGTCATCCAATCGGCGCCGGTCGTCCAGCAACCGAACTTCCCCGACAACGTTCAGATCACGGGCATGGACTCCGAGGGCGAGGCGCGGTCTCTGGCCCGGGTCCTGAACCGGGGCGCCTTCCCGGTCAACGTCGAGGCCCAGACCGTGCAGACCGTCTCGCCGACGCTGGGTCAGGACTCGCTGCGGGCCTCCGTCATCGCCGGGATGGTCGGCGTGGTGCTGGTGCTCCTGTTGCTCATCGTCTTCTATCGCCGGCTGACCGTGCTGATCATGGCCGGCATGGTGGTGTGGGGAATGTTGATCTACAGCGCCGCCGCGATCATCTCGCAGACCACCAACTACGCTCTCACGCTGGCCGGTGTGACGGGAATCATCGTTTCGATCGGCGTTACCGTCGACAGCTACGTCGTGTACTTCGAACGTCTCAAGGACGAGGTGCGCCACGGGCGCACGATCAAGAACTCGGCCAACCGCGCGTTTCGCGCCAGCTGGCGGACGATCGTCGCCGCCGACCTGGTCTCGATCCTCGCCGCCACCGTGCTCTTCGTCCTCAGCGTCGGCTCGGTCCGCGGCTTTGCGCTCTACCTCGGCGTCACCACGGTGTGTGACCTGATCGTGTTCTTCTGCTTCACTCGACCCGCCGTCGCCATACTCGCCGCCACCGGCCGCCTCGATCGCCGCGACACCTTCGGCCTCGGAGTGTCAACGTCATGAGCGTTCCCCGGCCACGCAGGCCGATGATGGCCACTCGCTCGCTGGCGCTCGCTCGCTCGCATTGTGTCCGGGTCATCCCATGACTGTCGACACCGACACCGCCACCGTCGGCCAGCCCGCACCCGAGGTGGTGACGCATGTGGCCAAGTCCCGGTGGAAGCGGCTGGTGCTCGGCCAGACGGCGATCGACTTCTGGGGCCGGCGCTGGGTGGGCTTCGGGCTCTCCCTCGCCCTCATCGTCATCAGCATCATCTCGCTCAGCGTCAAGGGCCTGAACCTCGGCCTCGACTTCACCGGCGGCGTGGCGTGGGACGTTCCGGCCCGCGACCTGTCGGTCGACGACGCCCGTTCGATCCTCGACGACAACGGCCTCGACGGATCCGAGGCGACGATCCAGGAGCGCTCGTCCGACAGCGGCAACATCATCAAGGTCCAGGTCGACGATCAGCCCGCCGAGGTGCGCACCCGGCTGCAGGAGGTGTTCGCCCGGGAGGCCGGCGTTTCGGTGAACGACGTCAGCGTGTCGTCGGTGTCCTCCCGCTGGGGATGGGAGATCACGAAGAAGGCGATCTGGGCGCTCGCCATCTTCCTCGGGCTGATCGCGCTGTTCATCTCGATCCGGTTCGAGTGGAGGATGGCGCTGTCCGCCATCCTGGCGATGATCCACGACGTGCTCATCGCCGTGGGCATCTACTCCGTCTTCGGGTTCGTGGTGACTCCGGCAACGGTGATCGCGTTCCTGACCATCCTCGGTTACTCGCTGTACGACACGATCGTCGTGTTCGACCGGATCAAGGAGAACGAGCGCCGGCTCGCCGCCAGCGGGCTGTCCGCGGCCGACGTCGTGAACGTCTCGGTGAACCAGGTGCTGCTGCGGTCGATCAACACAAGCATCGCCGCGATGCTCCCGGTGCTGTCGCTGCTTCTCATCGGAGCCGGCCTTCTCGGTCAAGTGACGCTGCAGGAGTTCGCCCTCGCCCTGTTCGTCGGCATGCTCACCGGCGCCTACTCGTCGCTGTTCGTCGCCGCCCCCATCCTCGGGTGGTTGAAGAGCCGCTCGCCGCAGTTCGCCCGCCGTCACTCCGATGCCCGGGCCCGGCTCGTCGGCGAGGAGCTCCGGGCGGTCGTCGTCCGCGGCTCGGCGTCGGCGCGCCCGGCACCCGGTCGGCGCCGCGGCGCGACAGCGACCACCCCCACCGCTGCCGTCGCCGACGGGATCACCGAGGCACCGACTGCGGCGGTGATCCCCGCGGCGAGCGCCACCCCGGCGCAACTGCTGAGCCACCCCCCGCGGCCGCGCAAGAAGAAGAAGCGCTGAGACGTTCGGCGCTCGCTCGGCGCGCCCACGGGCAAGGCGACTCATTTCGGCGCGGTTGGGTCGCCTGTAACCTGCATCTATGAGCGAGCACGGCGATGTCGGCGTGATGACCGAATCGGCGTGGCTGCGCGCGCTCGTCCGCGAGATCCCTGACTACCCCGAACGGGGGGTCACGTTCCGCGACATCACGCCGCTGCTCGGCGACGCCGACGGCTTCCGGCGAGCGGTCGACGACCTGGCCGGGCGCTTCTCCGACGACGACGTCGACCGGGTCGTCGGGGTCGAGGCCCGTGGGTTCATCCTCGCCGCGCCCGTCGCCTATCGGCTGGGCGCCTCGTTCGTTCCCGTGCGCAAAGCCGGCAAGCTCCCGTGGGCGGTGGTGCGCGAGGAGTACAAGCTTGAGTACGGCACCGACCGGCTGGAGATCCACCGAGACGCGATCCACCCGGACGAGCGCATCCTCGTCGTCGACGACGTCCTCGCCACCGGCGGGACGGCGGCCGCCACCTGCCGCCTCGTCGAGACGCTCGGCGGGTCGATCGTCGGCCTCGGCATCCTGATCGAGTTGAGCGAGCTGGGGGGCCGGGCCGCGCTCGGCGAGCGCCGCCTCGAAGCCCTCGCGACGTACTGAGGCGCCGGCGATGGCCACGGTCACTCGCGTCCTCCCCTGGCGGCGGCACCACGAGGCGGCCGCGCCCGTCGAGCTGACCCCGTTGCTCGCCAGCTATCGGCGCCGGCACCCGAAGGCACCGGTCGCGACGATCAGTCGGGCCTACGAGGTGGCGGCCGAGGCCCACCGCACCCAGCTCCGCTCGAGCGGGGAGAGCTACATCAACCATCCGCTCGCCGTGGCCCGGATCGTCGCCGACATCGGTCTCGACGAGATCTCCGTCGCCGCCGCGCTGCTCCACGACGCCGTCGAGGACACCGAGATCACCCTGGCCGACGTCGAGGGGGGCTTCGGGTCCGAGGTCGCCGCGATCGTCGACGGGGTCACCAAGCTCGAGCGGATCCAGTTCGACTCGCGCGAGGCCCAGCAGGCGGCGACGATGCGCAAGATGCTCGTCGCGATGGCCCGCGACTTGCGGGTCCTGGTGATCAAGCTCGCCGACCGCCTCCACAACATGCGGACGATCGCGGCGATGCCGATCGAGAAGCAGCAGCGCATCGCCCAGGAGACCCTCGACATCTACGCCCCGCTCGCCCACCGGCTGGGGATGCAGGAGATCAAGCAGCAGCTCGAGGACCTCTCCTTCGCCGCCCTCCACCCGAAGCGCTTCGCCGAGCTCGACCACCTGGTCAGCAGCAGGGCGCCGGCCAGGGAGGTCTACCTGGCGGCCGCGATCACCGAGGTCAAGGCCCGGCTCGCCGAGCTCGGCATCGAAGCCGAGGTCACCGGCCGCCCCAAGCACCTCTGGAGCCTGTACGAGAAGATGGTCGTCAAGGGCCGCGAGTTCGACGACATCTTCGACCTCGTCGCGATGCGGGTGATCGTCGATTCGATGAAGGACTGCTACGCCGCCCTGGGCTGCATCCACGGGCGGTGGCGGCCGGTCGTGGGCCGGTTCAAGGACTACATCGCGATGCCGAAGTTCAACCTCTACCAGAGCTTGCACACGACGGTGATCGGTCCGGAGGGCAAGCCGATCGAGGTGCAGATCCGCACCCGCGAGATGCACCAGCGGGCCGAGTGGGGGGTCGCCGCCCACTGGGCCTACAAGGACGAGTCGCCGTCCGCGGACATCGACTGGCTCAACCGGATCATCGACTGGCAGGCGGAGGTCAGCGACCCGGCGCAGTTCATGCAGAGCCTGAAGACCGACCTCGAACAGGACGAGGTCTTCGTGTTCACGCCGAAGGGCCGCGTGGTCACCCTGCCGCTCGGGTCGACGACGGTCGACTTCGCCTACGCCGTGCACACCGAGGTCGGCCACGCCTGCATCGGGGCGAAGGTGAACGGCCGGCTGGTGTCGCTCGACCACCAGCTCGCCAGCGGCGACACCTGCGAGATCTTCACCTCCAAGGTCGAGACCGCCGGACCGTCACGCGACTGGCTCGGCTTCGTCAAGTCGCCGCGGGCCCGCAACAAGATCCGGCAGTGGTTCAGCCGCGAGCGCCGCCTCGACATGATCGAGGCCGGGCGCGACGCGCTCGCCGAGGAGCTCCGTCGTGAGGGCCTGCCGGTGCAGCGGATGTGGGCGTCCGAGCAGATGAAGTCGGTCATCACGGACCACAGCTACGTCGACCTCGACGCCCTGCTCGCCGCCATCGGCGAGCACCACGTCTCGGCCCGCAGCGTCGCCCAGCGCGTCGCGCGCGGGTTCCGCGGAGGCGACGACGAGGAGCAGCTTCCCGCCACGGTGCTGCGGCCGCGGCGTCACCGCACCGGCGCCGACAAGGTCGGCGTGCACGTCGAGGGCCTCGACGATGTGCTCGTGCGCCTGGCCAACTGCTGTACGCCGGTCCCGGGCGACGAGATCATCGGGTTCATCACCCGCGGTCGGGGAGTGAGCGTCCACCGCGCCGACTGCGCCAACGCGGTGACGTTGATGAGCGAGCACGCCACCCGTCTGATCGAGGTCGACTGGGACCGCGAGGCGTCGGGAGCGGTGTTCCGTGCCGGCGTCGAGGTGGTGGCGCTCGACCGCAGCCGGCTGCTGCGTGATGTCGCCAACGCACTCTCCGATCACCACGTCAACATCGTCTCGTGCGACACCGCGACGGGGAACGACCGCGTCGCCAAGATGCGCTTCGAGTTCGAGCTCGCCGACCCCGGCCACCTCGCCGCCGTGCTGCGCACGATCAAGCAGATCGATGCCGTCTACGACGCCTACCGGTTGGTCCCCGGCGGCGGCTCCTGAACACCGGTTTCTGCTGCTGCAACGGTCGCC
>JBKOUV010000264.1:0-5558 GCA_046723555.1 Actinomycetota bacterium | reverse complement strand
GGTCGGGCCTCGTGTTGGTCGACGTGGGTTCGCCGGTGGCGCACGCCACCTCACTCACGGTCAACACCGCCGAGGACATCGCCCCGGATGCGAACGGCAAGTTCCCGACCGACGGCAAGTGCAGCCTGCGGGCGGCGATCCACGCCGCCGAGTCGAACTCCAACGCCGATGACGTCGATTGCCCGACCGGCCTGGCCGACGCTCAGGACATCATCGTTCTCGACAAGGCGCTGGCTGGCCAGACATTCAAGTTGACGTATGCCATCAACGGCGGAGTGCAGCCGTTCGATCCGATCTTCGGCGGCGGCCCGCTGTCGATCGTCGGCGAGACCGAGGATCCGGCCGATTTCGTCATCTCCGGGGAGGGGGCGGTACGCCCGTTCTCGGTGGGGCTCGCCACCGCGGCCGCGGGTTCGTTGACGTTGGCCAACCTGACGGTGGCCAACGGCAACGGGAACGGCAACGGGGCCTTCACCGGGGCGGCGGACGGGTTCGGCGGCGCGATCCACCTCGGCGACAACGGGAGGAGCGGCTCACACCTCACCCTCGACAACGTGGTGTTGCGCAACAACTCCGCGACCTGGGCCGGGGGCGCCATCAGCGCCACCCGGGATGGGACGATCACCAACAACGGCGGCGCCTACATCGACAACTCGTCGCCCGGAGGGTTTGACGACAATCGTGGTGTGGTCCGTGGCGGGAAGGGCGGCGCGATCTCCTCCCTCGAGGGGAAGCTCACGGTGAACGGCTACGCCGTGCTGTTCAAGGGCAACACGGCGTCGTCGCCAGATCCCCGAAAGCCGGCGAGCGGCGGGGTGGTGTACGCCAACCAAGCGCAGATGGTGCACCTTGAGCGCAGCCTGCTGGTCGACAACCGTGCCACGGGTGGTGGTGTCGTGTACGTCGACTCGGGCACCCCCGGAAAGGTGTTCGAGCTGCATGACAGCACCGCGGTCGGTAACTCGTCGGTGTTCTTGGCACAGGCCAACACCCAGTCGTTCGAGTACCTGCGGGACACGTTCGTCAACTCGGGAGAGATCTTCCGCACCGGGGTTGGGTTCATGGCCAACTCGATCGTCACCGGCAGCAACACCTGTGCCATCACGGCGAACGCCGACAACTTCACCGGCAGCCGCAACCTGATCGACAGCTTCGGATGCAAGCCGGCCGGGTTCAACGTCATCGGTGGCATCACCAACCTGGGCCCGCTGGCCCAGAATGGCGGCCCGGCGGTACAGCAGACGTTCGGGCTACTGCCCGGTTCGAACGCGATCGACAACGGTGACCCCGCCTACTGCGGGACGGTCGACGCCCGGTCGATCCAACGGCGTGTCGACGGCGACGGCGTGCTGAACAGTCCTCAGACGGGCGACTGCGACATCGGCGCCTACGAGTTCGTCAAGGCCGTCGTCAACTTCGTCCAGGGCACCCCGGTGGTCAGCGAGGATGACGGCACTACCAGCATCCCGGTGCGTCTGCGGTTGCTCGACCCCGACCTGCCGTCGCTGACCAGCGAGCTCAAGGTCAATGTCGGGCAAGGTCCGGGTTCGACCGCCCGGATCGGCCCGGGCCCCCTCGACGACCTCTACGTGCCCGGCCACGCGGTCACGTTTCCCGCCGGTTCGACCGACGGTGCAAGGGCGAACCTGGTGGTGAGCCTGCACCAGGACTCCATCGCCGAGCACAACGGCGAGACGGCCGTGCTCCAGCTCGTCGCCGAGGACATCCCTGGAGTGGCGATCGCCGAGCCGAACACGGCGTCGATCGTCATCCAGGACGACGACCAGGCCGGTGTGGTCGTGACCGAGTCCGAGGGCTCCACCCAGGTGTCGGAGGCCAACACGGCCGCGAAGGACTCCTTCGGAGTGCGGCTGCAGTCGCAACCGGATTACGAGCCGGGCACGACCACCCCGGCGGACGTGACGATGACGGTCACCCCGGACCGTGACTGCATCCTCCGTCGCGGCACCGCGGTCGTCACGGCGAGCAACCCGATGGTGATCGAGATTCGCAACGCCGACTGGCAGACCGCCACCACCTTCGACGTGTTCGCCGTCGATGACGAGTACGACGAGGACCTGCGCGACGAGGGCGCCCCGCACCACTGCGAGGTGCGCTTCAAGTTCACCAGCCTCGACCCGGTCTATGCGAGCACCCAAGACGCCGTCGACATCGACGTGATCGACGACGACACCGCCGCGGTGGTCTTGACCGAGGTCGCCCGGCCGATGCTCGTCGAGGGCGGCACCGACACCGCAACATGGACCGTGAAGCTGAACTCGGCGCCGGATCCGGGCAAGCCGCTGCCGGCCACGCCGCGGGGCCCGGTTCGGGTGCGGTTCACCCCGACCGGGACGTGCGACGTCGGCGCCGGGCCCGGTGTCGCACGCGACGTCAGCTTCACCTCTTCGAACTGGAGAACGGCCCAGCAGGTCGTCGTCTCGCCCGCCCAGAATCCATCGGTGGAGCTGCTCCACCGGTGCGACGTGCAGACGACCGTGCTCGGCGATGACCCGGTGTACGTCGACTTGTCGACCCCGCCCGCGTTCTCCCGCACGCCCGCCACCCTCGACGTCGACATCCAGGACTACGACCCGCCCCACGGGATCACCGACGACCCGCCGTTCGTCGACATCACGGCGCCGTCGATCGACGTCGACGAGGGGGCCGACGCCGGCGACACGGTGAGCGTCGTGTTGCGCCGGGCGCCGGTCGGCGCACCAGTGTTCGTCAACCTCGACGCCGTCGTCGACCGCAGGACCGACGTTCCCCAGTTGGCGTTGGGCACCGGCGGCGGCTCGTTCGGTCCCGACGCGAGGCTGCCGTTCACCGCGGCGAACTGGAACGTGCCCCAGACTGTCGAGGTGCGGGCGGCCGACGACGACTTCGACGAACCCACCACTCACGGCGGATCCTTCGAGGCGAGCATCGAGTCCGCCGCACCCGGCTTCTCCGATCCGCAGCTCGCCCGCCTGGTCGTGAACGGCGCAAAGGTTGCCGGCACCGCCGTGTTCGCCGCCGATATCACCGACAATGACACCTCCGGGGTCCTCGTCCACGAGACCGGTGGCACCACGACCGTCGGCGAGGCCGGAGGCATCGACGTCGTGACTGTCGGCTTGGCCACCCACCCGTTTGCCGACGTCACCCTCACGTTCACCGCCGGCGCCGAGTGCCGCGTCGACGGGGTGAGGTCGCTTTCGTCCGTCATCCAAAGGGACGCCTGGTCGTATCCCGTCGGATTCACGGTGACCGCCGTCGACGACGACGACATCGAACACGGCCCCCAGGATTGTCCCATCTGGATCTCCGTCGCCAGCGACGACCCGCTCTACGACGTCCTTCCCGACCGCACTGTGACGGCACGGGTGGCCGACGACGACATCCCGCGGGTGATCGTCGACACCGCCGGCGGGATCATGGTCGGCGAAGCCGGCCGCACCGACACCTTCACCGCCGCGCTCGCCAGCCGACCCGTCGGTGACGTCGCCGTCAAATTCGGCGGCGCCCAGCTCGTCAGCGAGACCCATACGTTCACCCGCAGCAACTGGAAGGTGCCCCAGACCTACACGGTCACCGCCGTCGACGACGACGTCGACGAGGGCACGCCGCACGCCGGCACGCTCATGATGAACGTCACCACCACCGATCCCGACTACGGCACCGGCAGCACCCTCAGCGTCGACAGCAGCGCGGCCTCGGGCATCGATGTCGCTGTCGTCGACGACGACAACGCCGGCCTGAGCGTCTCGACCCCGACGATCTCGCTCGTCGAAGGCGGCGCTGGTCGCACGTTCACCGTCGTGCTCGACAGCGAACCAGTCGCCGACGTCACCGTGTCGTTCACCGGCGACGCCCTCTGCCAAACCACGCCGGCGAAGCACACCTTCAACAGCACGAACTGGGACCGGCCGGTCACCATCACCGTCACCGGCACCATCGCCGACGACGACATCGCCCAGGAAGAGCGCCAATGTTCCATTACCGTCGCTGCCACTAGCAGCGACCCGAACTACGACAAGGCCGGCGCGACGGTCACCGGCAGCATCGCCGACGACGACGTGGCCGGTGTGGCAATGAGCGCGGCCGCCGGCCAGGTCAGCGAATGGGACCCGGCTCACGCCACCACCTACACCCTGAAGCTCACCAGCCGACCGATGGCCGACGTGTCGATCGGACTCACTCCCGACGCCCAGGTGGCGGTGACGCCGGCGACCGTCACCTTCGGCCCGGCGAACTGGAACCGGCCCCAGACCGTCACCGTCACCGCCGTCCAGGACCAACTCACCGAAGCGACCCCCCACACCGGACGCATCACCCACGCCGTCACCAGCGCAGACCCGATGTACAACGGCATCCCGGCCCCCGCCGGCGTGGTCGCCATACGCGACGACGACACCACCACCCGCATCTCGAGAACCCCACTGCGGGCCTTCGACACCGTCAACACGACCGCCGCCGCCACCATCACCGGCGGCGAGCCCTCTCCGACCGGGGTCGTGCACTTCGAGCTCGACGGGGCAGCTGTCGGCACCCGCACCGTCACCGCCGGCTCGGCCCGGATCAGCCTCGGACGGCTGGCCCGCGGGACCCACAGCCTGTCGGCCCGCTATGGAGGCGACGCGCGGCACAGCGCGTCGCTCTCCACCGTGGTCTTCGACGTCGGCGCCGCCCCGCTCTGTGCGGGACGACCGGTGACCCTGGTCGGCACGTCGGGCAACGACGTCCTAACCGGCACGGCAGGTCCCGACGTGATCCTCGCCCGCGGCGGCGACGACACGATCAACGGACGCGCCGGGAACGACATCATCTGCGCCGGAGCCGGCAACGACACCGCCCGTGGCCAGGACGGCGACGACACCATCCGCGGCGGAGCCGGTCGCGACCTCCTTCGGGGATGGTACGGCGACGACCTGCTCGTCGGCTACGCCGGGCGTGACATCCTCCGTGCCGGCGACGGCAACGACGAGCTGCACGGAGGCCGCCGCAACGACATCCTGCGCGGCGCCGCCGGCAACGACCGGCTCGACGGGGGAAGCGGTACTGACCGCGGTTGGGGCGGCAGCGGCACCGACACCGCGACTGCCTGCGAAACCACCCGCAGCATCCCGTGAAGCGGTTGTGGTCGCTCTCAACCCGAAGCGGCGCGAGCGGTCAACTCATGCTCAGGGTGTCGGATCGAGGTAGCTGCCGCTGTAGATGTCGAGGTTGCCGAACTCCGGAGGGCAATCGGTGAGCGGTGACGGCGCGGCGATCGGACTGCCGTCGATCAGCGACTGTCGGTAGGCGTTGACCGCGGGGCAGACGGCGGCATCGCGGGCATCCATCCAAACGACTGCTCCGTAGTCACGCGACGCCGCTGCGTACTGGTAGTCGTAGATCGACTCCCGGTTGAGGGTGCGGGTGGTGCCCCGCGCGTCGCCGACCGCCGCTCGATGAAGCGTGGTGAAGCTCCCGAGCGTGCCTCCGGGGCCGACATCGGCGTGGCGCGTCACGCCTTGCATCCGGCGGGGGTCGGCGGTGGTGGTGCGGAACGGGTCGAGGTAGCCGTTGTAGAC
>JBKOUV010000212.1:0-3546 GCA_046723555.1 Actinomycetota bacterium | reverse complement strand
GAACCGCTCCCCGCGGAGCCCGTCGCCTTCTACCGCCATCGGCGGATCCCGGATTCTCAGGTGGATTCGGATCGCTGAGCGATCGCCCGGCGGCTCAGAACCGCGATCAGGAGTGCTAGCGTTCCACGATGCGGGTGCGTTCCGCATGATGAACCCAGGAGAGACGGTGAGCGAGCCAACGGGCGAGGGCGAAGACATCGATCTGGCGAGCCTCGACGACGCGGAGCTCGTCAAGCAGATGCACGACGATCTCTACGACGGCCTGGCCGAGGAGATCGTCGAGGGCACCTCGATCCTCCTGGATCGCGGTTGGTCCGCCGACAAAGTCCTCGCCGACGCCCTCGTCGAGGGCATGCGCATCGTCGGCATCGACTTCCGCGACGGCATCCTCTTCGTGCCCGAAGTGCTGCTGTCGGCGAACGCGATGAAGGCGGGCATGGAGATCCTCCGCCCGTTGCTCGCCGAGACCGGCGCCGAAGCGGCGGGCAAGGTCGTCATCGGCACGGTGAAGGGCGACATCCACGACATCGGCAAGAACCTGGTGGCGATGATGATGGAGGGAGCCGGCTTCGAGGTGATCGACCTCGGCATCAACAACGACGTCGACAAGTACCTCAACGCCCTCGCCGAGCACCAGCCCGACATCCTCGGGATGTCGGCCCTGCTCACCACGACGATGCCGTACATGAAGGTCGTCATCGACACGCTGGCCGAGCGCGGCCTGCGCGACCAGTTCATCGTCCTCGTCGGCGGGGCGCCGCTGAACGAGGAGTTCGGTCACGCCGTCGGCGCCGACGCCTACTGCCGCGACGCCGCCATCGCGGCCGAGACCGCCAAGCAACTCGTCCAGGCCCGGCGGCTGCGCAGGGCCGAGCCGCCGGGACCGTCGGTCGCGTGAGCACACCTCTGGTGATCGCCTGCGGCGCCCTGGCCAGCGAGCTCCGCGCGGTCCTGTGCGAGGCCATTCTTGACGTGCGCTACCTCCCGGCGCACCTCCACAACCGTCCGGAGCAGATCGTGCCCGCGGTCGAGGCGCTCGTCGCCGAGGCGGGAGACCGTCCGGTGTTCGTCGCCTACGCCGACTGCGGCACCGGCGGCGCGCTCGACGCCATGCTCGCCCGCCATCCCGGCGTGTTCCGCCTGCCCGGGGCCCACTGCTACGAGGTGTTCGCCGGGTCCGAGCTGTTCGCCGAGTTGCACGACGCCGAGCCGGGCACGTTCTACCTCACCGACTTCCTCGCCCGCCATTTCGACGCGCTGGTGTGGCAGGGACTCGGCCTCGACCGGCATCCCGAGCTGCTCACGGTTTACTTCGCCCACTACCGGCGGGTGGTGCTGCTCAGCCAGTCCGAGGACGGGGCCGTCGTCGCCGCCGGACGCGCCGCAGCCGAGCGACTTGGGCTCGCCTTCGACCATCGCCACGTCGGCCGGGACCGGCTCGCCGCGGCGATCCCGGTGAGGGCGGCCTGATGCCGAGGCGCGGCGGTAGCGAGGTCGTCGTGATCCTGTGGCGCGACATCCCCGCCCAGGTGAACGCCCAGGTCGGGCGGGAGCGGCACCAAGT
This sequence comes from Actinomycetota bacterium, assembly GCA_046723555.1. GTDB lineage: Bacteria > Actinomycetota > Acidimicrobiia > Acidimicrobiales > Ilumatobacteraceae > JALZMG01. The sequence continues at coordinate 1,982 of JBKOUV010000212.1, read as the reverse complement.
GCTGTTGCCGGACCGCTTCCAGCGGGCGATCGACCGGGCCAAGCGCAAGGCGAAGATTCACACCGCCCAGGAGGACGTCGCCCAGTGGCGGCGGGTCAGCCACCCGCTCCAGGGCGACGGACCAGCGGCGGCCAAAGCCGCGGCCGAACGGCTCGACGCCGACTACAGCCAGGAGCGCCTGGGCAAGCTCGCCTTCGCCGGCGGCTGGGAACGAGATGTGGAGGACCACCTGTGACTGACACCATCGTCAGCTCGGCTACCCGCGAGGTCGTGATCGGGTTCGACCGCCCGTTCGTCATGATCGGTGAGCGGATCAACCCGACAGGGCGCAAGCTGCTTGCCGAGGAGATGCGCAACGGCGACTTCTCCCGCGTCGAGGCCGACGCCGTCGCCCAGGTCGAGGCGGGCGCCCACATGCTCGACGTCAACGCCGGGATCCCGCTCGCCGACGAGCCGGCGCTGCTCGCCAAGGCGATCCAGCTCGTGCAGGCGGTCACCGACGTGCCGCTGTCGATCGACTCGTCGATCGTCGAGGCGCTCGAGGCCGGGCTCGCCGTCTACCAGGGCAAGCCGCTCGTCAACTCGGTCACCGGCGAGGACGAGGTGATGGAGCGGGTGCTCCCGCTCGTCGCCCGCCACGGCGCCGCGGTCGTGGCGATCTCCAACGACGAGACCGGGATCAGCGAGGACATCGACGTCCGCTTCGCCGTCGCCAAGCGCATCGTCGAGCGGGCGGCCGACCACGGCATCCCCGCCGCCGACGTCGTCGTCGATCCACTCGTGATGCCGGTCGGGGCGCTGGGCGACGCCGGCCTCAAGGCCTTCCGGCTGATCCGCCGGCTGCGTGAGGAGCTGGGCGTCAACACCACGTGCGGGGCCTCCAACATCAGCTTCGGATTGCCCAACCGCCACGTCGTCACCGGCACGTTCCTCGCCATGGCGATCGGGGCCGGGATGACGTCGGCGATCATGAGCCCGCTGCACCCCGAAGTGAAGTCCGCGGTGTTGGCCGCCGACGTCCTCGCCGGCGTCGACCGCGACTGCATGGCCTGGATCCGCGCCAACCGCGACCCCAACGCCCCGGCGGGCGAGCGCGGCGGGCGCGAGGGACGCCGGCGCCGCCGCGCCGTGGAGTGACCGACGTGAGTGCATTCCACCGGGTCGTCTTCACCCCGTCGGGGCTGGAGGGAAAGGTCGCCGCCGGTACGAGCGTCCTCGAAGCCGCTCGCCAGCTCGGCGCCGACCTCGACACGGTGTGCGGTGGCCGCGGGATCTGCGGGCGCTGTCAGATCACGCCGAGCCTCGGCCGGTTCGCCAAGTGGGGGATCGACGCCACGCCGGGCGCGCTGAGCCCACCGGCAACGATCGAGACCGACTACCACGCCAACCGCCCGCTCGAACCGGGCAACCGGCTCGGCTGCGCCGCCCGAATCCTCGGCGACGTCGTCGTCGACGTCCCCGCGGCCAGCCAGGTGCACCGGCAAGTGGTGCGCAAGGATCTCGACCTGGCGCCGGTGACGGTCGACCCGTCGTTCAGCCTCTACTACGTCGAAGTGCCCGCGGCCCAGCTGGGCGACGGCACCAGGAGCGCGGCGGGCGCGTTGGCCGATGCGGTGGCCGCTCAGCACGGGCTCGAGCGGCCGGCGCCGGCCGCCGAGCTGCTGCCGTCCGTCCACCGCGTCCTCGCCAACGGTGACGTCACGGTCGCCGTTCGCGACGACGTGATCGTGGCGATGTGGCCCGGCTACGTCGACACCGCCTACGGCCTCGCCGTCGACGTCGGCTCGACGACCGTGGCCGGACACCTCTGCGACCTCTCGAGCGGCGAGGTGCTCGCCTCGGCCGGGCGGATGAACCCCCAGATCCGCTTCGGCGAGGACCTGATGAGCCGGGTGTCGTACGTGATGATGAACCCCGGCGGCGACAAGGAGCTGACCGCCGCGGTGCGCCGGGCGATCGACGAGCTCGTCGGCGAGCTGCTC
>JBKOUV010000186.1:0-14510 GCA_046723555.1 Actinomycetota bacterium | reverse complement strand
GGTCGTCTGTGCGGACCTGGCTGTACCGCATCGCGACCAACGTGTGCCTGACCGCACTCGACCGCCGCCGGCGACGTTCCCTACCATCGGGGCTCGCTCCGCCCTCCTCCGACCCCTACGCCCCGGTGGCGGCGGCCCCCGGTGTTCGATGGCTCGAGCCCGTCCCCGACCGCTTCGTGGTCGACGAGCGGGCCGACCCGGCGGAAGTGGTGGCCGCGCGCCAGAGTGTGCGCCTCGCTCTCGTCGCCGGGCTCCAGATCCTTCCGCCGCGTCAACGCGCTGTATTCATCCTGCGCGATGTGCTCGCCATGCCGGCATTCGACGCGGCGCAGCTGCTCGACCTTTCAGTGGGCGCGGTGAAGAGTCTGCTGCAGCGCGCCCGCGCCCAGCTCCGCGACAAGTCCCTGACGGACGACGACGTGGCCGAGCCCACCGACGAAGGGGCGCGTCGGGTTGTCGACCGCTACGTCGCCGCGTTCGAGCGGTCCGACATGGCTGCGATCAAGCGCCTTCTGGCCGACGATGCGGTGCTCGAAATGACCGGCACGACAACCTGGTTCTCCGGCAAGGCGACGTGCGTCCCGTTCATCGCCACGCAGGCCATCGGCCGAACGGGTGACTGGCGGATCATGACCCTCCGCGCCAACGGCCAGCTCGCCGGCGCCGCCTATCACCGGGACGACGAGGGCGCATACCGCCCGTTCGCCGTCGTCGTGCTGGCGACCACCTCGACGCAGGTCAAACGGATCTCGCTGTTCGGCGAGCCCGCCCTGTTCTCCCGCTTCGAGCTGCCGCCGGCGCTGCCTGCCGAGCGTTGAGTGTGTACACGACGTTGCAGCGTCTGGAGCGGGACGGACTTGTCGAGTCCGACGACGCCGGTGAAGACGGTCCCCAGAAGGGATTCCGGATCACTCCCGCCGGCAGCGAAGAACTGCCGTCTGTTCCATCCCTCGGAGCGGCCCGACGAGCCGAACCGCCCGAGCCGGCGTTCGGTCCCCGACTGCCCGTCCCGGATGTGGGCCGGAGCGATGTCCGAATGGATGGTCTTCTCGGATACGCACCTGACGGCGTCGTTCGGTGCTCGCTCAGCCTGGCCTGCCCGCGCCCATCACGGGCATGACGTGTTCGGGTCGGGATCCGATTCGCGCAGAATCCGACTTCACCTAGCGGTCGGTGATCGTGGGCCCGGGTCGGCCAGCCCGTGTTCGTAGGCGAAGATCACCGCTTGCACGCGGTCGCGCAGGTGGAGCTTCATGAAGATCCGCTTGACGTGGGTGCGCACCGTCGATTCCTCGACGACCAAGGCGGCAGCGATCTCGCGGTTGGACAGGCCGCGGGCCATGGCGCCGAGCACGTCGCGCTCGCGCGGTGTGAGCCGGTCGAGCGCGGCAGCGTCGGGAGCGGGCTCGGGCTGGCCGGCCATGCGGTCGATGACCCGCCGGGTGATCGAGGGTGACAGCAGGGCGTCGCCCGCGGCGACGACGTGGACGGCGGCGATGAGGTCCTCGGGACGGGTCCGCTTCAGCAGGAACCCGGAGGCGCCGGCGCGCAGGGCCGGGAACAGGTAGTCGTCCTGCTCGAACGTGGTGAGGATCAGGACACGGGCGTCCGGGGCGGCGGCGGCGAGGCGCCGGGTGGCCTCGATGCCGTCGAGGTTGGGCATCCGGACGTCCATCAACACCACGTCGGGCGAAAGCTCGGTGGCGCGACTCACAGCCTCGGCGCCGTCGGCGGCTTGCCCGACGACCTCGATGTCCGGATCGACGGTCAACAACTCGATGAGGCCGGCGCGCATCAGGTCGTCGTCGTCGACGATGAGGACGGTGGTCACGCGGCCGGGTCGTAGGGCAGCCGGGCCCGTAGGAGGTGGCGGTCGGGGGAGCGCTCGATGTGGAGCGTGCCGCCGACGAGTCGGGCCCGTTCCGTCATGCCAACGACGCCGTGGCCGGTGCGCTTGCCCGGGACCGTGGCGTCGACGGGGTTGGCGACGACCACGACGACGTCGTGGTCGGTGAAGGTGAGGTGGACGCGAGCCGTCCCGGTGCCGTGGCGGGAGGCGTTGGTGAGGGCTTCTTGGAGAATCCGGAACACGGCCTGCTCGACGGTGGCGGGCAGCGGTCGCGGCGTGCCGCTGACCCGGCGGCGGATGTCCAGGCCGCCGGCGGCGTGCTGGTTGACGAGGCCGTCGAGGGCGTCGAGGCCGGGGGGCGCTTCGACGTTCACGGCTTCACCGGCCCGGAGCGCGCCGACGAGCTTGTCCATTTCGGTGACGGTGCGCCGGGCGATGTCCTCGATCGAGGCGAGCGTTTCCTGGGTGCGCGCCGGGTCATCGCGCAGTCGTGCGGCGCCGGCTCGGACGCCGATCACGTTGAGGGCGTGGCCGACGGAATCGTGGAGGTCGCGGGCGATCCGCGCCCGTTCCTCGACGGCGGCCACGTGGCGCTCGCGGCGGGCGGCCTCGATGCGTTCGCCGATCCGCACCCGCTCCAGGCGGGTGCGCTCACCGGCGAACCAGGCGACGGCCCACAGCAAGCCGGCGTGGAAGGCCTCCGACAGCGGCCAGGTCGACTCGGTCAGCGCGGTCGCCGCGAGGTAGGCGATCAACGCGGCGACGACCGTCGCCGTCATCGCTGCCGACCAGGGCGCCTCGGCGGTGCGTCCGGCGGCGAGCAGGTAGATGGCCACGGCGGGGGCCAGCGGCAGGGCGATCGGCGCCCCGGCCACCGCCATCGCCAGGCTGCCGGCGGCGCAGGCGACCAATACGGCGAAGGGGCGGCGACGCCACGCCAGGAGCGGCAGCGCGGTGAGGACAGCGAGGGCGACGGCGATCGCATCGGGGTGGGCATCCGACGGTTGGGTGAGCGCGAAGCCGCCCTGCAGGAGCATCACCGAGCCCACGATCACGGCCAGCATCACGACGACGTCGAGCGGTAGGCCCGACGTGGGGCGGATGGCTGCGACTCGCCGGAGGGTGAGGGCGGAGGACATGGACGATCCCGAGCGTACGCATCGTCGGCCGATCCGGCGTCCCCCCGGGCGACGACTCGCGTCGACGCCGCGTCGATGGCAAAGATCCCTCCGCGGGGTGTTTCGACGCCAGGCGCTGGTTCCTACCTTCGTTTCGTGCCCCCCGCCCCACCGCCGGCCGAGATCGCCGGTCTCACGAAGCGCTATGGCGACGTCACCGCCGTCGACGACATCAGCTTCACGTTGCAACCCGGCACGGTCACCGGCTTCCTCGGCCCCAACGGCGCCGGGAAGTCGACGACGCTGCGCCTGTTGCTCGGGCTGGCCAGGCCGACCGCCGGCACGGCGCTGATCACCGGACGCCGCTACTGCGACCTGGACCAGCCGGCGCGGACCGTCGGCGCCGTGCTCGAGTCCGACGACTTCCACCCCGGCCGCAGCGGACGCGATCACCTCCGCGTCCTCGCCACGGCGAGCCGCACCGCAGACGCCCGGGTCGACGAGGTGCTGGCCGTCGTCGGCCTGACCACGGCCGCCGAGAGGCGGGTCAAGACCTACTCGCTCGGGATGCGCCAGCGCCTCGGGCTCGCCGGTGCCCTGCTCGGCCGGCCCCGGCTGCTTGCGCTCGACGAACCGGCGAACGGGCTCGACCCCGCCGGCGTGCGGTGGCTGCGCGGCGTGCTCCGGTCCTTCGCCGCCGACGGCGGCACGGTGCTCGTCGCGAGCCACCAGCTGGCCGAGATCGCCCAGACCGCCGACCGCGTCCTCGTCATCGACGGCGGCCGGATCCTCGCCGATGCTCCCCTCGCCGAGCTCGCCACCAGCGACCAGACGTTGGAAGCCGCCTACCTCTCCCTCACCTCGCCGGAGGAGATGTGAACGCCACCCTTTCGAGCGAGCTCGTCAAACTGCGCACCACCCGCACCACCGCCGGTGTGCTCGCCGCACTGGTCGGTGTCTGCCTCGTGGCGATCGTCCTCCACGTCCTCGGCCTGCCGGCCGGCTCGATCATCGACGCCGACGACCAGCGCGGCGTGTTCGTCGACGTCGCCGCCAACATGGCGATGGTGTTCGGCGCCCTCGTCGGGGCGCTGTCGATCACCGGCGAGATCCGCCACGGCACGATCCGACCGACGGTGCTCGGCACGCCGCAGCGGTGGGCGGTGATCGGCGCCAAGACCGCCACCAGCATGGCCGTCGGGGTGGCCTGCGGCCTCCTTGCCGCCACCGCGGTCGCCGCCGCCGGCGGCATCGGCCTCACCGCGCGCGGCATCGACCTCACGCTCGACACCGGCGACATCACCCAGCTGATTGCCGGGAGTGCGGTGGCCGCGGCGGCGTGGGCGACGATCGGCCTCGGCGTCGGCGCCCTCGCTCGTAACCAGGTCGCCGCCCTCGTTGGGCTCGTGCTGTGGATCCTGTTCGTCGAGAACGTCCTGCTCACCGGGGTGCCCGACGTCGGCCGTTACACGCCCGGCGCGCTCGGGCGAGCCCTCGCCGGCCAGCCAGGCGACGTCGTCGCCGCCGGCCCCGCCCTCGCCCTGCTCGCCGTCGAGGCCGCCGTCGTGGGCGCAGTCGGCGCACGTTCCTTCGTCCACCACGACATCGCCTAACCGGAGCATCCCATGACCATCCCCCACCATCCCAGCACCGACGACGACACATCGCCCGGCACGCGTGGCGGACGCACCGCCGCGATCATCGCCCTCATCGCCGCCGTCCTCGTAGTCGTCGTCGTCCTCCACCTCACCGGGGTCATCGGTGGCGGCTGACACCCGTCGGCGCGTCGTATGACCATCCCGCCGGTCCTGGTATGACCGGTGTGTCGCGGGGCGACTAACACCGAGGATCACCTCGATGACCCCACGCCACGGGGCGCTGCTACACCCCTAGCCTTGGTCCACCGATGAGGCCGGCATCTGGGCGATGGGCTAGACAGCAGCTGAAACCTCCGAGCATTCGAGGTCGACGAGAGCGGCAGCTACGGCGAGGCCGACGCGTCGCCCATCGGCTTCGCAGAACTCACCGACGCTGATGACGTCCCGACAACGTCGGCGGCCACGTTACCTCGCAGCATTCCAGTCGGACGGCAGCTCATCGCGTCGGGGCGGGTCGGCCCCGCGGCGTCGGACGACGATGCCGGCGACCTGATGGGCCGCCTCGACGGCCGACGCGACCGCTTCGACGTCGTCGAGGTCCTCGACAGCGCGATCGGTCGCCATCCACCAGACGAGGAAACCAGCCGTGAACGTGTCCCCGGCGCCGATGCTGTCCACGACAGGGACCTCGTCAACCGGGACGACACGCTCTCCGTCGCGGGTCAGCACCGTCGTGGTGACCGAGCCGGCGGTGATCAACACCGCACGTGTGCATCCGGTCAAGAGACGGGTGGCGACGGTTGCCGATGGGGTCGCCGGGTCGATGTATCCGAGGTCCTCGACGCTCGTTTTGACGATGTCGGCACGGGCGAGCAGGCGATCGAGTCGTGCGAGATAGGCGTCGTGGTCGGCGATCGCGGCGGGACGGCAATTGAGGTCGATGAGGACGAGGACGTGGTCGCCGGATTCCAACACCATTCGCTCGACCGCGGATGCCATCGGTTCCACCGCGATACCGAGGCCGCCCGTTACGAGCGCTCGCGTGCCGACCGGAAGTGCGGTCGCCGTCAGCGTCGGAGCGCTGGTGCCGTCGAGATAGAAGCGGTACGTCGCTCCTCCGGAGGGATCGACGTCGGCCAGGGCGAGAGTCGTCGGGTTGTCACGACGCTGGACGTACGCATCCTCGACGCCGTCGGTCACTAGGTCAGCCATCAAGCCTCGGCCGAAGCGGTCCGTCGAGATCGCCGCGATCAACGCGACCGGAGCGCCCAGGCGGGCGCACGCGCGCGCCACGTTGAATGGCGCCCCGCCCGGGGTCGCAGTGATCGCGCCGTCACCCGTCACGACGAGGTCAACCAGCGCCTCGCCGACGACCGCAATCACCTCGCTAGATGGAGCCACCGGTGATCTCGACATTGATGCCGGTGAGATACGAAGCGTCCTCGGACAACAGGAACGCGACGACGCGCGCGACCTCGTCGGGAGACCCGTAGCGACCAAGGGGCACCATGCCGATCATCTGCCGGGCGACCTCGGCAGGATCGTCGCCGTAGTACGGGCTCGGGGCGGCGGCCTGCGCAGCCACCTGGGTGTCCCACATCCGCCCCGGCCCGATGAACGCCGGGGACACCGCGTTGACGCGTATGCCCGCTGGGGCGAGATCCTTGGCGGTACTGCGCGTGAGGCCGATCACGGCGGCCTTGGACGCCGAGTATGCCGACATGTTGGGGGCGCCGCTGACGCCGGCCATTGATGCCGAACAGACCACCGACCCGGGGACCCCGGCTTCGACCATCGCCGCGGTCACGACGGACAGCACGATGAACGCACCGAGCACGTTGACTTCGAGCACCCGCCGGGCGTCGTCGATCGGGTAGCGGTCGACGCGCGTGAACCGGCCCTGGTAGCCGGCGTTGTTGAACAGCGCCGTCGGCACGCCGAGCGCCTCGCGGCAAGCTTGCACCGACCGCTCGACGCCGTCGGCGTCGGTGACGTCGAAGGTGTCGACCCAAGTGGTGGCGCCGAGCGACGCGGAGAGCTGCCGTGTCTGGTCAAGTGCGACGGTCGCACTCGGGTGTTCGACGAGGGCGAGCGACCATCCCTCTTGACCGAGACGACGGGCCGTCGCTCGTCCGATGTCGCCACCGGCTCCGGTGATCAACGCGATCGATCGGCCGTCGGTCACGGGGGTGACGCTACGCGGCGAAGCGCGCCGTGCCGGTGGCGATGCGCGAGCCCGCCGGGTCGAAGACGTGCACGGTGCCGGTCAGCTGTATGTCGATCGGGTCGCCGGTCACGCCTTTGAAGGGCGCTGGCATTTTCGACACCGCTGACACCGTGTCGCCCTCATGGTCGAAGGCGACGTGGACGAACGCCTCCGAGCCCAGGTCCTCGACGGTCCTGATGTGGGCGGCGAGCGGGCCGTCGCCGACCCGCACGGCCTCGGGCCGGAAGCCGATCACGAGCCGTTCACCTACGAAGGAGGCGAGCCGCGTCGTGAGCTCGGTGTCGAAGTCGAGCGGGCAACCACCGAGGACGATGGTCCTCCCGGAGGCGCAGGGATAGAGGTTCATCGCCGGCGACCCGATGAAGCCGGCGACGAACAGGTTCGCCGGCTCGTGGTAGAGCGTGTGGGGGGTGTCGCATTGCTGGAGCAGTCCGTCGCGCAGGACGGCGACGCGATGCCCCATCGTCATCGCCTCGACCTGGTCGTGCGTGACGTACACCGTGGTGACCGCGAGGCGAGCTTGGAGCTCGGCGAGCTCGGTCCTGGTTTGCACCCGCAGCTTGGCGTCGAGGTTCGAGAGCGGCTCGTCCATCAGGTAGACCTGCGGCTTGCGGACGATTGCCCGGCCCATGGCGACTCGCTGGCGCTGGCCGCCCGAGAGGTTCCTCGGTTTGCGGTTGAGGAACGGCTCGAGGTTGAGCACCCGTGCCGCCTCACGGACGCGCGCCTGGCGCTCGTCCTTGGGGACCTTGTGCTGCTTGAGGGCGAAGCCCATGTTCTCGGCCACGGTCAGCTGTGGGTAGAGCGCATAGTTCTGGAAGACCATGGCGATGTCGCGGTCGCGTGGCCTGACGCCGCTCACGTCGCGCTCACCGATGAAGATCGCCCCGCTGTCGAGTGGCTCGAGGCCAGCGAGCATTCGCAGCGCCGTGGACTTTCCGGACCCTGAGGGTCCGACGAGCACGAGCAACTCGCCGTCGTGGATCTCGAGGTCGAGCTGGGACACCGCCGGCTCGGGCGTGCCCGGATACACCCGAGTCGCCGAGACGAACTGGACCGATGCCACCGTTACCTCCTACTTGATCGCGCCCATGGCGAGGCCGCGGATCATCCGCTTTTGCGCCAACCAGCCGGCCAGCACGACGGGCAGCGTCGCGAGCACTGACGCCGCGGAGAGCTTGGCGATGAAATTGCCGCGTGTGCTGACGTTGGTCGTGACCCAGATCGGGATCGTGGAGCCGCCCGCCGGGTTGAGCTGGACCGCGAAGAAGTACTCGTTCCAGGCGAAGATCACACACAGCAGGGCGGTGGCGGCGATGCCGGGGACGGCGATGGGCAGGATCACCGAGGCCAGCTGGCCCTTGAGTCCGGCGCCATCGATCTCGGCGGCCTCGACCAGCTCCCGTGGGATCTCCTGGAAGAACGAGCGCAGCATCCACACCGCCAGCGGCAGGTTCATCCCCGTGTACAGGATCATCAGAACCAGGCGGGTGTTCAGGAGGTCGAGATCCCGGGCGAGGATCCAGAGCGGCAGGATCGCCGCTACGACCGGGAGGAACTTTGTCGAGATGAAGAAGAACAGGACGTCACGCCACTTCGCCACCGGCCTGATCGCAAGAGCGTAGGCGGCGGGGATCGCCAGCACGAGCACGACGATCGTGCTCACGGTCACGACCCAGAACGAGTTCATGAACGCATCGCGGAACGACAGCAGACCGGTCGTGGACTGAGTGACGTCCTTGTAGCGATCGAGCGTCGCATTGAAAAAGAGCTTCGGACTGGTGTTGGCGTCCTGCTCGGACTTGAACGAGCTGAGCACCATCCAGAACACCGGGAAGAAGAACACCAAGGCGACGAGCCAGGCGACAACCCCCAGGAGAACGTCCGTCGAGCGACGTTCTCCGACGCCACGCTCGCTCGATCCGCGCATCAGGCGATCTCCTCTCCCTTGAGCAGCCGAGAAAGCACCCGCAACGCGATCGTGGCGACGATGATCGACGCGATCACCACGACGATGGAATAGGCCGACGCCTTCCCGAACTCCCAGCCGCCACCGATCGAACGCTGGTACACGAAGTACGGAATGTTCGTCGAACCCGGCCCACCGCCGGTCATCACGGCGACCTGGTCGAAGACCTGGATCAGATAGATGGTCCCCAACAGCGTGCCGAGCTCCATGTACGGACGTAGGTGAGGAAGGGTCAGCTGGCGGAACGTCCCGAAGCCGGTGGCGCCGTCGACCTTGGCTGCCTCGAGAACCTCAGCGGGCTGGCTCTGTAGGCCGGCGAGGATGATCAGCATCATGAAGGGCGTCCACTGCCAGACAAGGACCACGACGATTGACGCAAGCGGATAGCGCGACACGAACTCGACCGGTTCCATGCCCAGCCGCTCGATCACCCAGTTGACGACGCCGTACAGGCTGCTCAACATCTGGTTCTTCCAGATCAGGCCGGCCACGACCGGCATGATCAGGAACGGCGTGATCAGCAGGGTGCGGGTGATCCCCCGCCCGAAGAACTTGCGGTCGATCAGGACGGCCAACAGCGTCCCCAAGACCAACGAGATCAGCACGCTGGAGACGGTCATCACCACCGTCACCCGGGCCGCATCGCGGAAGAAGTGGTCGTCAGGCAGGGCGCGGTAGTTGTCGAGCCCGACGAACTCCCGCGGGGTCGGTGGCACGATGGTCCAGTCCGTCAGGCTGTACCAGATGTTCATCAGGAATGGGATCTGGGTGAGCAGCACCGTGAAAACGAGTGCCGGCAGCAGCGGGACGCGCGTCCGCCACGGCCGGTGGAGTTGGTCGTGTCCGGGCGCCTCGGGCGGCGCCGCGTGTGACTCCGGCCGCCCAGTCTCGACCTGGACGGCCATGAGCTGTCAGCCTCCGACCTGGGAAGCGATGTCCTGGCAGGCGCCCAACGCCGAGTCGATGTCGGTTCGTCCGGCGATGACGCTGGAGAACTCCTCGGTGCATCGGTTCCCGACATCCTGGAACTGCGGGATCCCGACGTACTGGACGCCCGGCACGCCCGGCCGCGGCGTGGTTCCCGGATTGTCGATCGGAGCCTTCTCCATCGACGTGAGGGTGGCGTCGGCGAACGCCGCCGCCGCCTGCTTGTACTCGGGGATCTCGTACGTGGATTTCCGGGTTCCCGGCGGGATCGCCGCCCAGCCGCCGGCGATCTTCGGGCCGGCCTCCTTGATGTAGTCGGGGCCGGTCGCCCAGGAGATGTACTTCCACGCGGTGTCGGGGTTGGGCGAGTTCTGCGGGATGGCGAGCGCCCAGGTCCACAGCCAGCCGGACGCGTCCGTCTCCTTCACCGGTGCCATCGCATAGCCGTTCTTGCCCTTCACCGGGCTGTCGTCGGCCTCGAGCGACCCCGCCGCGACCGTGGCGTCGTACCACATCGCGACCTTGCCGTCGAGGTACTGGGCCGAGCACTCGTTGTAGGAGGCGTTGGCGGCGTCGTCCTCGCCGGCGTCCTGGACCAGGTCGACGTAGAACTGCAGGGCCTCCTTGAACTCGGGCTGGTCGACCTGAGCCTCGCCGACCGTGCCGTCGTCGTTGGCCGACCACCACGTCCCGCCGAACGTGTTGAGCACGGTGGTGAACGACGCACCGAGCTCGCCCCAGCCGGGCTTGCCGCGAAGGCAGATGCCGGCCATCTCGTCGGTGTCGACCGCGCGGGCGATCTTCGCCACCTGGTCCCAGGTGGGGTTGTCGGGCATCGTCTGGCCGGCGGCCTCGAGCACGTCCTTGCGATACATCACGAACGACGACTCGGCGTAGAACGGCGACGCATAGAGCTTGCCCTCGACCGACAACGCGTCGCGGACGGTCGGGATCAGGTCGTCGAACTGGTACGACTCGTCGGCCTCGGCGTAGGGCGTGAGGTCGACTAGCCAGCCGCTCTCCCCGAATTGCGGCGTCTCGAACGGGCCGATCATCACGACGTCGAACTGCTTTCCGGATGCGCCGATGTCACGGGTGACGATCTCCCGGAGCGTTGTCTCCTCGAGCACCGAGTAGTTCACCTTGATCCCGGTCTCGGAGGTGAACAGCTCGGGCGTGAGCTTGGAGATGTCCTCCATCTGCGGGTTGCCGACGATGATCACGTTGAGCTCCCCGCCCTCGCCAGAGGGCTGCGCGCCGGTGCCCCCTGACGTGCCACCCGAGGTACCGCCCGAAGTGGCGCTCCCGTTGTCATCGTCGTCGCCGCACGCCACGGCGGCGACACCGATTGCGGCCACCGCCAGGAGGCGCACCGCGTGTTGGCTGCGGCGGCGCCAGTTCGCCTTCGACGTTGTTGCCCTGCGGGTTTCCCCCTTCACGTCGTCCCCTGACCTGCGGGCATCGGAATGAACCCCGACAGGGGCATTATGAAGTGGTTCTGTGTTGGTTTGCAAGCCCAAATCAACATAACTCCACGCTTGTCATGTGGTTATTTCTGTGATTATCGTGCTCCTGTGTCCAGTACCGGTCGGCTTCCCGCGATCCGGCTGTGCGCCGCGACGCTCCCCGACATCGCCAGACGGGGAATCCCTGTGCCGACCTACGACCGTCACCGCCTGGAGCCGCGCATCCTCCACGTCGGCGTCGGAGGCTTCCACCGCGCCCACCTCGCCCTGTACATGCACGAGCTCGCCGAAGCCGGAAGCGTCTGGGGGATCCGCGGGGTCGGGCTGCTCCAACAAGACCTGCGCATGGCCGACGCGCTCGCTGCCCAGGACCACCTGTACACCCTGGTCGAGCGGGGACGCGGCGACCCCCGCGCACAGATCGTCGGAAGCATCATCGACTACCACTTGGCCTTCGACGACCCAGTGGGGGCCGCCGAACTGATCGCCGATCCCGACGTCGCCATTTTGTCGCTGACTATCACCGAGTCCGGGTATGGCGATGGCGACCCGACCGCCGCGCCATCGACGCCGACGACGTTCGACGTCATCGCGATTGGTCTGGAGCGGCGGCGTCAGGACGGGCGAGCGCCACTGACAGTCGTCAGCTGCGACAACCTCCCGGGCAACGGCGACGCCGCGCGCCGGTCAACGCTCGCCGCCGCCGGACGCCGCAGCGGGTCACTCGCCGACTGGATCGACCGGTACTGCGCGTTCCCGAACTCGATGGTCGATCGCATCACGCCAGTTACATCGGATGATGACCGGTCCTGGCTCGTCGACGTTGTCGGAATCGAGGATCGCTGGCCGGTCGTCACCGAGCCGTTCCGTCAGTGGGTGATCGAAGATCACTTCGCCAGCGGCCGACCGAACTGGGATGACGTTGGGGTGCTGTTCTCCGACCGCGTCGACGACTGGGAGCGTTACAAGCTGCGACTCCTCAACGCCGGCCACTCGAGCATGGCGTACCTCGCTGCGTTGGCCGGCATCGTCTACGTCGACGAGGCCGTCGCCGTCTCGGAGGTACGCCTGTTCCTCGATCACCTGCTCTACGAGGAGGCCATCCCGTCGCTGACGGCGATTCCCGGTTACCCCCCCGAGGACTACGTCGTGTCCGTCCTGGATCGGTTCGCCAACACCGGCGTGCGAGACCAGATCGCCCGCCTGTGTATCGACGGAACGGCGAAGTTCCCCACGTTCCTGATCCCAACGATCGAGTTCCAGATCGCCCACGACGGACCGATCACCCGCGGCGCCCTTGCGCTCGCCGGTTGGGCGAGATATCTGGCGAGTGTCCCCGCGGACCAACAGGCCTTGGACGCGTCCGGTGATGCGGCACGCCGGCATGCCCGACTCGCCATGGACGACCCGGCCAACTTCCTCGACTTCGCCGAGGTGTTCCCCCGTTCGTTGCGCGACAACGGCAGGTTCCGGGCTGCGTTCGCCGACGCGTGGGAGCGAGTCGGCGATCTCGGTCCACTCGCCGCGATGAGGCGATGACAGTACGCTCGCAAATGTCTCGCGGGACGGTGCGGCACCTATGACGACGAGCGACAGGACGAAGAGTGGTCCAAGACTCCAGCAGCATCGCCAGCGGGAGATCTACGTTCTCGCCCTGAAGAGCGGCTCGGTCGACGTGTCGGACCTGGCGCGACGCTTCGACGTAACGACCGAGACGATTCGGCGTGACCTGTCCGATCTGCAGGAACGCCGGTTGCTTCGACGCGTGCACGGCGGTGCCGTGCCGATCGAGCGTCTCGACCACGAGCCGATGGTCGACGCGCGCGACATGCTGAACGCCGAGGAGAAGCTGCGCATCGGGCGCGAGACCATCCACGAGGTTCCCGAACGTGGCTCCGTGATCATCGACTCGGGCTCGACCGGGCAGCGACTCGCCGAGGTCTTCCCGGTGGATCGCCAGGTCCACATCGTCACGAACTCCCTCCTCACGGCCGCGACGTTGGTTCGTCGCGGTGTCCGTGAGCTGACCGTTCTGGGCGGCAGCGTGCGGACGAACACCTTCGCGATGGTCGACGCGTCGACGGTGGCGTCGGTCCGCGCTCTGCGGGTCGACGTGCTGTTCATCAGCTGTGACGGGCTGTCGTTCCAGCGTGGCCTCACGACCCCGTATCACGACGAGAGCGTCCTCAAGCGAGCGATGATCGAGAGCGCCCGTCGGGTCGTCGCCATGGTCGACCACTCGAAGTTCGGCAACGACCAGATGTTCACCTACGCCACCCTCGACGAGATCGACGTCCTCGTCACCGATACCGGTATCGAGGACGACGCCCTCGCCGTGCTCGCCGAGCACGACTTCGAGGTCAGGTGTGCCTGAGGCGGGTCCCGCGCCCGACGGATACGACCCGCGAGAGCTCGAAACCGTCGCCGCGTCGGTGGCTCGCGCCGCGGCGGCGTTGATCAGGACCCACCTCGGCCGCGCGACGAAACTGGGCGCCAAGTCGTCGCCCACTGACGTCGTCACGCGCACCGACGTTGACGCCGAAGAGCTCATCCGCCGGCTGCTCGCCGACGCCACACCGGACGCGGGTGTGTTGGGCGAGGAGGGAGGGCAGGCCCCGACGCCCTCCGGTCGCCAGCGCACCCGGTTGCAGTGGGTGGTCGACCCGCTCGATGGCACGATCAACTTCGTCTATTCCCTGCCGGTGATGGCCGTGAGCGTGGCCGCGGCCCTCGACGGCGGAGTCGTCGCCAGCGCCGTCGTGGACGTGCTGAGCGACGAGACGTTCTCCGCGTCCGCTGGCAACGGCGCACGCGTCGACGGCGACCGCATCGAGGTCTCCGGCTGCCCCTCGCTGGCGCGGGCGCTGGTTCTCACCGGGTTCTCGTACACCGCCCAGATCCGCGGCCGCCAAGGGAACATCGTCCAAGCGTTGCTTCCCGCCGCACGCGACATCCGCTGCTTCGGATCGGCCGCGCTGCAACTGTGCTGGGTCGGTGCCGGCCGGGCCGACGCCTACTTCGAACGGGACATCAAGGTGTGGGACTACGTTGCCGGCGCCCACATCGCTCGCGAGGCCGGCGCACTCATCGAGCTCCCCTGCCCGGAGAACGACGACCTCGTCATCGTCGCCAGTCCCGCCGTCTTCGAGGAGCTGCGAACCGTCGTGGAAAGCCAGTGGTCAGTGCCCGACGTCGAGAGCGATCGATGATGTCTTTCGCCATTCGGACCAGATTCCTCGCAGCGCGTCGATCGCGACACCCTCGGCGACCCTGGCGACTGCCGCAACCGCTTCCCATCGCCGTAGCTCAGTCGGGTCCGGCGCATCCAGAAGGGTGATCGCGTCTACGTAGGAATC
>JBKOUV010000149.1:0-5087 GCA_046723555.1 Actinomycetota bacterium | reverse complement strand
CTCATGCACTCCGCCCACCGCGCGATGCTCTGGGCCAGCCGAGGGTCGTCCGCGTAACTCCGTTGGATCGAGTCGAGCTCGTTGAGGAAGAAGTCGTCGACGGACGTGAAGCGGGCCTGGTCGCCGTAGACGAACGCCATCACCTGCCCGAAGCAACCGCCGGCCAGCTGGCTCGCACCCGTTGGCTCGCCGGTGCGGGGATCGACGATGTCGACCGTTGGTCCGGCCGCGCCACCGTCCCACTCCGTCACCCACGCTGGGTCGTCGGACCAGGCCGCGTTGGGCTCCTGCGAACGGGTGCGGGGCGACGGCTGGTACCCGAGCGTCGCGGCCCGATCCGGGTCGGTCCGGCCGATCTCACTCCAGAACTCATCGAGCGTGCCGACTCGATATTGGCGGGCGAGGTCGGTCTGCAGCCCGTACGGCTGCCCGCGCGTCGCCATGCAGTCGCGCATCATCCGGTCCTGGGCAGACTCGACGGCGACCTGCTCCCGGTCGGTGAACCCGTACTCGCCGAGAGTGGGGCCAGTCCCGTCCAGCGGGGGCAACGGCTGGCGATCCCGCGCCGCGAGGAGCACCAGCGCGCCGATGCCGAGGACGACCACCGACGCCGCCGCGCAGGGGAGCACCCAGCGGTGCCGGCGCCGCAGCTCGGTGTGGAGCGATGCCGGTTCGCCGACCGCACCGGCGACCGTGTCGAGGGTGCGGGCGACGAGGTCGTTCAACTCGTCGTCGGTGAGCACGTGGTCGGACTTCACGACAACTCCTTCCGCAGCCGGCCCAGGCCGCGTGACACGAGGGACCGGACGGTCGCCTCGCTGCAGTCGAGGTGGCCGGCGATCTCGCGATCGGCCAGGCCGAGCTTGATGCGCAACACGATCGCGGCGCGCTGGTTCGCCGGGAGGGCGCGCAGCAGGCGCCACGTCTCGTCGATCTCGGGCTCGCCGGTGACGACATCGGGATCGGGCCGCCAGCGGCCGGCCGTCACGAGCCGCCGCTGGTGGCTGCGCACCCGGTTGACGATCGCCCGCCGCAGGTAGTGCTCGGGCTGCTCGATCGAGGACCAGCGAGGGATCGCCGCGGCGAACACGTCGTGGAGGAGCTCTTCGCCCGACTGCCGCGAGCCGGTGAGCAGGGTGGCCAGCCCGAGCAGCTCACGGCCGAGACGCCGGTACACCGCCTCCACCGACTCGGCGGGCCGCGTCACCTCCTCGCCGTCAACCGGTAGCTCGCTCATCGGCCGGACCATCCCCACACTTCATCAGACGTGCGAGGGGTGTCTCCTGTGGCAATGATGGAGCCGATGCGGATCGTCTCGCTGCTCCCGTCGGCGACGGAGATCCTGTTCGCCCTCGGCCTCGAGGATCATGTCGTCGGCGTCACGTTCGAGTGCGACTTCCCGCCGGCCGCCCGCGCGAAGCGGATCGTCTCGACTTCCGCGCTGCCGCCCGGGCTTTCACCGGGCGAGATCGACGTTGTGGTGAAGGAGCGGATGGCCGCGGGCGAGGACCTCTACCGGCTCGACCGGGGTGCGTTCGCCGAGCTCGACCCGACGCTGGTCGTGACCCAGGACCTGTGCGCAGTGTGCGCCGTCGACGTCAGCGAGGTCGACGACGCCCTCGCCTACCTCGGCTGTCGAGCCGAGGTGGTGACCCTCGACCCGATGACGCTCGAGGAGGTGCTCGAGTCGGTCCGGACCGTCGGGGCGGCGACCGGTGCCGAGGACCGGGCCGAGGAAATCGTCGCCGCCTGCCGGACCCGCCTGGCCGAGATCGCGGCCGCCGTCGAGCGCGCGCCGCGGCGTCCAACGCTCGGGCTCGAATGGACCGACCCGGCGTTCACCGCCGGTCACTGGGTACCCGATCTGGTGACCGCGGCCGGGGGCGAACCGGTGCTCGGGCGACGGGGCGAGAAGTCCGTCGGCGTGGACTGGCCGGCCGTCACCGACTGCGGCGCCGAAGTCGTCATCGTGGCGCCGTGCGGCTTCCGTCTCGACGGTGCCGCCGAGCTCGCCGAGCGCACCGTCGCCGCCGGTGTGCTCCCGGCCGGCGCCGAGGTGTGGGCCGTCGACGCCGACGCGTTCGTGGTCCGCCCCGGCCCGCGCGTGGTCGAAGGCGTGAGCACGTTCGCCTCGATCCTCCACCCGAACCGCTGCGGACCACCCGCCGCAACGGCCGCCCGACGCGTCGCCTGAGCCGCCCAGATTCCGGGTGGTCAGCAGCCGTCCTGAGCGGAGCAGCCCCGCTCCATCGCCTCGACGAGGGTGGTGAGCGCGTCGAGGAGATGCCGGCGGCCCTCCGGCGTGAGCTCGTCGAAGAGGCGGCCGATCTCGACGAGGCGCGGGGCGAGCGATTTGTCGGCGGCGGCCTGACCGGCCGGGGTGAGCTCGAGGAGCGTTGCGCGGCGGTCGGTGGGATGGGCGACCCGGCGAACGAGTCCTTCGGCCTCCAGTGAGTCGGCAACCGTGGTCAGGTTGCGGGCGCTGAGCCCGAGGCCGTCGGCCAGCGGCTTCATCTTCGACGGGCCGTCGCAGTGCAGCGACTCCAGCACCCGCAGGCTCGGGTAGCGCAGCCCGTCCGGCCCGCAGGCGGCGAGCCAGCGACTGAACGCGTGGGCGAAGCGGGCCGACGTCTCGACCAGCTCGCGATGGGGGATGTCGACTTCCGCGCCGCTTGTCACAGCAGAAGCTTACCATGAGGATTGTGTTGTAAGTAATAGTTGCGAGCACTACTATTGTCGCTATGGCCACCACCACGACCAGCATCCCCCTGACCACCGGCACCTGGACCCTCGACGCCGCCCACTCCGGCGTCTACTTCAAGGTTCGCCACCTCGGGCTCACCAACGTCCGCGGCCGCTTCAACGGCGTCGACGCCTGGCTGCAGGTCGGCGACGACCTCGCCAGCACCCGATTCGGGGCGACGATCGACATCACCACGGTCGACACCAACCAGGCCGACCGCGACACCCATCTCCGCTCGACCGACTTCTTCTCCGCCGACCAGCACCCGACGATGACGTTCGAGTCGACGTCGATCCGTGAGCTGGGCGAGGGAGAGTACGAGGCCGACGGCGAGCTGACGATCAACGGCATCACCCGGCCCGTCACCCTCGCCATCGAGTTCGGAGGGGTCGAGGTCTTCCCGGTAGACGGGAAGGAGCGCGCCGGCTTCGTCGCCACCGCCCAGATCGTCCGCGACGATTACGGCATCGACTTCAACATGCCGCTGGGGATGGACAAGTTCGCCCTCGGCAAGAAGATCGACATCGAGATCGACGTCGAGTTCGTCGCCCCCGTCGTCGCATCCTGATTCTGAGCCTTGTAAGTCGCGCTCAGCGCTACTCAGGCGGCTCAGAACCTTCCGGCGCTGAGCGGAACACTCCGAGCTTGTCGATTGCTGACTGGATCGCCACCGGCGCCGTCTGGCCGAGCCCGCAGATGCTGGCGTCGCGCATGACCTGGGCGACGTCGGCGAGCAACGCCAGCTCGGCGCCGTCGGTCGCCCCGGCGGCGAGGCGGGCCAGCGCCTCCTCCTGACGCACGGTGCCGACCCGGCACGGCACGCACTGGCCGCACGACTCGTCGCGGAAGAACGCGGCGATCCGGCGCAGCTGGTCGACGAGGTCGACGCTCTCGTCGAACACGAGCACGACGCCGGACCCGAGTGTCGTGCCGTGCTCGCGGGCACCCTCCAGGGTCAGCGGCATGTCCAGATCGTCGGGGCCGACGAAGCCGCCGGCCGCGCCCCCCAGCAGCACCGCCTGCAGCTGCGACCTGGGGCGCACGCCGCCGGCGAGCTCGATCAGCCCACCCAGCGTCTTCCCGAACTCGACCTCGTACACCCCCGGCGCGGCGATTGCGCCGGACACGCAGAACAGCTTCGGTCCGGTCGACGCCTTCGTCCCGATCGACGCGAACTCGGCGCCGCCGCGCGACACGATCGGCAACACGTTCACCAGGGTCTCGACGTTGTTGACGACGGTCGGCTCGGCGAACAGTCCGGAGTCGACCGGGAACGGCGGCTTGTTGCGCGGCTCGCCGCGGAACCCCTCGATGGAGTTGAAGATCGCCGTCTCCTCGCCGCAGATGTAGGCGCCGGCGCCGCGGAAAACGGTGACGTCGAAGGCGAATCCGCTGCCGAGGATGTCGTCGCCGAGGAACCCCCGGCGCCGCGCCGTCTCGATCGCCGCCTGCAGCGTCCGCGTCGCCCGCGGGTACTCGCCGCGGATGTAGATCCAGCCGTGCGCGCAGCCGGTGGCGTAGGCGGCGATCGTCATCGCCTCGATCACGGCGAACGGATCGCCCTCCATCAGCACCCGGTCCTTGAACGTCCCGGGCTCGGACTCGTCGGCGTTGCAGATCAGATGGTGGGGGCGCACCGGGTTGCGGGCGACCGCGTCCCACTTGCGCCCGGTCGGGAACGCCGCCCCACCGCGGCCGACGAGACCCGACTCGGTGACCTCGCGGATGACCGCGGCCGGCCCGATGGCGATCGCCCGCCGCAGCGCCTCGTACCCGCCGGCGGCCCGGTAGGCGTCGAGGCTGCCCGGGTCGACGGCCCCGACGCGTCCGAGCAGCCGGGAGCCTTCGGCGAACTTCGCGCGCGGCGCGGCGTCGGCGACGGGCGGTTCGTCGCCGGGCCACTCACCGTCGACACTGCGCCGCACCGAGTCGGCGGTCGCCGGCGCCAGCACCTCCCGGCGCGGCGACGCGCCGGCCTCCAACACGAGCGCCGCCGGGGCCCGCTCGCACACCCCGAGGCACGGCGCCGGATGCGCACCTCCAGGGACGTCGGCCTCGCCGAGCCCGCCCGCCGCCCGGCAGACGAGATCGGTGCACACGTGCACCTGCCGGGCCGGCCGTTCGACCGTCGAGAACAGCGCGTAGAAGGTTGCGACGCCGTAGATCTCGGCCGGAGCGACGTCGAGTCGCTCGGCGACGTAGTTGATCGCGCCCCGGCTGACCCAGCCGACCCGGTCGTTGATCGCGTGCACCGCCGGCAGCAGGAGGTGCCGCTCGGCCCGCCGCTCGCGTCCGCCGCGTATGAGGTGATGGCCGGCCGGGTCCCGATCCCCCTGCCGGGCGC
>JBKOUV010000203.1:0-3973 GCA_046723555.1 Actinomycetota bacterium | reverse complement strand
GTCGATGACCGAGCGCCGGATCCGGCACCTCCCGGTGATCGACGGCGACGGGCTGCTCAGCGGCATCGTCTCGATCGGCGACGTGGTCAAGGCCCGCCTCCGCCAGCTCGAGACCGAGAACCAGGCGCTGTTCGACTACATCACCCACGGCCGCTGAACGGCGCGCCCCGGGCGCGATTCAGATGCAAGAACGTCGCTGAGCGTCGGTAGCTTCGCCAGCCGTGGCGTTGGGGACGAGCTACCGCAAGCTGTTCGCGGCGACCACGATCTCCAACCTCGGCGACGGAGTGTCGCTGATCGCCTATCCGTGGTTGGCCTCGGCGATCACCCGCAACCCGATCCTGATCGCCCTGGTCGTCGTGGTCCAGAAGCTCCCGTGGCTGCTGTTCACCCTGCCCGCCGGGGTGATCACCGACCGCAGCGACCGCCAGAAACTGATGGTCGGGGCGAACGTCCTGCGCGCCGTGCTGACCGGCGTCGTCGCCTTCGCCGTGTTCTCCCGACGCGGCGTGCTGCCGTCACCGGACGAGGTCGACCAGGTCGTCTCGACGGAGTGGTTCCTCTACCTCGTCCTGATCGCCGCCACGCTGCTGCTCGGCGTCGGCGAGGTGCTCTACGACAACAGTGCCCAGACGTTCCTGCCGGCGATCGTCGAGTCCAACGACCTCGAGCTGGCGAACGGGCGGCTCTACTCGGCCGAGCTCGTCGCCAACCAGTTCGCCGGCCCGCCACTGGCAGGGCTGCTCCTCGCCATCGGCTTCGCCCTGCCGTTCGTCGTCGACGCCGGCTCGTTTGCCGTTTCGGCGGTGCTCGTGCTGAGCATCGCCGCCCTCCCGCGGTCGAAACCGGACGTGTCAGAGCGGCGGCCGTGGCGGACCGAGGCCGCAGAGGGGTTCCGGTGGCTGTGGCACCACGACGTGATCCGCACGCTCGCGATCACCCTCGGTCTGCTCAACGGGCTCGGCAACCTCGCCACCGCGCTGCTCGTGCTCTTCGGGCAGGAGGTGCTCGGCACCTCGACCACCGAGTTCGCCCTGTTGACGACAGTGTCGGCCGTCGGGGGTGTGCTCGGCGGTTGGGTGGCGTCACGGGTGGCCCGTCGCTTGGGACCAGGTGTCTGTCTCGGGTTGACGATCTGGGGTGGCGCGCTGCTCTCGATCGCGACCGGCCTGGTGTCCGCCTGGCCGGTGGCTGCGCTGCTGTTGGCGACGGTGTTCTTCCTCGGCGTGCTCTGGAACGTGATCACGGTCAGCTTCCGCCAGTCGATCATCCCCGACCGCCTGCTCGGCCGGGTCAACAGCGTCTATCGCTTCTTTGGCTGGGGGGCGATCTCCATCGGCGGGCTAATCGGCGGCGCCCTCGTGGCGGCGCTCGAGGGGCCCCTGTCACGCGAGTCGGCGCTGCGCGCGGCCTGGATCGTCTCCGGTGTCGCCCAGCTCGGCGTCGCGCTCTACGCCATGCCGAGACTCACGACCGCGAAGCTGGATGCCGCCCGAGCCGAGGCGGGCGAGCCTCAGGCGGCACCGGCCGGTTGACGCTCGATACCTGATCAGCGGTGGCGAACGCCACCGAAACCGCTACCATGAAGCGTTGCTTCGACGCCGCTCAGCGATGGCGGCCTTCGGACCCGGGTACCGTCGTGTGCCCGGGTTCTTCGTGTGTTCGTGAACTGGTGAAAGTGATCAAGTTATGGCCAAGCGTGAGTTCCCCCTCGAGCGCTACCGCAACATCGGCATCATGGCCCACATCGATGCCGGCAAGACGACCACGACCGAGCGCATCCTCTACTACACCGGCAAGACGTACAAGATCGGTGAGGTCCACGAGGGCGCGGCGGTCATGGACCACATGGCCCAGGAGCAGGAGCGCGGCATCACCATCACCTCGGCCGCCACGACCGCATTCTGGAACGACCACCGCATCAACATCATCGACACCCCCGGCCACGTCGACTTCACCATCGAGGTCGAGCGGTCGCTGCGCGTGCTCGATGGTGCGGTCGCCGTCTTCGACTCGGTAGCCGGCGTCGAGCCGCAGACCGAGACCGTCTGGCGGCAGGCGAACAAGTACCGGGTGCCCCGCATGTGCTTCATCAACAAGATGGACCGCACCGGCGCCAACTTCTTCCGCACCGTCGAGATGATCGAGAGCCGCCTCGAGGCCACACCGGCCGTGATCCAGCTGCCGCTTGGTTCCGAGGCCAAGTTCCGCGGCGTGGTCGATCTCGTCAAGATGAAGGCGATCGTGTGGGAGGGCGACGACAAGGGCGCCAAGTACCACGAGGAGGACATCCCCGCCGAGCTCCAGGCCGAGGCCGACGAGTGGCGGCACAAGCTCCTCGACACCGTCTGCGCCGAGGACGACGACGTTCTCGAGCGCTACCTCCACGACGAGCCGCTGACCGAGGCCGACCTCAAGAAGGTCATCCGCATCGGCACCCTGGCCGCGCACTTCGTGCCCGTGCTCACCGGCTCGGCGTTCAAGAACAAGGGCGTCCAGCCGATGCTCGACGCCGTCGTCGACTTCCTGCCCAGCCCCCTCGACATCCCGCCGACCGAGGGCACCAACCTGCGCGGCGACGAGGTCATCGTGCGCGAGGCCGACGACAAGGCGCCGTTCGCCGCCCTCGCCTTCAAGATCGTCAGCGACCCATTCGGCAAGCTGACGTACTTCCGCGTCTACTCGGGCACGATCAACAAGGGCGACGAGGTCTACAACTCGATCAAGGAGAAGCGGGAGCGGCTCGGCCGCATCCTGCTGATGCACGCCAACCAGCGCGAGGACGTCGACGTCGCCATGGCGGGCGACATCGTCGCCGGCCTCGGCTTCAAGGACACCACCACCGGCGACACGCTGTGCGATCGCCACGACCCGGTGATCCTCGAGCGGATGGAGTTCCCCGAGCCGGTCATCCACGTCGCCATCGAGCCCAAGACCAAGAGCGACCAGGACAAGTTGGGCAAGGCGCTCAAGTCCCTGTCCGACGAGGACCCGACGTTCCGCGTCCGCACCGACGTGGACACCGGTCAGACCGTGATCTCCGGGATGGGCGAGCTGCACCTCGAGGTGCTCGTCGACCGGATGCAGCGCGAGTTCAGCGTCGAGGCCACCGTCGGCAAGCCGCAGGTGGCATACCGGGAGACGATCACCAAGCCGGTCGACTCCGTCGAGTACCGCCACATCAAGCAGACCGGTGGCTCCGGCCAGTTCGCCGTCGTCAAGCTCAGCGTCGAGCCCAACCCGGGCGGCGGCTACGAGTTCGTCGACGAGATCACCGGTGGGCGCATCCCGCGGGAGTACATCCAGCCGACCAACCAGGGGATCCAGGCCGCCCTCGACTCGGGCGTGCTCGCCGGGTACCCGACGGTCGACGTCAAGGTGCACCTCGTCGACGGTCAATATCACGACGTCGACTCGTCGGAGATGGCGTTCAAGATCGCCGGTCAGGCCGGCTTCCGGAAGGCGGCCGAGCAGGCCAAGCCGGTGCTGCTCGAGCCGATCATGTCGGTCGAGGTCGTCACGCCCGAGGAATACATGGGCGACGTGATGGGCGACCTCTCGAGCCGGCGCGGCCGCATCGGCGGCATGGAAGCCCGCGGCAACACCCAGGTGGTCACGGCGTCGGTGCCGTTGTCCGAGATGTTCGGATACAGTACCGACCTCCGCTCCCGCACCCAGGGGCGGGCGACCTACACGATGCAGTTCGACAGCTACCAGCAGGTGCCGGAGAGCATCGCATCGGAGATCATCAAGCGAGTGCGCGGCGAGTAGATCGCCTCCGTTCTTTGACAACCCACACATCCGTTAGCAAGCGAGACAGGAGTCTTCAACGCCATGAGTAAGGCGAAGTTTGAGCGTACGAAGCCGCATGTGAATGTGGGGACGATGGGTCATATTGATCATGGGAAGACGACGTTGACGGCGGCGATTTCGAAGACGTTGGCGGAGAAGGGGTTGGCGGAGTACACGTCGT
>JBKOUV010000086.1:0-5767 GCA_046723555.1 Actinomycetota bacterium | reverse complement strand
GACGAGCACCCGCTTCCGGCTGTCGGCGTAGCCGGCCGAGACCTGCACGATCGACGCGCCGGCGGAGCGGGCGGCGTCGTCGGCCCGGCGGAGCAGGTCGACCTTGTCGACCTTGGCGACGTCGTCCGGGTACTGCTCGATCTGGTTGGGGCGCTCGTACGACTCGGGCGTCAGTGTCACCGTGTGCGTCGTGCCGTCGCCCTGGCGGGCCGCCGTCGCCGCCGCCGCGGCGGCCGTCTGCAGTCCCCGCTCGCTCAGGTCGCTCGTGTGGGCGAACCCGGTGGTCTCACCCGCGACGACGCGGATGCCGGCGCCGCGGTCCCGCCCACTGGTGACCTGTTCGACGCGCCCGTCGTCGAGCCCGGCCGACGTCGAGCGTTTGTCCTCGGCGTAGACCTCGGCGAAGTCGCCGCCCGACCGCATCGCGGTTCCGAGTACGCGCTGCAGAACATCGTGGTCGATCACGGCGTGCAGGCTACCGAGTGCCGTGTCGGCGCTTCGGCCGGTCGGTAGCGTTCGACGCTGTGACAGTGGCGACGGGCTTGCGGGCCGAAGCGCGGATGGTTGTCAGGGAGTCTGACACTGCGCGGGCCATGCGGTCGGGCACCGTCGACGTGCTCGGTACCCCGCGGCTGATCGCCCTCTGCGAGGAGGCGAGCGTCGCCGCGATCGCCCCCGATCTCGCTCCGGGAACCACGACGGTCGGGATGAAGGTGCGCCTCGACCACCTCCAGCCGTCTCCGATCGGGGCTGAGGTCGTCGCCGAGGCCATGGTCGAGAAGGTCGAGGGCCGCCGGATCACGTTCATGGTCTCGGCGTCCGATGCTCGCGGCCTGATCGCCGTCGGCCGCGTCGTACGCGTCATCGTCGACGTGAACCTCTTCATGGCGAAGTGCGGGAGCGACTGAACGGCGCGTGATTCGCCGCCCCGGACGTCGCTATGTCCGATGGATGTAGGCGAGCATGATGCCCATCACGTCGTCGGCCGCATGGGTGCTCTGATACTGGCTGTGTAGTCGGACGGTCTCTCCCGTCCGCACCGTGGCGAGGGGGTTGCCGGTACACGTGCTCATGGCGAGGATGCGGTGGAGATCGTCGGGATCAGCGGTCGCCACGGACCGGCAGATCAACGCGCCGCCCTGAGACTCATTGGTCGCTTCCACGGCGATGCCGTGACCGTGGACGTGACCGATCATGGCCACCACGTTGCCGGGGACGTTGACGTTCCAGTCCCAGTGCGTGTCGGAGTACCCGGCCGGGATCGAGTACTCGGAGTCTCCGCACTGGTCGACGTCGAGCCACACCGGCTTGAGCGGCTTCACCGATTCCCACGCCGGGCGGTAGGTGACCGTGAGTTGGAAGTACACCGTCTTACCCGCCTCTGCGTGGTTCATCAGATCGACCAGCAGGTTCCACGAGTCGTACCACCGGACACGGTAGCCGTACCCGGCCGGGAACGAGATCGCGGTCCGCTCGTCGCCCGAGGCGAAGAAGCGCTCGCCGGCGAGACCGAGCCACGAGTTGCCGCACGTGGCGTCCGAGCGGAACTGGCTCGTCAGCACGGCGTGATGGAGCATGGGGCCGTCGTCCATCGTCGCCTTGGTGCCGTCGGCGTACACGAGGTCCGGTTTGAACGCGGTGATGTAGCAGTCCAGGCACGGCCGGTTGACCGCCAGCCTCAGCCTGGTCACCATGGCCGGATCGGTCTCGGTCCCGGCCGGTAGCGTGAACGGCCCGTAGCGGACCACTTTGGTGTACGTGGCGGCGGCGGCGGGTGATCCGTCGGCCAAACCCCCCAGGATCAGCGCGCTGGCAAGGCCAGCCGCCATGATCAAACGCTTCATGCGGCCTCCCTACGGACCGGGCAGACGTCTACCAGTGTGAAGGGCCACGTACCCCGCCCAGTGTCAGCGGTAAACGCCCGAGCGAACTCGGCCGACGTCACGTCACGCAGAACTCGTTGCCTTCGGGGTCGGCCATCGTGACCCAGCGGTTCGGGCCCTGCTGACCGTCCCACAGGCGGGAGGCACCGAGGGCGATCAGCCGCTCGACCTCGGCCTCGCGGCGCTCGTCACCGACATGGAGGTCGAGATGGACGCGGTTCTTCACCGACTTCGGCTCCGGCACCTGCTGGAACAGCAAGCGGGGGGCGACGCCGGCGGGGTCGCGGCACGCCGCGCCCGTCTCAAAGGCCAGGCGACTGTCGAGCTCGATGACGTCGTCGTCGGTGATGGTTCCGCGTCGAGCAACTGTTTGATGAAGTCGTGATGATCCTCGACCTCGTACCCGACCGCCTCTGACCAGAACCTGTTGACCCGGTGGGGGTCGGCAGCGTCGAACGTGACCTGGAACGGCGTGCTCATCGTGATGCCTCCAGTTGGTGGGCGTACAGGTCGCGAAGGAGGGCGATCTCGGCGCCGTGGTGGATCGCCTCGCGGTTGATGTGCAGGATCAGGGAGGCGAACGGGTACTCGGCGAACGGTCCCTCGTGCGGTCCGACCGGCCGGGCCAGCGCCTCGGCGTCGAGGCCGTTGACACCATCACGCCAGGCCGCGTACCAGCGGTCGAGGAGCTCGAGACCACCGGCGGCGGTGAGCGAGAAGTCGGTGGTCTCGTAGCCGACGCCACCCTCGCCGAAGTGATTGGCGGCCCGCTGGCCGAAGACCCCGATGGCGACGTGAGCCATGCGCCAGGCGATCGTCGTCACCGGCGGCGGCACCGGTTCGGGGTAGGCGTAGTCGACGACGACCTCACCCGCCCCGGTGGCCATCGGCGTCGTCGCCTCGGCTCGTGGCCGGACGTTCCAGCACCCGCCGACCGGCTCCCAGAGGTATTCGTCGTCGGTGAGGCCGTCGAGGCGGGGGCGGAGGTGGTTGGTCCAATGCCAGTCGAGTTGCTCGGCGAGCTCGTGAGTCCAGTCGATCTCCACGAGGGCAACGGTAGGCGCGAAGGAGGACTGCTTTTGTCCTCGTTCCGGACAAACTGGTGGCGTGTCCGAGACCACCGGCCGCCTGCTCGGTCTGCTCTCGCTGCTCCAGGGTCGCCCGCAGTGGTCGGGGCCCCAGCTGTCCGAGCGGCTCGGGGTGACCGTGCGCACCGTGCGCCGGGACGTCGACCGGCTGCGTCAGCTCGGCTACCCGATCGAGGCCGCCGTCGGGGCGGCCGGCGGCTACCGGCTCGGTGCGGGTGGCGCCGCGATGCCGCCGCTGATGCTCGATCGCGACGAGGCGGTCGCCGTTGCGGTGTGCCTGCGCTCGACGGCGACGGAGTCGATCGCCGGTGGAGGCGAGGCGGCGCGGCGCGCCCTCGGCAAGCTCGAGCAGCTCTTGCCGTCGTCGGTTCGCCGCCAGGTCACGACGGTGGCGTCGATGACCGCCCGCCTCCACGCCGACCCGTCGCCGGTCCCGCCGGACGTCCTGGTGACGATCACGCGGGCGTGTCGCGACGCCGAGCGGCTGCGCCTGCGCTACCGCGACAGCGACGGCCGGGAATCGGATCGCACGGTCGACCCGTACCGCGTGGTCGCCACCGCTCGCCGCTGGTACCTGGTCGCCCGTGACCGTGACCGGGGCGCGTGGCGCACGTTGCGCATCGACCGGATGCGCGACGTCGTCGCGACCGGCCACCGGGTCGAGATCGCCGATCCGCCGGATCCGGTCGCGTTCGTCCAGGCGGCGATCACGACGGCGCCGTACCGCTACCGGACCCGCATCGAGATCGCCGCGCCGGTCGCCGAGGTCTCCGCGCTCGTCCCGCCGACGGTCGGCAGCCTCGAGCCGATCGACGAGCACACCACGATCCTCACGACGGGTGCCGACAACCTCGACCTGCTCATCTTCCACGTCGTCGCGCTGGGATTCCCGTTCCGTGTCCTCGAGGGCGACGCGCTGCGGACCCGACTTCGGGAGATCGCTGATCTGATCACCCGAGTGTTTCGCGTCGACACGTAGTGGCGCGAAACCCTCGGGTGGTGGGGAGTCAGGCCAGGTTCGACGATCTGGGGTAGACGTCAGCCGGGTCGGTCACGACGTTGACGAGATAGGGCACGCCAGAGGCGAAGGCACGGTCGAGGGCCGGGCCGACCTCGGCGGGATCGGTGACCATCTCGCCCGCGCCACCGAGTGACCGCACCACCTCGTCGTAACGGCAGCCGGGTTGGAGATCGCACGCCACGTCCCAGCCGTAGATCGCCTGCATCGGGTGCTTCTCCAACCCCCACATCCCGTTGTTGCCGACGATCATCACGACGGGGAGGCCATGGCGGACGAGCGAGTCGGCGTCCATCAGGCTGAAGCCAGCGGCCCCGTCGCCGAGCAGGGCGACCACCTGGGCGTCGGGCCGCGCAACGCGGGCGGCGATGGCGTAGCCCAGGCCGTTGCCGAGGCACCCGTACGGACCGGTGTCGAGCCAGCACCCCGGCTCGAACACCTCCACGTACTTGCCGGCGTACGAGGCGAAGTCGCCGCCGTCGCAGATCACGACGGCGTCACGAGCCAGGCGCCGGCGGAGCTCGCCGTACACCCGGCTCGGCTTGATCGGGTCGTCCGCGGCGGCGAGCAGCGGAGCCTCGGCCGTCCGGGCGGCGTCCTCGGCGGCCCGCAGTTCGGCGATCCACGGCTCGTGGTCGGCGCGCCTGCCGGCTCGCTCGGCGATCGCCCGGAACACCGCGGCGAGGTCGCCGGCGACGGTCGGCACGTCGACGTGGGCCGCGCGCTGGGACTCGGCGTCGACGACATGGGCGACACCGGCCGAGCCGAAGCGACCGAATCCGAGGCGGAAGTCGAGCGGCGTGCCGACGACCACGACCAGGTCGGCGCGCGTCCGGAGCAGCCCACGTGTGCGCAGGAAGGCCAGCTCGTGGTCGGCCGGCAGGGTGCCCCGCCCGAGGCCGTTGCTGAACACCGGCACCCGCAGCTGCTCGACTGCGGCCCTCAGCTCGTCCCACGCCCCGGCCCAGTAGACGTCGCTGCCGACCACCAACGCCGGTCGCTCGGCCGCGGCGATCATCCCCGCCAGCTCGGCGACCGCGTCGGGGTCGGGCTCGACGCCGCGACCACTCGGCGAGTCGACGTCGGGTACCTCCCCCGCCGCCGGACCGAACACGTCGAGCGGGAAGTCGACGAACACCGGGCCCCGGTGCGGCTCGACGGCCAGCGCCGCGGCGGCGTGCACGACGGCGCCCGCCTTGGCCGGGTCGGTCAGCGTCGTCGCGTCCTTGGTGATCGACGCCAGGATCGGGACGTGGTCGAGCTCCTGCAGGGACCCCGCTCCCCAACGTCTCTGTGGCGCCCGCCCCCCGAGCACCACGACGGGCGAGCCGTTGAACCACGCCGAGGTGACCGCCGACACGCCGTTGGTGATCCCGGGTCCCGCGGTCAGCGCGGCTACGCCGGGCCGCCGGGTGAGCTTGGCGTAGGCCTCGGCGGCGAACGTCGCCGACTGCTCATGCCGGGTGTCGACCACCCGCATCCCCTGGTTCCGGGCGGCCTCGTACAGGGGCCAGATGTGGCCGCCGTTCAACGTGAACATCACGTCGGTGCCGAACGCCCGAAGGGCGGCAACCGCCTGCTCCCCGGCATGTCCTTCGATGCTCGTCTGGGTCACGTCGCCCCCCTTGATGTGACAAGAACGTCCACGTCATCAGACGGTAACGACACGTAACCTGAACCTCCTATGCAGGTCGCGGACGCTCGCGTGGTTCCCGAGCGGACGCACCGTCTGTACTGGTGGAAGGAAGCCCTCATCATCGGTGTGGGCTACATGATCT
>JBKOUV010000236.1:0-11191 GCA_046723555.1 Actinomycetota bacterium | reverse complement strand
GGGGCGACCTGCTCGTGATGGGCGGTTCGTGCCAGCACGATTGGGAGCACACCGTCCCCAAGGTCCGCGCCGCCGGCCCGCGCATCTCGATCACCTTCCGCCACGGCGCCCGCTGACACGTCGCGGGGACTCGTCCCCCAGGTACGCGAAAACGGCCATCGTTACCTTTGTTCCGATGGAGCTGTTCGTCGAGGTCGTCCACGGCGCGGACGCCTCCACGGACGTGGTCATGGAGGTGGAGCCCGGCGCCACGTTCGGCGACCTCGCCGACTCGTTGGAGTTCCTCCGCGCCGTGCCGAACGGCGGGACGCTCCAGGTCGCCAGGACCGGCCAGACGCCGCGTCGCGACGACCGTGTCGCCGACGTGGACGTCCGCTCCGGCGACCGTCTGACCCTCGTCGACTCGGTCAACGCCGCCTTCTCCGTCACGCCGGAGGCGTTCGGCGCCTCGCTCGTCGTCACCGCACCGACCGGGGCAGAAACCGAGTACCCGCTGCGCTACGGCGACAACTTGCTCGGCCGCGATCCCGACAACGACGTCGTGATCAAGGACCAGCAGGCGTCCCGGCACCACGCCCGCATCACGGTCACGGACGTCATCACGATCGCCGACCTCGGCTCGAAGAACGGCATCGTCGTCGGCGACACCGCGATCATCACGCCCACGATCCTGCGTCCGGGCCAGACCGCCCAGCTCGGCGACCTCACCCTGGCGGTGCGGAACCACCTCCGCGCCGTGGAAGCCGTCGCCTCGCGCAACCGGATCGAGTTCAACCGGCCGCCGCGGATCGACCGGGCCTACGGCGGCGTGGAAGTCGAGATCCCCGCCCCGCCGGAGCGGCCGCGCCGGCAGCGCCTGCCGATGATCTCGGCCGTGCTGCCGGTGCTCATGGGAATCGTCATGTACTTCCTGATCGGACCGCTCGGGGCGATCTTCATGCTGCTGTCCCCCGTGCTGCTGATCGGCAGCGCGATCGAGGCCAAGCGGACCGGCCAGTACGAGTTCAAGGACGCCCTCGCCGAACACCGGGAGATCGTCGACGAGCAGGTCCAGTTCCTCGAGATCCAGCGACTCGAAGAGGTCCGCGGCCGGTTCCGCGAGCTGCCCGCCGCCAACGACCTGGGCGGGCTCGTCCGCTGCCTCTCCGACCGTCTCTGGGAGCGAGCCCCCGACGACCCCGACTTCCTACGGCTGCGCGCCGGAACCGCCGAGCTTCCCTCCCGGACCCGGGTCAAGGTCGTCGAAGGTGGAGCCCGCGACCTGCGCAAGGAGCTCGACGAGATCCCGGGCCGATTCCGCCTCCTCGATGACGTCCCGTTGCCCCTCGATCTCCGCGAGCTGGAGGGAGTCGGCGTCGCCGGCCCGCTGGCCGCGACCCGCGCGCTCGCCCGCTCACTCGTCATGCAGGCGGCGACGATGCACAGCCCAGCGGATCTCGCCGTGGTGGCGCTCGTCGGTGAGTCGGCACGGGCCGAGTGGGAATTCCTCAAGTGGCTGCCGCACGCCCGCTCGCTCGGCGGCGCGCAAGGCGCCCAGCTGGCGTCGACCTCCCACCACGCCCTCGGCCTCGTCAACACGCTCCTCCAGTCGCGGTCCGGCGCGGCCAGTGACGTCGGGGACAATGGCCGGGGATCGATCACACTGCCCGTCGTGCTCGTGCTCATCGACGAGACCTGCCCGCTCGAGCGCCGGCGCCTGATGCCGCTGCTCGAAGCGCCCCGCCGGGCCGGGATCTACTTCATCTGGGTCGGATCGGCCCGCCACCGTCTCCCGAAGGCGTGCGGCGCGGTCGTCGAGATCGACCCCGACCACGTCACCGCCCGCACCGGCTTCGCCCGTTCCGGCGCGACGGTCAGCCCCACCCGCTGGGAGGGCCTTTCCCTCGCCGACGCGACGGTCGTGTCCCGCAACCTCACCCCGATCATCGACGTCACGAGTCGGGTGAACGACGAGAGCGACATTCCCAGCGCGGTGTCGTTCGCCGACCTGTACGGCGGGACCCACGTCCTCGACGACCCGGCGTCGCTGCTCGAGCTCTGGCAGCAACGGGAGGGGGGAGGCGACCGGCACGGCCTGCGCGTGGTTGTCGGCACTCAGGCGGGCGCCCCGTTCGTCCTCGACGTGCGCCAGGACGGCCCGCACGCGCTGGTGGCCGGGACCACCGGCGCCGGGAAGAGCGAGTTCCTCCAGTCGCTCGTCGTCGGACTGGCCATGATGCACAGCCCGGAGCGGATCACGTTCCTGCTCGTCGACTACAAGGGCGGGGCGGCGTTCAAGGAGTGCGTGGAGCTGCCACACACCGTCGGCCTGGTCACCGACCTCGACCGCAACGAGGTCCGGCGGGCGCTGATCTCGCTGAACGCCGAGCTCCACCACCGTGAGCTGCTGTTGCAGAAGGCGGACGCCAAGGACCTGCTCGAGATGGAACGGAAGGGCCACCCGGACACGCCGCCCAGCCTGCTCATCGTCGTCGACGAGTTCGCCGCCCTGGCGAAGGAGGTGCCGGAGTTCGTCGACGGCGTCGTCGACGTGGCCCTGCGCGGCCGGAGCCTCGGACTCCACCTTGTCCTCGCCACGCAGCGTCCAGCCGGAGTGATCACCGGCCAGATCCGCGCCAACACCAATCTCCGGGTCGCCCTGCGCATGGCCAGCGACGACGAGTCCGACGACGTCGTCGGTTCACCCGTCGCGGCGGCGATCGAGCGCCGGCTGCCGGGTCGGGCGGTCGCCCGGATCGGGCCGCAGGAGCTGGTGCCGTTCCAGAGCGCCTACGTGGGCGGGCACACGATGGCGCACATCCAGGCGCCCACCGTGCAGGTCCGGGTGTTCGGCTTCGACCACGACACCGAAATCGCGCCGGAGCGGACGGTCGCGGTCCCGCCCGACCACCCGAGCGACCTGCAGCGGCTCGTCGTCGCCCACCGGCGCGCGTTCAACCTGCTCGGTGCGCCGGCGCCCCGCCGGCCCTGGCTCCCGTCCTTGGCGCCGACGTATGAGCTCGGCCGCCTCCCCCGCTCGACCGAGGAGGCGGCGTTGGTGGTCGGCGTGGTCGACCAGCCGGCCCGGCAGCACCAGTCCCTTGCCTGCTTCCGTCCCGACACCGACGGCGGGCTGCTCGTGCTCGGCACCGGGGGCGCGGGCAAGACGGTCGCCCTGCGCACGATCGCGATCAGCGCCGGGCTCGCCGCCGAGGCGGCGGGCCAGCCGTTCGAGGTCCACACCCTCGACTTCGCCGGACGCGGCCTCGACGTCCTCGAAGACCTGCCCCACGTCGGCTCGGTGATCGCCGGTGACGACACCGAGCGGGTCACCCGGCTGCTGCGAACGCTGCGTGAGCGGATCGACCAACGGGCCATCGAGTTCGCGGCCGTCCGGGCATCGTCGTTGCCCGAGTACCGGCGCAACGCCCGCGGCGGCGCACCCGTCCCGCGGGTGCTGGTCCTCCTCGACAGCTACCCCGGCTTCCAGGCGACGTACGAACGCATCGAGGGCGGCAAGTGGCTCGACCTGTTCGCCCGCCTGGTCGCCGACGGGCGTCAGGTCGGCGTCCACTTCGTGATCACCGCCGACCGTCGCACCTCGATCCCGATGACGATCGCCAGCGCGCTGCCGCGCAAGCTCGTGCTCCGCCTCTCCAACGACGACGAGTACCTGAACGCGGGTGAGCCGGTGGGAATCCTGTCCCCGAAGAGCCCGCCGGGGCGAGCGATCGTGGACGGCGCCGAGGTACAGGTCGCGGTGCTCGGCGGCTCGTCGAACGGCGAACGCCAAGCGGCCGAGATCGCCGCCCTGGCCGACCGGCTCGTCGCCGCCGGCGTCGCTCGCGCGGCGACGGTCGGCGTGCTCCCGGACGAGTTCCGCCGATCCGCGCTCGACCTGCCGTCCACGCCGGAGCGGCTGATGATCGCGATCGGTGACCGCGACCTACGGCCGCGTGGGATCCCGCTCGAGCAGGGCTCGGTGCTCGTCACCGGACCGCCCCGCAGCGGCCGCACGACGGCGCTGGCGACCATCGCCCAATCGGCGGCCGCCGTCGGGATCCCGCTGTTCCACGTCCACACCCGCCAGACGCCGCTGGCCCACGCCCCGTTCTGGCGCAAGGTGGCCCGCGGACCGACCGATGTCGCCGAGCTGGTGGGGAAGCTGGTCGAGGTGGCCGGCCGGATCGACCGCCGCACGCTCGTGATCGTCGACGACCTCGCCGAGCTGGCGGACACCGAGGCCGACACGGCGCTGAGCGAGCTGCTCCAGCTGGCCCGTGATCACCCGATCACGGTGATCGGCGCCGTCGACAACACCGCCGCTCGCCGTCAGGACAGCGGCACGATCCCGGACATGCGCAAGGACGGCATCGCCGTGCTGCTCCAGCCCGACACCGATTCGGACGGCGATCTCGTGGGCGTGACCCTGCCCCGGCGGACCCGGGGAGCGTGGCCGGAGGGTCGGGGCTACCTGGCCGAACGGGGGGCCGCGGAGCTCGTCCACGTCGCCTTGCCGGACCCGTGGTGACCGGCGGCCCGTTTGGGCCGGGCGGCCGAGTGGAACGCTGGCTGCCATGGCTGCCCCAGATCCGAAGTCGGTGCTTCAGCGTTACCTGCAGATCGCGCGGGACGCGCTGATCTGGAAGCTCGACGGACTCTCGGAGTACGACGCCCGCCGGCCGATGACGCCGACCGCCACCAACCTTCTCGGCTTGGTCAAGCACGTCGCGAGCGTCGAGTCGGGCTATCTCGGCGAGACGTTCGACCGACCGTTCCCGGAGCCGCTGCCGTGGTTCGAGGCCGACGCCGAGCCCAACGCCGACATGTGGGCCAGCGCCGACGAGTCACGCGAGCAGATCGTCTCGTTCTACCGCCGGGTGTGGGCCCACTCGGACGAGACGATCGAGACGCTGGCGCTCGACGCCATCGGCCACGTTCCGCACTGGCCGCCGGAGCGCAACGAGGTGACGCTGCACCAGATCCTGGTGCACGTGATCGCCGAGACCGACCGCCACGCCGGCCACGCCGACATCGTCCGTGAGCTCATCGACGGCACCGTCGGGCTCCGCGCCGACAACGACAACATGGCCCCGGGCGACGAGGCGTGGTGGTCGGCGTTCCGCGACCGGTTGGAGCAGGTGGCGAGGGCAGCCGAGGGTGACTGATCAGCCCGCCGACAAGGAGAGCCCGGGCGAGCGGGGGAACCGGGAGCTCCTCGAGCTGCTGCAGGAACTACGGGTGGCGATACCCGGGGTCCAAGTGCTCTTCGCGTTCCTGCTCACCGTGCCCTTCAGTCAGCGCTTCGAGGTGCTCGACGCGGGCGATCGGAAGGTCTACTACGCGGCGATCATGACGACTGCCGTGGCGACCCTCTTCCTCATCGCGCCGACGGCGCACCATCGTCTGCGGTTCCGGTCCGGTGTCAAGGAGAACCTCCTCCGGGTCGCCAACGTCTTCGCCGTCATCGGCGTGGCCCTCATCGCCGTGGCGATCTCCTTGGTGATGTACCTGATCACGAACCTGCTGTACGACTCGCCGGCGGCGGCGATCGCGACGGCGTGCCTCGCCGCCGCCTTCGCCGTCGTGTGGTTCGTGATTCCGGTCGCCTACCGCCCGCTTCGGATGCCGGCGGGGGAGGAGGACGACCGCTGACGTCTTCGCCGGGGGAGTCCTCCCCATTTCGGCTCACCGCGTAGATCCGTACGTTGGACAGTGACCTACCGAGGTCAAGTGATGCGCAGTGGTTGCGTGATCAGTCTTCAACGTGAAGGAGAACAACGATGGCTCAGCTCGGTGCTGATGTAGAGGAACTGGATCGTCTGGCTCGCAAGCTCGACGAAGAGGCCCAGCAGATCTCCCAGGCGACCCAGCAGATCTCCAGCCAGGTTCAGAGCACCTGGTGGAAGGGGACGGACGCCGAACGGTTCAAGAGCGAGTGGAACGGCACCTATGCCGCCCAGCTGCGCAAGATCAGCGAGGCGCTGAAGCAGGTCGGGACCGTCGTCCGCAAGCAGGCGACCCAGCAGCGGCAGACGTCCAGCGCCTGATCCAACCGTGACGCAACCACGCGTCCGAAATCCCCCCTGTGCCGGCCGCCCGAAATCCGCATCGGGCGGCCGGCCCGTCGGTTGACACGACTTCGAGGTAACCCATGAGCAACGACACCACCCGTGAGGCCATCGACGCCCTCTTCCTCGAGGGCCCCGGCGACGACACCGAGCCCGAGCGCGTGCTCCAGTTCCCGTCGCCCGACTTTCCCGCCCCACCGGCGTTCTGGCTGCGCGTGCCGGCCGACTGGCTGGCGGTGCCGGTGCCCGACGCCGAGATGGCGGTGCGGGCGCCCGACGCCGTCGAGGGCTTCCA
Organism: Actinomycetota bacterium; assembly: GCA_046723555.1. Lineage (GTDB taxonomy): Bacteria > Actinomycetota > Acidimicrobiia > Acidimicrobiales > Ilumatobacteraceae > JALZMG01. The sequence goes on along the minus strand of JBKOUV010000236.1, from coordinate 4,846 downwards.
CACCAACGTGGTGGTGCGCGTGCGGCGGGTCGCGGCGAGCGCCTCCGTGACGGACGATCTGTTCCGCTCGGTCGCCGTCGGCGAGACGTCCGATGGAGTCGAGGTGATCTCGGAAGAGGTGCGCGCCGACCTCGACACGCCGGCCCGGTGGTTGCTGGTGCGCTTCCGGGGGCCGGACGGGCGGGTCCTCCTCGCCCGGCATCTGCTCGTCTACGTGCCGAGCGGCGGGCGAGTGGCGAACGTCGTCACCGCCGTCGGCACGATCCCGGCCTCGGCCGCCGCTGAGCTCGGCCCGCAGATGGACCGCATCGTCGGCTCGCTGCGGCTGGCGACATCCTGACGGGAGACGACGATGGCCCAACTCGGCGCAGACGTCGAGCAACTCGACCGGCTGGCCCGGACGTTCGACACCGAGGCGACGCGCCTCGAGCAGTCGGCGTCGACGCTGCGGTCGCTGGTCGCCAGCGTGAGCTGGATGGGCCCGGACGCCGGGCAGTTCCGCGGCCAGTTCAACAGCGGCATGTCCCAGCAGCTCGTCGCGGCCGCACGAGCGCTGCACGAGGAGGCCCGGCACCTCGCTCTGCAGGCCACCCAACAGCGGGTCGCCAGCGACGACGGCAGCGGGGTCGGTGGCGGAGCCGGTGGTGGGGCCGGCGGCGGCGGGGGCGGATCGTGGGGCGGTGGGACCGAGAGCGGCGGCTGGCGGTTCGGCGCCGCAGCCTCGACGTTCACCGGCGCCCGGGCCGGCGACGGTGAGGCGTTCGCCGGGGCCGAGGCGCGGGCCGAGGCCTCCGCGGCCTACGGCGACCTGTTCTCCACCCGGGCGTGGGCCGAAGGTCAGGCTGGGGCCGGGGCCGAAGGCTCGGCCGACTTCACGATGGGTGACCGCCGGATCGACGGCGAGGCCGAGGGGTACGCGTTCGCCGGGCTGCGCGGCGAGGTCGGCCAGCAGACGTCGGTTCTCGGTGGGCTCGTCCAGAACGAGAGCACGCTCAGCGCCCTCCTCGGCGCCGAGGCCGAGGGCGAGGGCTCGTTCCACGTCGGTCTCGACGGCCTGTCCGCCGACGCCGAGGCCCGCGCGTTCGCCGGGGCACGTGCCGCGTACGAGTCGGAGACCTCGCTCTTCGGCGATTTCGCCGGGCTCAACAGCTCGGCATACGCGGAGGCCGGAGCTTCCGCCGCGGCCGACGGCCGGTTCGACATCGGACCCGGTGGGGTGGCCGCCGGTGGCGGGTTCGACGTGTTCGCCGGCGCCCGGGCCGGCGCCGACGGCGAGATCAACGTGTTCAACGACCACGTCGGCGTCGAAGGTGGCGTCGGGGTGCGCGCCGGAGTCGGCCTCGAGGCGGACGCCGATGTCTCGTTCGGCATCCAGCGAGTCGGGGCCGAGGTCGATCTCGGTGCCGCCCTCGGGCTGGGATTCGACGCCAGTCTCGGCTTCGAGTTCTCGCCGAGCGGTCTGGCGACCGACGCCGCCGACATGGCCGGCGACGCGGCGGACTTCGTCGGCGGCCTGTTCCACTGAGCCGTCCCGTCATCTGGGCGGGATTCGTCTCACCCGTCGCGACGATTCCCGCCCAAATGCCCGCGGCCGGGCTGATCAGTCGGGCTCGGGCGGGAGGCGGTCGAGCTGGTCGGCGGAGATCAGTCCGGACTCGATGACGTGGTCGACGAGGCGGCCGCGACGGTCCGTGGCCAGCTGGTCGATCGAACCCCGGAGTCCGCCCACGCCCAGCTTCGTGAACCGGTTGCAGAGGTTGTCGAGCTTGCGGTTGAACTTGGTGATCGACCAGCCGAGCCGCCGGGCGACCGCCCGGTTGGCGGGCAGCTCTTCCTTGGTGTGCGGGTTCCGCAGCATCGGCTCGGCGAGGGCGAGCAGCAACAGCCGCTGCTCGTCGGTGAGGAGGACGTCTCCGAGCCCGATGGTGTCGCCGAACTCGTCGTCCCAGAACGCGTCCTCGGCGTCCTCGTCGTCCTCCTCCTCGTCCTCCCGGTCGGGCACCTGCAGGGTCAGTTCGTAATCGGTGACGCCGGCCCGGAACCGCACGATCGAGTTGGGGAACGACAGGGCGACCTCGCTCCCCGGCGCCAGCACGACGTTGGACCGAGAGTCGGCGTCGGCGACCTGGATCGAGATCGAACGGCCCTCGTTGCTCAACCACCACTGCTCGCCGCGGGCCCAGAACCGCCCGAGCACCCGATGGAGGTGACGGTTGTCGTCGATGCGCAGGTCGCCGGCCCGGCCGAAGGTGAGCTCGTCGCTGGTCTCGATCGCGGTGACCTCACCGCAGTACTCGACCCGGAGCCGGAGATCACTCTTCATCCGACTCCCGCCCGACGAGGGTGAACGACCGGGAGCCGAAGTACACCGTCGCCCCGGGCTCGAGGAGCTGGGCTCGGCCCGGTTCGAGCGCCGAGACCTGGCCGCCCGGATGAGGCACGACGAACGTGCCATTCGTCGATCCGCAATCGGCGACGAGGATGTCCCATCCCTGGTAGCGCACCTCGAGGTGGCTGCGGGACACCTTCTCGCCGACGACCTTGACGGGGCGCAGGCCGGCCCGCTGGGGGTCTTCGTCGCCGTCGGGGTTGCGCCCGATGAGCAGCTCGTGGTCGAGCTCGATCATCGTCCCGTCGTCGAGCTCGAGGTGGCCGAGGCTCGGCCGCGGCACGTGGACGATCGCCGCCGTGCCGGGGGTCAGGAACTTCCCGCACACCGCGCACGACGCGACGACCGGCGGATTCGGGTGCCCGTCGGGGCACAACTTGGCCTCGACGAGTGACTCCCGACTGTCCCGGTTCCCGAGGGCTTCGGCGCCGCCCAGCCGCATCACGTCGCCGAGGAGCTCGCCGGGCGGAGGCGGCGGCAGGGTGATCTCGGCGTCGTGGGGGTCCTCGACCTCATCGGCGACCGGCGGCGGGGTGTCCGCCGGCTCCTCTACGTCTTGGACCGGCTGACCGTCGGCCCCCATTGCCGCGGCCTGGATCGCGGCGAGCGCCGCTGCCGGATCGTCGGTCGCCGGCTCCGGTGGCCGTGGTGAGGGGCGGGCGGGTGCCTCGTCGCGGGGTCGAGCCGCGGCGGCTGTGGCGTCGACGATCGTCTCTTCGACCGGCACCGACTCGGCCGGCGCCGCTTCCACCACCGCGGTCGCCGGCTCTTCGGCGACGACCGCCAGCTCGAGCCGGAACCCTCCGGCCAACGCCACCCCGGACGTGAGATCGGTCGCCGCGTCCGCCGTCGCGTCCGCCGCCCCGACCTCCACCCGCGCGTCGGAGGTGACCGTGAACGAGTGCTCGACCCACGTGCGCGACGCCGCGCCGGAGAGCATCGGCAGGCTGGGCTGGTCGGTCTCCACGGCGACGTCGCCGAACGCCATCACCCGCACTGCCGGTGACCAGGCCACACCCACGAACGGCGCGACGTCGAAGCCGGCGGCCACCGTCGCCGACGCGACCGCCTGCAGCTCGCCACCGTCGACACTCGTCACGAACGCATCGAGCAGCCGCTCGTCCTGCTCGGGCAGGTACAGCAAGGCGTCGCCGCGCCGGGCGACGTGCCCGCTGCCGGGAGCGAGCCGCAGCGCCGCGTTCACCGTCACGTCAGCCGATCCCCAGCTCGATCACCAGGGCGGTGGCGTTGTCCCGACCACCGGCCTCGTCGGCGTGCTCGACCAGTCGCTCGGCGGCGAGCCGGCAGTCCGACGACCCGAGCAGCGTCCGCAGCTGCCCGTCGTCGACCTGGCGGTGAACGCCGTCGGTGCAGAGCAGGAGCCGGTCGCCGGCGCGCACGGGGACGGCCAGCACGTCGACGCGGAGGGCCTCGTTCTCGAGGCCGATGAAGGAGGTGAGCCCCAGGACGGCCACGCCGCGATCACGGTACTCGCCGACATCCAGACCGGCAGCCAGGAGTTCCGACCGGACGTTGTGGTCGTGGGTCAGCACGTCCAGGCGGTGCCGGCCCGCCAGGTCGCTGAGTCGGTAGGCCCGGGAGTCGCCCACGTGGATGACTGTGACCAACGGTCCGCCGACGATGACGGCGAGGAGGGTGGTGCCCAGTCGGTCGACGCCGCGTTCACGGCCGACCCGGATGACATCGTCGTTGACCGCTTCGACGAGCCGGCGCCAGACGGGGTGGCCACCGGCATCCGCCAATCGGGTGAGGAAGCGGTCGATCGCCGTGCGGGCGGCGAGGGCGCCCCCACCGCGACCGCCCATCCCGTCGGCCACGACGAACGCGCCGGCGTGGTGTCCCCACGCGTCCTCGTTGACCCGTCTCCTCACCCCGGCCGTCGAGGCCCGCCCCCAATCGGTCACGGTGAGCGGGGATGCCGGGAGGGTAGCGCTGAGGTCGGCGATCACGTCGTCGTTGTCGGTGGGGGTGGTGTCGTCGTCGTCCAGCCGGAGGGTCATGGGGCGCCGCTCGTGTCCCGCGACCGGCGCGGACGCTCGGTGGTGGTGGTCGCGGCCGGTCGCTCCCGCCGCCGCGGTCGCTCCGTCGTCGTCGTGGTTGGCTGTCGACGCCGTGGCCGCTCGGTGCTGGTCGGCGGAGGCTTCTTGGTGGTGGAGGCCACCGCCGTCGCCGGCGCCGCCGTCGCCGCCACCGTCGTCTCCGACGGTGCCGAGGACTCGACGGCCACGGGAGCGCGACCGGGTGCCGTCGTGGCCGCGGGATCGTCACCACCATCGCCGTCACCGCCACCGAAGAGGATGAACGCCCCGGCGGCGAGGAGGCCCAGCACGACGCCGGCGCCGACGATCGCGAACGGGAAACGCGAGCGCGGCCCGGGCGGCTCGGGCTGCTCCTGACGCCGCGACGTCGGGAGGCGACTCGGCGGCTGCCACCGGC
>JBKOUV010000190.1:0-16683 GCA_046723555.1 Actinomycetota bacterium | reverse complement strand
TAGAACGTCTGCTCGCTCCACGAGCTGTTCCAGGTGGTACGGGCACCGGCGCTCACGTAGCTGTTGCCGCGCGTATCGGCGAGCGTGACCGCGCCGGTGTTGTTCCAGACGACGGTGACGACGATGAGGTCGCCCGACTGGTTGGCGTTGGTGAAGGCGAGGCTGTTCGTCCGCCCGCTGTTCACTTCTTTGGCGCGGGCCTGGACGAAGGCGGGAACCGCGGCCTGAGCCGGCGTGGCCGCCGGTACAACGGCCGCGACCGCCCCGAGCAGCAGCCCGAACACCAGACCCGCCCGAACGCGCATCATCTCTCCCTCGTCGTCACAAGAGCCCGACCCGCACCCGCATGCTGAGGATGCGTCGCCCGCTCGCCTACCCGTCGCTCGCGACAGCCTAGGAGGAGATTCGTCCCGTTGCGGCGTTGATACGGCTCAATCGATAATCGGCCCGCCGGCGGCTCGCCGCCCCGTATGTTCCGGGGGGAGCGGCGGTACGATCGCCGAGCCCACGGCGTGCGGAGATTTGAAAGGGCGAGGGAGACTCAGGTGAAGGTGGTTCTGTTCTGCGGCGGTCAGGGGATGCGCCTGCGCGACTACTCCGATCAGATCCCCAAGCCGTTGGTCGAGATCGGACAGCGCCCGATCCTCTGGCATCTGATGAGGTACTACGCCCACTTCGGGCACACGGAGTTCATCCTCTGCCTCGGACACGGGGCCCACAAGATCAAGGAGTTCTTCCTCCGCTACGACGAGTGGGCGACGAACGACTTCGTGTTCTCCCGCGGTGGTCAGCAGGTGGAACTGCTCAGCACGGACATCGAGGACTGGAAGATCACCTTCGTCGACACCGGCTACGACTCGAACGTGGGCGAGCGACTGCGTCGGATCGAAGATCATCTCGGTGACGACGAGGTCTTCCTCGCCAACTACGCCGACGGGTTGTCCAACCTCCCGCTCGACGAGTACGTCGACACCTTTCTCGCACGGGACAAGATCGCCTGCTTCCTCACGGTGCCCGTCCCCCACACCTTCCACATCGTCCACACCAATGGCGGTGGGGAGGTGACCGGGCTGGAGCCGGTCGCTACGTCGGCGGTCCGCATCAACGCCGGGTTCTTCGCCCTGCGGCGGGAGATCTTCAAGTACATGAACCCGGGGGAGGAGCTGGTCCGGGAGCCGTTCGAACGGCTGATCAAGGAACAGCGGCTGCTCGCCTACCCGTACGACGGGTTCTGGCGGGCGATGGACACGTTCAAGGACAAGCTCGAGCTCGACAAGATCGCCGCCGGGGCGGACCCGCCGTGGCAGGTCTGGAAGCAACCCGTCGGCTAAGTGCCCCCCGGCGGAAGTACGGCAACGTTTCGTCGGCCGGATGACGCCCCTCGCTGCGTCCTCGGTCCTCGCAACACGCTCCGCCACTCCGAGTGTTGCTGCGGCCTCGTCCTTGCGACGGGCGCCCCCGACTCGCCGAAACGCGGAACCGTACCTCTGCCGGCGAGCACAAGCGCGCGAATCAGAACGAGTCGTAGCCGTAGTTGCCGTACAGGGAACGGGCGAACCGGTAGGCGGCGTAGGTGATCGGCGCCGCGACGAAGGTGCGCTCGCGCAGCTGACCGAGCCGGCTGGTGGTGAACCAGTTGGGGTAGAACTCGATGTTCCCGTCATTGATCATGAACGGGTCGTCGAGCGGAGGATCCATCTCGCCGAACGTGATCGCCATCATCGGCCGGGGCTCGGTCGATCGGTTCGGCATCCCGCGGTGCCACAAGGTGGACTTGCGCAGGATCGCGTCGCCCTGCCGCAGGGGGACACGCGTGCTCTGCCGGTACTTGCGCTCGAGCGCGTAACGCCAGAACTTGATGAACTGCCGGTTCGTGCCCGGCAGTACGTCGATCGCCCCGTTGACCAGGTCGGTGTCGACGACGGCAACGTTGCAGATCAGGAAGTCCTTCGTGTACAGCCCGTCCATGTGGTAGTGCTGCGCGACGCTGCCCGGCAGGTTGAAGTTGAGGGTGGCCCGTAGTGAGTCGACGATGTCGGGCCGCACGGCCCGGACCAGGTCGACAATTCCGTAGTCGCGGATCGCGTCGTACACGAAGCGCGACTGCTGACCAGGCACACAGTTGAGGTGACCGCTCACGAAGCCGCCGCCCTCGAACAGCTCGCCGGCAGCCAGCGCGCGGTCGAACTCGTCGACGAGGATCCGGCGGAACTCGGTCAGACGCTCCTTGTCGACGACATCGCGGAACACGACGAAGCCGTCGCGATCGAGCGCTGCCGCGGCTTGCTCGATCTCGATCACCGCCGTCTCGGCCACGTCGGTGACCTGCCCGCCCAATTTCATACCGCTGTTCTCCCTCGATGTGAAGGCCCGTCCTGGGTCAGGACGCTATCCGCCGATACACCTCGGCGATCTCCCGCGCGAGCCGATCGGTCGTGAAGCAGGCCTCGACCCGCCGGCGACCGTACTCGCCCATTTCCCTGCGCCGGGCCGGATTTTCGAGCAGGTTGACGAGGTTGGCGACGAGCGCGTCAGTGTCGCCACGGTCCGAGAGCAGGCCCGAGCGTCCGTCCTCGACGACCTCGGGCGTGCCGCCGTCGTTGAGCCCGACGACCGGCAGCTTCATCGCCATCGCCTCGGCGAACACCAAGCCGAACGGCTCACCGGTCGACGGCATCGCGTAGATGTCGGCGGCCGCCATCAGGCGCACGACGTCGTCGCGCCAGCCCAACAGCTGGACGGTCTCGCCCAGGTCTCCGTCACGGACGACGTCGGCGAGACGGGCCGAGAACCACTGGTTCGGCGTGGGATCGCGCCCGACGACGAGGAGCCGGACGTTGGGAACCTTGTCGCGGGCGATCGCGACGGCGCGGATGAGGTCTTCGGGGCCCTTCTCGGGGAACAGCCGGCAGACCGTGAGCACCATCGGGTCGTCGTCGGCGAGGCCGAGCTGCGCACGCTTCTCGGCTCGGTCTCGGCCCGGTTCCCACCGGTCGACGTCCACGGCGTTTCGCACGACGTGGACCTTCTCGGGCGCGTGGCCGCTCTCGACGAGCGACTGCCCGACGAACTCGGAGATCGCGATCAACCCGTCGGCGTTCCGCAGCGACCACCGCAGCAGCGGGCTCATCCAGGTGTCCCACGCGACGTGGGCGTGGATGATGGATGGTGTTCGGGTCAGCCGGCCGAGCAGGACGGATGCGAAGGCGTCGCGTGGGCGGTCGCTGGTGTGGATGATCGAGATCCGTCGACGCCGGATGTAGACCGCGAGCCCGAGGATGCTGGTGATGATCGGAAGCGTCGCGATGACCGTCCGGATCCGTCCGCGCCGCGAGCGATCGGTACGCTCGGGACCGAAGTTCACCGGTCGCACGTGCACGTCCGGGATCTGGCGAACCATGCGATAGGTGGGGGTCGGGTCGTCGGGACGACCTCTCACGCATGCCGCGTGGAGCTCGTGGGACTCACGGTCGAGGTTGGCCATGATCTGCCCGTGGACCCAGGTATCGGCGCCGAGGGGAGGCAGGGTCGCCGTGTTGATGAACAGAACCGCCAACTTGTCCTGGCCGAGACCTCGAGGGTGTCGATCGACCTGATCCGCCACCGGGATGACGCTAACGAGCGGGTTCTGCAATCGGTCGTGGCCGGTGCGCTGGCTACTGTCGGCGCCGTCCAACCACTTGTCCGGGAGGCCCCTCGTCTTGGCGACACGCCCGCGCCTGTGGCGCCCGCTGGCGCCGATCGCCGCCGTGCTCGCGGGCGCCCGGCTGGTGCTGGCGGTGCCGGTCGGGTATCTGAGTGTGGTCACTGGCGCGGCGTGGGTCGCCACGATCGCCGGTCGCGGCCGTTCGGCCCGCACGGCGCACCCGCCGGCGACGCGGTTCGCCGTGCTGATCCCGGCTCACGACGAGGAGCAGGTGCTCGGGCCGACGTTGCAGGCGATGGCCCGGCTCGACTACCCCACCGACCTGTACCGAGTCCACGTCGTCGCCGACCACTGCACGGATCGGACGGTCGAGATCGCCCGGGAGGCCGGCGTCGCCGTGCACGAGCACACGGGCGACCGGCGCGGGAAGGGCCCGGCCCTGGGGTGGGTCACGCGCCGGGTGCTCGACACCGGAGCTGGTGAGCCGACGCCCGATGCGTTCGTCATCGTGGACGCCGACACCATCGTGGATCCAGCGTTCCTGCGGGAGCTCGACCGGGCGATGGCCAGCGGACATCTGGCCGTACAGGGGCAGTACCGGGTGCGGGACCCCGAGGAGTCGCCGGCGGCAGGGCTGCGGGCCGCGGCGCTCGCCTGCCGTCACCACCTCCGTCCGCTCGGACGAACCGCGCTGGGCGGCTCGTCGGGGCTGTATGGGAACGGGATGGCGTTCGCGACCGATATCCAGCGCGAGCGGGTCTGGACGGACCACCTCACGGAGGACATCGAGTTCCAGATGGCGTTGCTGCTCGACGACGTGCTCGTCGCCTACGCACCGCGGGCGGTCGTCGAGGCGCAGATGCCGGCGACCCTCGCCGGAGCCACGACGCAGAACGAGCGGTGGGAGCGGGGCCGGCTGGAGTTGGCTCGGCGGTACCTCCCGGCCCTCGTGAGCCGGGCGACCGCCCCGTCGACGCGCCACCGGATCGCCACCGTCGACGCCGCGCTCGACCACCTCGTGCCCCCGCTCTCGGTGCTCGGCGCGGCCGTGGGCGCGGTGACCATGGCGTCGGGAGCGGTAGCGACCGTCCGGCGGACGAGGTGGGGATCGGGTCCGCTGCTCTGTGCTGCTCTCGCCATCCACGTCGGCTCCGGGCTCGTGCTCGCCCGGGCCCCGGCGTCGGTCTACCGCTCGCTCCTCCACGCTCCGGCGATGGTGCTGTGGAAGGTCCGGCTGTGGCTCCGCATGCTGACCCGTCCGGGCGAGGGCGGCTGGGTCCGCACCGCCCGGACCGAGGCGAGCTGATGACGGAACGGTGCGCGGTGGTGATGGGGCTGCCGATCGACGACGTCACGATCGGCGAGGCGGTGGATCGCATCGCCGCGATGGTCGAAGTCGGGCGGGCGACCGGACGCAGCCATCAGGTCGCAACGGTCAACGTCGACTTCGTCGTCAACGCCGTCGACGATCCCGAGACGCTGCGGATCCTGCAGCGCACCGATCTCGCCATCCCCGACGGAATGCCCGTGGTGTGGGGCGCTCGCCTCCTCGGCTCGCCGCTGCGCGAGCGGACCACCGGCGTCGATCTCCTGCCCGCGCTGGTCAAACGGTCGGCCGAAGCCGGCTACCGGATGTGCCTGTTCGGCGCCGCGCCCGGAGTTGCCGAGAAGGCGGCGGCGGGGCTCGCCGAGCGCTTTGGCGCCGAGGTCACCGGTCTCGCCGCGCCCGACGTTGCACGCGACGGGACGATGGACCCGGGTGCCCTCGAGCCGATCCGCGCCGCCCGCCCGGACATCGTCGGGGTCGCCCTCGGCAACCCCAAGCAGGAGCGATGGATCGCCCGGCACGCTGGCACGATCGGCGCGCCAGTACTCATCGGGATCGGTGGGACGCTGGACTTCCTGACCGGCGTGACCCGTCGCGCGCCGGCGTGGATGCAGCGCGCCGGGCTGGAGTGGTTGCACCGCGCGATGAGCGAGCCGCGACGGCTCGCCGCCCGCTACGCCAAGGACTTCGTCGTCTTCCTTCCCGGTCTCGTCACACAGGCATGGCGCGGTCGACCCCGCTCGTCGACGGTCCTGCCGGTCGTCACCGCCGACGGCTCGGGCACGAACATGCGCGTGCTCGGTCCGCTGCGCGACGACCTGGTCACCGCATCGGGCGCCTACGCCATCCCCGCTGGCCGCCTCCTCACGGTCGATCTCAGCGAGCTGACCGCGCTCGACAACCCCACCGTGGCCGCCCTCGCCGGCCTGCTCCGGACCGCCCGCCGCTCCGGAACCGTGGTCTCGTTGGTCGGACTGACGCCGCCGCTCGCTGCGTCGGCTCGCCGGCTCAACGTCATGGGCCTGCTCGCCGAGGCCGCGGATGTGTGAGGCGACCGCCAACCCGGCAATCTGGGCGCGATCCTTCTCGACGGCTGAGAAAATCAGCGCCCAGATGGCGGAGTGAGAACGATTGCGCCCAGATTGACGGTGGCGGGCAGCTAAGAGCGCGCCAATATCAGACTCGAACGGGCAAGGCAAGCGGTAGCATGCCCGCCCATGGCGGCGAGTCGGGCGCGCGATCTTTCATCTACCAACCTCACGCGTATGCGGACACCGCTGAACGCGGACACGAGCTCCGAGCCGGATGGCGTCACCCGGCGGGTGATGCTCAACATGTTCGAGGCGTTCTTCCGCCGGCCGTGGCTGCACCTGCTGCCGCTCATCCTGCTGTGCGCGATCGGCGCGTCCTCCGTCGTGAGCATGACGCCGCAGTACCAGTCGATCGGCACCCTCAACGCCACCGGCGACTCGCTGCTCAACGACCTCACCAACGCCAGCCAGACTCCCGGGTTGAACTTCGAGAGCCCGGCGGTGGTGACGGCTCGTCAGATCAACCAGCTGCTCAGCACCGATTTCTTCCTCACCAAGGTGGCCGAGGCGGCCGGGCTCGGAACGGCGATCAAAGACGGCACCCTGCTCAAGGCGCAGATCCGCCAGTACACGGGCGCCAGCGCCGACGGCGACAACCTCGTCAGGGTGAGCTCCACGTCGCGGAACGCAGAGCTGTCGCAACGGTTGGCGAAGGCAACGATGACGAGCTACGTCAACTACGTCATCGACTCGGAGGTCAGCGAGAGCACCGGCTCGGCCGAGTTCCTCGAGCAGCGGGTCAAGGACACGCAGGACGAAGTCGACAAGGCGTGGCAGGACGTCGAGGACTTCATCGAGGTGAATCCCCTCGCCGACGACCCGAAGGCTCCGCCCTCCCTGGCCCTCGAGCTGCAGCGGTACCAGGGGGCGCTCGACCGGGCTGAGACCCGGCACGAGCAGGCACTCGACGACCGCGACTCCGCCCAGCTCGCGACCGCCCAGGCGAAGACGGTGGTCCAGCAGCGACTGCAGACGGTCGACGAGCCCGAGATCCCGCCCGCTCCCCAGCCTCGGCTGCGGAAGGCCATCTTCACGATGTTCCTCTTCGGCGCGGTCGGAGTTCTCCTGTCGCTGGCGTTGGTCGTGATGACGGCGACGCTCGACCGGACCATCCGGGTGCCCAACGACGTGACGGCGAAGTACGGCCTCGACGTGCTCGCCGTCGTTCCGGACAAGAAGCGCTGAGGCGACACCATGGCGAAGGCGAACGTGCTCTCGATGTTCAAGAAGCGGCGTCCGGTCGCGCCGCTCGACGAGCTCGGCGGGAGCGTCGACGGCGGGTTGGCGATCCTCGACTCGGGCAACAAGCTCGTCCACATGACCCCCGCCCGGGTCGCGTCCTCCCTGCGGTACTTCCTCGCCCGGGTCCAGCTCCACGGCACCCAGGGTCTCCCGACCCGGCTCGCCCTGACCTCCGCCCTCGCTGGCGAGGGGGTGTCCTACGTGGCGCTGTCGCTCGCCGCGGTGGTCGCCTACGACACGCAGGAGTCGGTCGTCGTCGTCGATCTCAACTGGCGCCGGCCACCCCGTGACGATGACGAGGCCCACCAGGTGCTCGGGCTCGCCGACGCCGTCGAGGACGAAGTTCCGATCGAGCAGGTCATCATCTCGACCTCGAACCCGCGGCTGAGCCTCGTACCCGCCGGGGCGCTCCCGCTGGCCCGCCGTCCCGCCATCGCCAGCAGCAAGGCGCTCGCCGCCGTGCTCGACGAACTGGAAGGGCAGTTCGATCACCTGCTCCTGGACCTGCCGCCGGTGCTGGCGTCGAGCGAAGCGATGAACCTGGCCCAGCTGGCCGACGCCTATGTGCTCGTCGTCCAGCAGGGCGCCACGGCCGACGCCCAGGTCGAGGCGGCGCTCGAGGAGATGCGCGGGGCGGAGGCGCTCGGTGTCATCCTCAACCGCTACGACACCAACATCCCGCGCCGGCTGCGCAAGCTCGTCGGCACCTGAGGCGAACGCGGGCGGGTCGCGGGTGAAGCTACTGCTGGTCTATCTCTTCGTGACGTTCGTGCTCGCCCTGCGGGCGACCCGTAGGGGCCGTGACGTCGTCGTATGGCCGCTGGTGATCGCGGCGTTCTTCGTCGGCGCCGCGTACCTCAAACAACGGTTCCTCTGAGCCATGGCCGGGGGGCCCACCACGGTCGAGCGCGTCACCCGCGTGGAGACCCAACTCGAGCAGGACCAGCGTCGCTGGTTCGGGATGTACGCCACCTTGATGACGTTCGCCGTCGTGATCGCCGGCATCGCCTACGTCTCCGCACCGAAGCCCTTCTCGGTCGCGATGGTCATCCTCGTGCTCGCGTCACTCGCCTCGTTCCTGCGCCCGACCATCGGTGTTTACACGATCGTGTCGATGACCCTCATCGGCGACATCGTGACCACGACGTGGTGGCCGTTCACGAAGAACCTCTCCAGCCGGGAGTCGATCCTCTATCTGACCGACTCCGTCTCGATCAACCCGCTCGAGATCCTGCTGTTCATCACGACGGTCTCGTGGCTGCTCCAGCGTCTCGTCGATCCGACGTGGCGCCTTCGGCGCGGCGCCCTGTTCTGGCCGCTCATGATCTTCCTCGGCTTCGTCCTCGTCGGAATCTTCCGCGGGAAGTTCCTCGGCGCCGGAGACACGCGCATCGCCCTGTTCGAGTCGCGCCCGCTGCTCTATCTGCCGCTCGTCTACGTGCTCATCACGAACCTGCTGACCACCCGCCGTCAGTACCGCATCCTGCTGCTGCTCGCGTTCAGCGCGATTGCGATCCAGAGCGTGTTCGCGCTGTCCTACTACAACGGCCTGTCCGACGAGAAGCGAGAGGTGCTCGAGAGCCTCTCTGAGCACTCGGCGACGATCCACATGAACGCGTTGTTCATGTTCTTCCTCGCCATCCTCCTGCTCAAGTGCCGCAAGGAGCTTCGCTGGTTCGTCGCCGCGCTGATCCCGACGGTCGCATGGGCCTACTTCCTCTCCCAGCGCCGCGCGGCGATGATCGCGCTCTTCGTCGGTCTCGCCCTGCTCGCGGTCGTGCTCTTCTACCGGCGCCGGCGGGTGTTCTGGTTCTTCGCGCCGATCTCCGCCATCCTCACCATCGGGTACCTCGGGGCGACGTGGAATGCCGGCGGCGCGGTCGGGCTGCCCGCGCAGGCCGTCAAGACGGTGCTCTTCCCGAACCAGCTCAGCGCGGTGGATCGGAGCTCCGACCTCTACCGCAAGATCGAGGCGTACGACCTCTGGTTCACCATCCAACAGAACAAGGTGCTCGGCGTCGGCTTCGGTCAGAAGTTCCTCCACCCGGCTCCGCTCCCCGACATCAGCTTCTTCGAGTTCTGGGAGTACATCCCGCACAACTCGGTGCTGTGGATCTGGCTCAAGATGGGCTTCCTCGGCTTCGTGGCGACGCTCTTCCTGTTCGGCCGGGCGATGCAGATCGGCGCGGCCTCCCTGCTCAAGGTGCGCACGCCCGAGCACGTCGCGATCGTGTTCGTGGGCGTCGCCTACGTCGTCATGTTCCTCGTGTTCGCCTACGTCGACATCGCGTGGGACGTGCGGAGCACGGTCTTCCTCGCCGTGGCGTTCGCGCTCTGCGGTGACTTCGCCCGGGCGCCCGATACACGACGCCGAGCGGCCGACTCGCGCATCCACACCCGCCAACTCGAGACCGTGCAGCTGTGACCCGCCGCCTTCGGGGTGCTGGTGGCCTCGTCATCGGAACGCTCGTGGCCGCGGCGTGCTCCTCCGCCAGCCAGCAGGCGATCCAGTTCGACGAGCCCGGGACTTCCCCCGGGTCGACGGACGTGGAGGCCGATGCCGGAACGACGAGCGTGGCGTCCACGGATGTCCCGTCGACCGAGCCATCGGCCGAGGGTGCCCTGGCGGTGCGGATCGATGTGACCGCTCCCGGTCAGGACATCAGCCCGCTCATCCTTGGCGTGTCGAGCACGCTGACCGCCGAGGAGATGACGGACGCCGGCATCCAGCTGAACAGCTGGGGAGGGAATCCCTCGAGCCGGTACAACTACGTCAACGGCCACGCTTGGAACAACGGCTCCGACTACGAGTTCCGGAACACGAACTTCGGTGACTCGGGTGACGCCTTGCGCCACTTCCTCGATGTCAGCGCGACGGCCGGGGTAGAGAGCCGGGTGGCGGTGCCGACGCTCGGATGGGTGGCCAGGAACGACGACCAGGCGACCTGTTCGTTTCCGGTCGGAGACCATTGCCTCTCGGCGACCGACGTCGGTGACTGCACGGGCGACGGTCCGGTCGCCGATCCCAAGACCGCCAACGTCGAGAGCACGCCGGAGATGGTCGCCGATTGGATCGGCGGGGTCGTCGGCGAAGGGCATGGGCCCCGGTTCATCGCGATGGACAACGAGCCCGAGCTCTGGGGGGTGACGCACTACGACGTCCATCCTGACTGCCCGACGTACGAGGAGATCCTCGACAAGTACCTCACCTACGCGACGGCGATCCGCGAGGCCGCGCCCGACGCCGAGCTGACCGGACCGGTGATGTGCTGCTGGTACGACTACTGGGACATCGCGCCAGGTCCGGCCGACGGAAGCGGCGAGGACTACCTCACGTGGTTCCTCCGCAACGTGCGGGCCCACGACGAGGACTACGGCAAGCGGACGCTCGACGTCGTCGACGTCCACTATTACCCACAGAGCGACGTCTACAACGACAAGACGGATCCGGAGACGTCCGCCCGGCGGCTGCGCAGCACCCGCTCGCTGTGGGACCCCCATTACGTCGACGAGTCGTGGATCGAGGCGCCGATCGAACTCATCCCCCGACTGGAGCGCACGATCGAGGCGACCTACCCGGACACCCCGCTGTTCATCTCGGAGTGGAACTTCGGCGCCGACACGTCGATGAACGGCGCCCTCGCGATCGCCGACGCGCTCGGGATCTACGGGCGCGAAGGGGTGTACGCGGCGGCGTACTGGCGGAACCCTCCTGTCGGGAGCCCCGGCTGGTTCGCCTTCAAGATGCACGGCAACTACGACGACCGGGGTTCGCGCTTCGGCGGACGGGTGGTTCCGGCCGAGGTTGCGGCCGTCGACCAGATCAGTGCCTACGCCGCCCTCGACGACACCGTCGGGCGCCTGCGCGTGATGCTGATCAACAAGGATCCGGAGAACGATCTCGACGTGCCGCTGGAGATCGACGGCTTCGACCCCCTTTCGACGATCCACGAGTTCACCTACTCACCCGCCGAGCCGTCCCGGATCGTCGCCGACGTCCACGAGGGACCGCCCGTCTTCACCCTGCCGGCGTCTTCGATCACCGTGCTCGAACTGGACCAAGCGTGAGAATGGCGTCGTTCGAGCGGGTTGTCGGCCATCTCCGCGCGTCGGTAGCGTTCGGCCCCGGCCTCGGTCCGCCGATCTGCGACCGGCTGGTCGTGGGTGCATCCATGATGTCGACAAGGCCAATTTCGTGTCCCGCCGACCGTGGTCGGTGACTATTGGAAGAGAGGGCGGAAGTGTCGACCGAGCACATCTCGGCGGTGATCTGTACGCGGAACCGTGACGACAAGATCGGAACCGCGGTCAAGAGCGTGCTGTCGAACGACTACCCGTCGTTCGACCTGACGGTCATCGACCAGAGCACTACCGACGCCACCCGGAAGGTGGTCGAGCCGCTCGCCGCCTCCGACCCGCGATTGCGATACGTCCACGTCGACGAGGCCGGCCTCTCTCGCGCCTACAACAACGGGATCGGCCGCACGGAGGGGGAGATCCTCGCCTTCACCGATGACGACTGCATCGTGGCGGCCGACTGGCTGTCGACAATTGCCAAGGCGTTCGCCGCGGAACCCGACGGGGAGTTGCTCTACGGCCAGGTTCTCGCCGCCGGTGCCACGTCTGACGACATGGTGAAGACGCCCGTTCTGGAGATCGCCACGCCGCAACGGCTGAGCCGCAAGGACGGGTTCAAGGTCTTCGGCATGGGCGCCAACTTCGCCGCCCGCCGCCAGCTGTTCCGCTCGATCGGCGGGTTCGACACCGTGCTCGGTGGCGGCGGTGCGCTGCGGTCGTCGCAGGATTTCGACCTGGCCTACCGCGCGTTTCGGGACGGGCGGGTCATCCTGCTGCGACCGGACGTCACCTTGCGGCACGACGGCCGTCGGGAGACCGAGGACTGGCCGGCGCTGCTGACCGCGTACGGCACCGGCGACGGCGCGTTCTACACCAAGCACGTCCGCTGCCGCGACCCGTATGCACTGTGGCTGCTGACCCGCCGTCTCGTCGGCCACACCGCCAAGTGGGTGGTGAAGACCGTCGTTCGTCGCGACAAGCCCGCCGAGATCCATTACGTGCGTGGCATGCTGAAGGGCATCCGGGGCAGCTTCGAGTACAAGGTCGACCGGGCGACGAGGATGTACGTCGATCCCACGGCGAGCTCGGGCGAGCTGCCCGCCGGGCGGGCCCAACCATGAGCCGGATCGTGATCCTCGGGGCCGGACCGACCGGCCTCGGTGCGGCTCATCGGCTGGCCGAGCTCGGTCACACCGACTGGGACGTCTTCGAGCGCGACGACCACGTGGGTGGTCTCGCATCGAGCGTCACCGACGACCACGGGTTCATCTGGGATCACGGTGGCCACGTCATGTTCAGCCACTACCGGTACTTCGACGAGCTCGTCGAGAACATGCTGCGTGGCGACTACGACCAGCACATGCGCGAGGCGTGGGTCTGGATCTACGGCCGGTTCGTGCCCTACCCCTTCCAGAACAACATCCACCGGCTCCCGCCCGACGTCTTCCTCGACTGCGTGATGGGGATCATCGAGTCGCGTGACAACGACAAGCGCAGCAACTTCGACGAGTGGATCACGTCGGTCTTCGGCGAGGGCATCGCCGAGCACTTCATGCGGCCGTACAACTTCAAGGTGTGGGCGCACCCACTCGACATGATGGGCACCACCTGGCAGGGCGACCGCGTGCCGACGGTCGACATCCGCCGGATCCTGCAGAACCAGATCGAGGATCGTGACGACGTCAGCTGGGGGCCGAACAACCTGTTCAAGTTCCCGCTGCTCGGCACCGGCATGCTCTACGAGCGCATCGCCGCGTCCCTGCCGAAGTCGGTGCAGTTCCACAAGGAGGCCGCTTCGATCGACACGGCGGCGAAGGTGGTGACATTCACCGACGGGTCGTCCGAGCGCTACGACCAGCTCGTCACGACGATGCCACTGACCGAGCTGACGAAGGTCATCGTGAACTGCCCGGACGAGCTGCATGAGGCGGCCGGCGATCTGAAGCACACCTCGGGGCTGTTCGTCGGCATCGGCGTCGCCGACCCATGTCCGAGCACGAAGTGCTGGATGTACTTCCCCGGCTCGGATTCGCCGTTCTACCGGGTGACGTACCTCTCCAACTACTCCCCGCAGATGACCCCGGGTCCCGACCACTTCTCGCTGCTGGCCGAGGTCTCGGTGTCCGAGTACAAGCCAGAGGATGCCGGCACCGTCGTGCAGCGCACGATCGACGGGATGGTTGCATGCGAGCTGCTCACATCGGAGCAGGTCGAACACAAGGTCGTCAGCACGCACCTGATGCAGGTGCCGTACTCGTACCCCGTGCCCACGCTCGGCCGCGACTCGGCGCTGGCGGTGATCCAGCCGTGGCTCGCCGAGCGCGACGTCTTCTCGCGAGGACGCTTCGGCGCGTGGCGGTATGAGATCGGGAACACCGATCACTCGGTGATGATGGGTGTCGAGCTCGTCGACCACCTCGTCGACGGAACCCCCGAGACGACCTGGGCCTTGCTGCCGGGTGAGGAAGCCCGCGCCGTCATCGCCTGAGCGGCGCGCGGTACGTCACGTCCATTTCCTCGGGTCAGCCGACTCGCGGACGAGGGAGAAGTTTCACCAGAGCCGGTTTAGGTTACGGTTCCCCGGCGTTCAATCCCTAGATCGGAGACTTCGCCGGTGAACCCACCACTTGCCCATGTCTCGCGCCGGAACCGGCTGACCTCGTTGTTGGTCGTCGTGGCCGCCGTGATCACCCCGTTCACGCTGTCGCACTCCGAGCTGTCCGCCGCGGTCCCGAGTAGCTGGGTGTCGTCGGCCAGCGTCGAGCGGGCCCGCGTACGCGTGGGGAACACGATCGTGATCCGCGCCTCGGTCCGGGCGCCGCGACACCGCACGGTGACCGTCCGGGTGATGGTGCAGAACTCCGACGGTCGCAACGTTGCCCTGCGGCGGTGGCGCCGGCAGACCTTCTCCGCCGGGGAACGCAAGCAGTACCGATTCACCTGGGCGATTCCCGCCGCGCGACAGGTCGGGACCTACGCCGTCACGATCGGCGTCCTGCGCGAAGGGATCCTGCGGCACCGGCACAACCGCGCCGCATCGTTCCGGATCGTCCCCAGCCCGATCCAGCGGCGGTACACCGACTGTTCCACCGTGCCGATGGCGACGCCGATCGGCGCGCTGCCGCCGGCTATGCCGATGTTCTGCGACCGCTTGATGAGGGGCGCGCGCGGAACCTTCATCAATCGCCGGAACAGCTGGATCGACGACTTCGAGCACAACGCCTCGATGGCCGAGCTCGGACCGGGCTATGTGCGCTTCGAGAAGTCGTCGCTGCAGACCGGTCGAAGCGGCACGTTCCGCCACAACAACCACTGGATGGCCGACGTGTGGGCGACGAACGGCCAGGTCGGCGGGACCCAGATGCGTCCGGACCGGTCGTTCCGCTTCCGGAAGGGCAAGCTCGTCGTGGTGACGGACGTTGCCGCCAGCATCGACGCCTACGAGGGCTTCGCCTGGCCGGAGATCACGGTCACGACGGCGAGCTCGCCGGCGAGCCGGCGGTACGGCCCGACGCCGGCGAGGTCGATCGGCGACGACCTCTACGCCTACGGCCAGTTCGGCGGTTACAACACGATCGGCATCCGGCTGACGGGGGCCCGACCCATCCAGGCGTTCTACGACAACTCCGAACGGGGTTTCCCGTGCGGGCGTTTGTTCGAGCTCTCCTGGTTCCAGGACGGCTCGACCCCAGCTGGGTCGCCTTGCCCGCGGCCGAAGCAGTTCAACATCTGGGGCGGCGGCGAGTGGGCGGCGCCCGGAGCCGTGCGCACGTGCCGGGGCACGGACCCCGACATCAACTGCCGCGATCGGTTCCGCTGGGTGCTGACGAAGCACCGCATCACCCTCTACGCCAATGGGCGGAAGCTGATGCAGCACACCGCCCTGCCCGGGTTCGGACTTCCGGATCGTTTCATCAAGAGCCCCGTCTACGTGTACTTCAGCGACTGGGTGTACCAGGGCCCGAACCGGGTCGTCCGGTTCCACTGGGATCGGGTCGCCGTCAATCCCCGACCCGTTCCGACGACCTGAATTCGCATCCGGTCAGCCCGCAGTGTCTTGCGCCGGCCGTATCCGGGGCACGCGTGAACCCTGATTGCGGACATTTTGTCGCCGTAACGGGGTAGATGTTTACCGACGGCAAATCAGGTTACGGTCCCATTACGGGCGAGAACGGAGTTGCATCATGGGGACCCGTCACCGCCCGTCTCGCCCACGTCGCACCTGGTGGGCGGCCCTGCTGGCGATGATCGCGGCGGCGCTGCTGCCCCTCGCGCTGCGCCACTCCGAGCCCTCGGCGGAGGCCGCCAGCAAGTGGGTCTCGTCGGCACAGGTGAGCCCGGCG
Organism: Actinomycetota bacterium; assembly: GCA_046723555.1. Lineage (GTDB taxonomy): Bacteria > Actinomycetota > Acidimicrobiia > Acidimicrobiales > Ilumatobacteraceae > JALZMG01. The sequence continues at coordinate 957 of JBKOUV010000190.1, read as the reverse complement.
CAGGTCGCCCCCGGCGGCACGGTCGCGATCGCGGCGTCGCTCACGGCACCAGGACCTCGGACGGTTCTCGTCGACGTCGAGGTGCACGACGCCGCCGATGACATGGTGGGGCAGCGATTTTGGGACCAGCAGAAGTTCGCCAGAGGACAGACCCGGACGTACCAGTGGGACTGGGCGGTGCCGTCGTCGACGGCGGTTGGTCAGTACACGGTGCAGATCGGCGTCTACGGGGTGGACGGGGGGACCGTACGACACTGGAACCGCAACGCGGCCACGTTCCAGGTCACGAGCGTGAGCACGTCGACGACGACGAGCACATCGTCCACGACGACCACCACCGCGCCGACAACGACGCAGCCGAACTCGACGACGACCACCACTGGCCCGAGCACCACGACGACGACCACGACCACGACCATGCCGCCGATGGGCTGTGACGTGCCGATGGACACTCCCATCGGTGCCCTGCCGCCGGCGATGCCGATGCTCTGCGACACGTTGGCCACCGGGGTGGCGAGCACGTTCGTCAACGGCGCGAACAGCTGGGTGGACGACTTCGACCAGGGTGCCTCGATGGCCGAGATGGGACCCGGGTACCTGACGCTTGAGCGCTCCTCGCTCTCGGGCGCGGCGCGGACCGGTCACTTCCGGCACAACCAGCACTGGATGGCCGACGTCTACGCCCCCGGTCAGACGGGCGGGGCGCAGATGCGCCCGGACCGGTCGTTCCGGTTCGAGAACGGCAAGCTCGTGGTCGAGGCGGTGATCGCCGTCCCGAACGAGGCCTACCAGGGGTTCGCCTGGCCGGAGATCACTGTCACCACGGCATCGTCCCCGGCCTCGTCGGCGGCCGGCCGAGTCGGCCCGACGCCGGGCCGATCCATCGGCGACGACCTCTACGCCTACGGCCAGTTCGGCGGCTACGACTCGGTCGGGATCCGGCTCACCGGGCCGCGC